>NZ_VTZO01000015.1:0-279530 GCF_008369545.1 Pseudocitrobacter sp. 73 | reverse complement strand
GCTTGATAACAGATTAAATTAACCGGCGTAAGCGGGTTAATACAACAGAATTTGCCTGGCGGCACTAGCGCGGTGGTCCCACCTGACCCCATGCCGAACTCAGAAGTGAAACGCCGTAGCGCCGATGGTAGTGTGGGGCCTCCCCATGCGAGAGTAGGGAACTGCCAGGCATCAAATTAAGAAGTATGGCACTGACCTCTGAGGCAGTTCACTACTCGATAAGAGAGTAGGACAAAAGCGAAAGCTTTTGAACGTTGCAAAGCAACGGCCCAAAGGGTGAATCACGAAGTGATTCATAAACTGCCAGGCATTAAATTTAGCGTGCTGATATGGCTCAGTTGGTAGAGCGCACCCTTGGTAAGGGTGAGGTCCCCAGTTCGACTCTGGGTATCAGCACCACTTTTTCGGTTAAAGTTCGGCAGATTAGAAAAGAATTTGTCTGGCGGCAGTAGCGCGGTGGTCCCACCTGACCCCATGCCGAACTCAGAAGTGAAACGCCGTAGCGCCGATGGTAGTGTGGGGTCTCCCCATGCGAGAGTAGGGAACTGCCAGACATCAAATAAAGCAGAAGGCCATCCGGAAGGATGGCCTTTTTGCATTGGAGCGAAAAAAATGCCGGATGGCGGCTTCGCCTTATCCGGCCTACGGGTACGGTGCGAACCTGAACTGTGTAGACCTGGTAAGTGTAGCGCCACCAGGGAATTTGTTGGCTCAATAATTAATAAAGCAGAAGGCCATCCGAAAGGATGGCCTTTTTGCATTGGTGCGAAAAAACGGGATAGCAATTAATGGATTACCTGCGATAAAAATGCGCGTGTACGCTCGGATTTCGGATGTGCAAAAAACTCCTCTGGCGCGGCCTGCTCGACAATCTCTCCGCGATCCATAAATATCACCCGATCAGCGACGGTACGCGCGAAACCCATCTCATGCGTGACACACAGCATCGTCATACCCGACTGCGCCAGTCCAATCATCGTATCCAGCACCTCTTTAACCATCTCCGGATCGAGCGCCGATGTCGGTTCATCAAACAGCATAATCTTGGGTTTCATGCACAGAGAACGGGCAATCGCGACACGCTGCTGCTGCCCGCCGGAAATTTGCCCGGGAAACTTATGTGCATGCTCGGCAATCCTCACGCGCTCAAGGTAATGCATCGCCAGCGCTTCTGCCTCTTTCTTTGGCATTTTATGCACCCAAATGGGGGCCAGCGTACAGTTTTGCAGAACGGTCAGATGCGGGAATAAATTAAAGTGCTGGAACACCATGCCCACTTCCTGACGTACTTTCTCGATATTACGCAGATCGTCGTTTAGCTCGATCCCATCGACAATAATTCGCCCCTGCTGATGTTCCTCAAGGTGGTTGATACAGCGGATGGTTGTTGATTTTCCTGAGCCCGAAGGCCCACATAATACAATACGCTCACCCGGCCTCACTTTAAGATTAATGTCTTTTAAAACATGAAATTGCCCGTACCATTTATTCACATTTTCCAGCGTAATCATCGCGTCGGCGGGTTGCATCAAAATTTGGCTCATAGATTCCTCAGTGCGGTGTACGCCCGGTGTGGAAGCGCTTTTCCAGGTACTGGCTATAGCGCGACATGCTAAAACATAAGATCCAGTAGATCAGTGCAGCGAAGACATATCCTTCGGTCGACATTCCCAGCCAGGTGGGATCGACGGTTGCTTGTTGTACGCTGCTGAAGAGATCAAACAGGCCGATGATGATTACCAGGCTGGTATCCTTAAACAACGCAATGATGGTGTTCACCAGACCTGGAATCACCAGTTTCAGCGCCTGTGGAAGAATAACCAGTCCCTGCATCCTCCAGTAGCCCAGCGCCAGCGACTCCGCGGCTTCATATTGACCCTTTGGCAGCGCCTGAAGTCCGCCGCGTACCACTTCCGCGACGTAGGCTGACTGGAACAGGATCACACCGACCAACGCGCGAATCAGCTTATCGATACTGGTGCCTTCCGCCATAAAGAGCGGCAGCATGACCGAAGACATAAACAGAACCGTAATAAGCGGCACGCCGCGCCAGAACTCGATAAAAATTACCGACAGAATACGCACCACTGGCATCGTCGAGCGCCGGCCTAACGCAAGGAGGATCCCGAGTGGGAGTGCCCCCGCGATGCCAACAGAGGCGATAATCAGCGTCAGTGTCAGCCCGCCCCACTGGCGCGTCTCGACGCGATCCAGCCCAAAAATTCCACCGTACAGCAGGCCCCAAACAATTAGCGGATAGATAACCGCCCAACCAGCAATGTAGCGCCCGCGCTGTGGCATGTTGCGCCAGAACATCAGCGCTATGGAGAACAGGCCAATCAGCAGTGCCAGATTAATTCGCCAGCGCTGATCGTGCGGATAGAGGCCATACATAAACTGGCCAAAACGTTGGTGGATAAAGACCCAGCACGCCCCGGCTTTCGTACAATCGGCGCGTGTCGTGCCAATCCAGTTGGCCTGCAAAAATGCCCAGTTCAGCAGTGGCGGAATTAACTGCCACATCAGCCACAGGCAGAACAGGGTGAGCAAGCTATTCAGCCAACTGGAGAACAGGTTTTTACGTATCCAGACCAGCGGTCGCCAGGATGAAGCTGGCGTGGGCGGGACCGGATGCGATAACAGTGCTTTTGTCATCATGGCTCCTTAACGCTCGACCAGGGCGATGCGGCGGTTATAGAGGTTCATCAGCAGGGAGATCGTCAGGCTGATAATCAGGTAAACCGACATGGTAATGGCGATGGTTTCAATCGCCTGTCCAGTCTGGTTGAGTACCGTTCCGGCAAACAGTGACACCATATCCGGATAACCAATCGCTGCCGCTAAAGAGGAGTTCTTCACAATGTTCAGATACTGGCTGGTGAGCGGCGGAATGATAACCCGCAGCGCCTGTGGGATGATCACCTGGCGCAGCGTGATCGGATTCGGCAGCCCCAGTGAACGCGCCGCTTCATGCTGACCATAAGGCACCGCCTGAATACCCGCACGAATAATTTCCGCGATAAACGCCGACGTATACACAGAGAGCGCCAGGGTGAGCGCCGCCAGTTCAGGGATAAGCGCCATGCCACCGCGGAAATTAAACCCCCGCAGTTCCGGCACATCCCAGTGTAATGCCGCGCCAAAAAGCACGTGAGCCAGAAACGGTAAGCCAATAATGAGCGCCAGCGCAGCAGGCCAGGTACGGCGGAGCTGGCCCGTTTTGATCTGTCGTAATGTGTTATAGCGATACAGCCCGATAGAGATGGCAATAGCGACAATCATGGCTGCCAGAAATGCCAGCAGCCCTTCCCCTAACTGCGGTGCAGGAATATACAGCCCACGATTGCTGAGAAACAGCAGGTCAAAGGCGTTAACCGCCTGACGCGGCCCCGGCAGGTTGCGCAGTACGGCAAAGTACCAGAAAAAAATTTGCAGCAGCGGGGGAATATTACGGAACGTCTCGATGTAAATCGTAGAGAGTTTACGCAGCAGCCAGTTATCTGATAAGCGGGCCAGGCCAAGGAAAAAGCCGAGTATCGAGGCGAAAACAATACAGAGGGCGGAAACCAGCAGTGTGTTCAGCAGTCCGACCAGAAACACCCGGCCATAGGTATCTCCCTGCTGATAATCAATCAGGTGCTGGACGATACCAAACCCGGCGCTGCGATCGAGAAAAGCGAAGCCTGAGGTGATACCGCGGTTATTCAGGTTGGTAATCGTGTTGTGTATCAAATAGATGGCGATAGCGACAAGCGTCACTACGGCGATAATTTGAAACAGCCAGGCACGAACCGTGGGATTAGAAAAGGAGAGGGCTCCCTTTACGGTTGGGTGACGATGGCGCATAAAAAACCTCAGAACCAGAACGAAAATGTGGGCGCCGCAGCGCAGCGCCCGTTACTGCCGTGCTTAGCGTACTGGCGGAGCGTACTGAATCCCGCCATTGTTCCAGAGGTTGTTTTGCCCGCGTTTGATCTTCAGCGGGCTTTCCGATCCGACATTGCGCTCGAAGATCTCGCCGTAGTTGCCGACCTGTTTCACAATGTTGTAAGCCCATTTGTTATCGAGCTTAAGATCTTTCCCGTAATCACCCTCTTTGCCTAACAGGTGCGCCATATCCGGCGTGGCAGGGCTGGCGGCTTTCTCGTCCACATTCTTCGAGTTGATACCCATCTCTTCGGCGTTCAGCATGGCGAAAAGCGTCCAGCGAACGACGGAGAACCATTCGTCATCGCCACGGCGTACTACCGGCCCGAGCGGCTCTTTTGAGATAACCTCAGGCAGTACAATCCACTCCGCCGGGTTACCCAACTTGATACGCAGGGCATACAGTTGAGACTGGTCAGAGGCCAGCGTATCGCAGCGGCCTGACTCCAGCGCTTTGGCCGATTCGTCAGAGCGGTCGAAGGTCACCGGCGTATACTTCATGTTATTTGCTTTGAAGTAGTCCGCCACGTTCAGTTCCGTATCTGTGCCTGCCTGAATACAAACCGTCGCGCCATCCAGCTCTTTCGCACTTTTCAGGTCGGCCTTGTTATGGGTCAGGAAGCCAATACCGTCGTAATAGGTGACGCCGGTGAACGACATCCCCATGCCAGCATCGCGCGAGGAGGTCCAGGTGGTATTACGGGAGAGTAGATCGACTTCACCCGATTGCAGTGCAGTGAAGCGCTCTTTGGCAGTGAGAGGGGTATATTTTACTTTGCTGGCATCACCAAAGACGGCAGCGGCGACGCCGCGACAGACATCTACGTCGATACCGCTAAATTTGCCATCAGCATCGGCGTAAGAGAAACCGGGCAAGCCGTCACTTATCCCACACTGGACGAACCCCTTTTTCTTAACTGCATCAAATGTGGTACCTGCATGTGCCTGATTCACAACTGCAAACAGCGCGCCGGCAGCGGCGAGGCTGGCTATCATTATCTTTTTCATAATGCATCCTGTGTGGCGAGAAATTATCGTTATAAGTGACGTTTGGGAAACGCCTGAACCTGTCTGTCGTGATGGCTCTACTTTTTAACTAAGCAAACGTAGTGCCAGGTTTGCGCGAGCGAGTGACAGCGCAATATGTCTGAGTGTAGACAGGAAAAAATAAAATCAGCGCCCCGAAACAGTGCGAAATTACAACGTAAGCCACATTTTGGCGCAAAATATTTTCTTTTTAACGGCAACAGTTCGCTAACAGTTTTGGCCGTGAATATAAGCAAACTGTAGGATGAATTGAATATGTGAAAAGCAACACGAATAATTGCAACGCAGCAATATTTAAGACAACAGGATGTGATTAACTTCTATATGTATTTATTTATACAGCGGATGGCGTTTATAAAATTGCACCACAGAAAGGCAAACGCGCGGTCAGGGCCGCGCGCGGAAAGCATTATTTGGACAGGGCGATGATCCCCATCGTCAGACCCGCCACGGCGGCAGTCCCCACCGCGACGGCGCCGGCAGTCTCCCAGTTATCCTGAGTGGTGCCTTTCATGCAGGTATTGGTATGAACCAGGCGGCCCTGGTCATCATAGACCGGTACGCAGGGAGAATCGTGAGCACAACCTGCCAGCAGCGCGGTAAGCAGTGCGACAGAAATTAATCTTTTCATGGTGTTACCTCAATAATCACGCCTTCGCTTAATAAGTTGAATTCCTTATTAACGAGCTCGAGGCTATTTTATCACTGGCGATATAAAGACCATCGTGTGGAATAATGTCAATTCATGTGAATTGTAAAAATAATGAAGGGAGAAGAATTTTATAAATTGGTTTTAAGAAAGAACGAATCACTATCTTATTAATTATTATAGCCTTCAGACTCCATAAAAAAAGCGTCCGAAGACGCCATTATGTTTCAGTCTTACTCGCCTTTGCCTTTGAAGCGACGACGAATCACCACAAAGAAGACGGGGACGAAGAAGATGGCTAACAATGTCGCGGAAACCATCCCGCCCATCACGCCAATACCCACCGCATTCTGCGCGCCGCTCCCGGCGCCGTTGCTGATTGCCAGCGGTAATACGCCGAGGATAAACGCCAGCGATGTCATCAGGATGGGACGCAGACGCATTCGTACTGACATCAACGTTGCTTCTATGATGCCTTTGCCCTCTTTCTCCATCAAATCTTTGGCAAACTCCACGATCAGAATGGCGTTCTTGGCCGATAGACCAATGGTGGTGAGTAGGCCAACCATAAAGTAGACGTCATTTTTCTGGCCAAAGAGCGTAGCAGCTAACAACACGCCGACGATCCCCAGCGGTACAACCAGCATCACGGAGAATGGAATCGACCAGCTCTCGTAGAGCGCTGCCAGGCAGAGGAAGACGATAACGAAAGAGATGCCGATCAGGGCAGGTGCCTGGTTGCCTGACAGTCGCTCCTGATAGGACATCCCGGTCCAGTCGTAACCAATGCCCACTGGCAGCGTCGACGCCAAATGCTCCATCAGCGCCATCGCTTCACCGGTACTTTTACCCGGAGCGGATTCGCCCTGAATTTCCATTGAAGGTAGCCCGTTATAGCGTTCCAGACGCGGTGAGCCGTGAGTCCAGCGTGCTGAGCTGAAGGTGGAGAACGGCACCATTTCGCCACTCGCACTGCGCACGTAAAGATTATTAATATCTTCCGGCAGCATGCGGAACTTCGCATCCGCCTGCACGTAAACCTTTTTCACGCGACCACGGTCGATAAAGTCGTTAACGTAAGCGCCGCCCAGCGAGGCCGAAATAGTCTCGTTGATATCTGAGAGCGATACACCCAATGCCTGTGCCTTTTCCTGATCGACATCGAGCTTAAACTGTACCGTATCTTCCAGCCCGTTGGGTCGGACACCTTCCAGAACATCAGGATGCTGCATGGCTTTGCCCAGCAGTTCGTTACGTGCCGCGGTTAACGCCTGATGGCCCAGCCCGCCCTGGTCGATGAGTTCGAAGTCAAAACCGGTGGCCGTACCCAGCTCCAGAATGGGCGGCATGTTAAAGCCCCGTACAAAGCCATCGGTAATCTTTTCAAATGCCGCATTGGCGCGGCTCAAAATGGCGGTAACCTTCGACTCTTTTCCTTCACGCTGCTCCCACGGTTTCAGGCTGACAAACGCCATCCCTGCGTTTTGCGCCTGACCGCTAAAGCTGAATCCGTTAACGGTAAACACGCTTTCGACATCCGCTTTTTCATTATTCAGGTAATAATGCGTCACCTGGTCGAGCACTTTTTGCGTGCGTTCCTGCGTCGCCCCCGCGGGAAGCTGAACGATGGTCATAAATACGCCTTGATCCTCGTCCGGAAGGAACGAGGACGGAAGACGCAATGCCAGGATCACCATCCCGGCAACAATCAGAACAAAGATCAGCAGATAACGCCCGGTTGAACCCAGAATCCGGCTCACGCTGTCGGTGTAATGCCCTACGCTCCGTTCGAACAGATTGTTAAACCAGCCAAAGAAACCGCCTTTAGGGGCATGCTGCTCTGGCGACATCGGTTTTAAGAGGGTAGCGCACAGTGCCGGCGTGAGGATTAACGCAACCAATACCGATAGCGCCATCGCCGACACGATGGTGATAGAGAATTGTCGATAAATCGCCCCGGTAGATCCGCCAAAGAAGGCCATCGGAATAAACACTGCCGACAGCACCATCGCAATCCCGACCAGCGCACCCTGAATTTGCGACATCGATTTTTCTGTCGCTTCCCTTGGCGGCAGATGTTCTTCAGCCATTACGCGCTCGACGTTCTCCACCACTACGATGGCATCATCGACCAGCAGGCCTATGGCGAGCACCATCCCAAACATCGTCAGGGTATTAATGGAGTAACCGAAGGCGGACAGAATGGCGAATGTTCCCAGAAGTACGACCGGGACCGCGATCGTCGGGATAAGCGTCGCGCGTAAATTCTGTAAAAACAGATACATTACAAGGAAGACCAACACGATCGCTTCGAAAAGGGTTTTCACCACCTCATTGATGGAAATTTTCACAAACGGTGTTGTGTCGTACGGATAAACCACTTTCATCCCCTGCGGGAAGAAAGGTTGCAGTTCTGCCAGCTTCTCTTTAATGGCTTTTGCGGTATCAAGGGCGTTGGCGCCCGTCGCCAGCTTGATTCCCAGGCCCGAAGCCGGATTGCCGTTAATCCGTGCCACCACGTTGTAGTTCTCACCACCCAGCTCAATGCGTGCGACATCTTTCAGGTGCACCACGGAGCCGTCAGTATTCACGCGCAGTGTAACGTTCCCGAACTCAACCGGATCTTTCAGACGCGTTTGCGCAATGATGGAAGCGTTAAGTTGTTGCCCCGGAAGCGCAGGCGTGCCGCCAAGCTGACCGGCGGCAATCTGATCGTTCTGTACCTTTAGCTGGTTGATGACATCAACCGGGGTAAGGCGATATTTATTCAGAAGGTTGGCATCCAGCCAGATACGCATGGCGTATTGTGCGCCGAACAGCTGTACATCGCCCACGCCGTTAAGGCGACTAATGGAGTCTTTAATATTAGAGGCCACATAGTCAGAAATATCATCCTGCGTGGTGGCGGGGTTATCGGAGACAAAACCGGCCACCATGAGGAAGCTGCTGCTCGATTTTTCGACGCTGATCCCTTGCTGCTGCACTTCCTGCGGCAGCAGCGGCGTGGCGAGCTGAAGTTTATTCTGCACCTGAACCTGTGCGATATCCGGATCGGTACCTGACTGGAAGGTGAGGGTTATCGTCACGCTCCCGGCGGAGTCGCTGGTGGACGACATGTACATCAGGTTATCGATACCGTTCATGTTCTGCTCGATAACCTGCGTCACCGTATCCTGTACCGTCTGCGCATCTGCGCCCGGATAGTTAGCGGAAACAGAGACTGCTGGTGGCGCGATAGTGGGATACTGCGCAACCGGCAGCTGTAAAATCGCCAGCACGCCAGCCATCATCAGAATGATAGCCAACACCCAGGCGAAAATTGGACGCTTAATAAAAAAGTTAGCCATTTCGTAGGGATACCTTACTGCGCCGCAGGCGGGGTTGATTCATCGCTAACGGCGGTAACCTTCGCGCCGGGATGCACTTTCTGTAAACCGCTGACAATTACCTTGTCGCCCGTCTTCAGCCCGTCGCTAATCAACCATTGGTCGCCAATGGCCTGAGTGGCTGTTACGTTACGGGTCTCGACGGTGCTGTCATTGTTCACCACCATCACGGTGGCATCACCGCGTGGCGTGCGTGTGACGCCCTGTTGCGGCACCAGCATGGCATCTGGCTGCACACCTTCATCGATGCGGGCGCGCACAAACATTCCGGGCAGCAATGTATGCTGCGGATTCGGGAAGACGGCGCGCAGAGTAATAGAACCGGTGCTTTCATCGACGGTGACGTCAGAGAACTGCAGGGTGCCTTTTAGGGGATAAGGCTGGCCATTCTCCATCAGCAGTTCCACGTTGCTGGCAGTATTCTCTTTTTGCAGATTACCCTGCTCGACGGACTGTTTCAGGCGCATAAAGTCGCTGCTGGACTGTGTTACGTCGACATAGATAGGGTCTAACTGTTGTACGGTTGCCAGTTCGGTGGTTTGCCCATTTGTCACCAGTGCGCCTTCCGTCACATTGGATTTACCAATACGTCCGCTGATGGGTGACGTGACTTTGGTATAAGCCAGATTGATACGCGCGCTCTCAACCGACGCTTTGGCGGCAACGACTACCGCATCCGCCTGACGCGCGTCGGCAATGGCCTGGTCATACTCTTGCTGGCTGATGTATTTGGTCCCCACCAGCGGCACATAGCGTTTCATCGTCAGGTGGGCAATCTGCGCGGCAGCTTCACTTTTCCCCAGTTCGGCTTTCGCACTGTCGTAATCGGCCTGATAGGTTGCCGGGTCAATCTGGTACAGCGATTGCCCCGCTTCAACGTCGCTGCCTTCCGTGAAGTGCCGTTGCAGGATGATACCGCTGACCTGTGGGCGGACCTGGGCGATGCGGAAGGCAGATGTGCGGCCTGGCAGTTCAGTGGTCACCGCCAACGGCGCCGTTTTCACAATGTGCACGGTAACCTGCGATTGCTGCGGATGGGCTTGCGTATCACCCTGATCGTTACAACCGGCAAGTAACGTAGCCGAAAGGATGATGAAGGTGGGCAGGAGTGAAAACCTGGCGTATTTCGTCATTGCAGTTCCTTATAAACTGAAGCTCGCTATTTACCGTTGCGGGGTAATAGAGAAAACAGAGATCGAGAAAATAAATAGTTTGCTATCCTACAAATAATAAGGTGGCTATGTAAGTAATAGTTATTTATTCACCCTTCGAAAGGCACGCAAACATAAAGTAGAGATAAGATAAGTGTATCTTTTATTGGCGTCGTGTTTCTAAATATAACGTAATGCCGATGGCTGAAATTATATATTTATGATGAATGTAATTATATTATTTTATTTGCTATGGTTATGTGTGTTATCTCGACGGTTTTTAATGCTTCAGGATGAATTAAAGATAAAATAGTGTCATTATTGCCATATTCATCTTTTCTTCTATGCAGGGTTACGCCATGGCGAAAAAAACAAAAGCAGAGGCGCTTAAAACTCGTCAGCTTCTGCTCGAAACGGCGATCGCGCAGTTTGCTGCGCGTGGCGTGACCAATACCACGCTGAACGATATCGCCGATGCTGCCCAGGTCACACGTGGCGCTATCTACTGGCACTTTGAGAACAAAGTACAGTTGTTCAATGAAATCTGGCTACAACAGCCGGCACTGGGAGAACTGATCACCTTTGACCTTACCGCAGAGTGGCAGAATAACCCATTAAGGTTGATGCGTGAAAAACTGATACTGGGATTGCAATATATTGCAACTAATCCCCGTCAGCGGGCATTAATGCAAATTTTGTATCATAAATGTGAATTTCACGAAGAAATGCTTTCGGAGCAATATATTCGTGAAAAGATTGGATTCAGCCATCCGCAGATGCGCAGCTTATTGATTCAAGCCATCGCGCAAGGGCAGCTCTCACCCAGTCTGGACTTAGACGTGATATTAATTATTCTGCATGGTTGCTTTAGTGGGATTGTTAAAAACTGGTTGATGAATCAGTCGCATTACGATTTATTCTCGCAAGCTCCCGCGCTGGTGGATAATACGCTACGCATGTTGGCAAGTAATTATAATTTTGATGAATGCATTATGGCGGAGGGCATTGCAGGATAATATCCGTGTAAGCGATTATCCTGCATGTTACGCGCAGCCAGATTTACTCCAGTTCGCTGCAGTTCACCAGCTTTAACGGATTGACCGAGTTCATGTTTCTGCACTTGTCCGTTTCCGTTGCCAGCAGCTCTATCCACTGCATCACTACCGCATCGAAGAAGAACATAAACAGCGCGAAAACGACAAGCCAACCGTATTTGCGAATCATGAGCCAACCCTGGTATTGGTAACGTGAATGGCAGCAATATACACGAAAATGAGGTTCAGGAAAGCCGAGGAAGAAGGGTTTTACAGACAATAAAAAAGGCGCGTCCCCATGCCGAGTAGCGCCTTTTTATCCGTCATAAACGAAACTTAGTTCATGCCGTATTTTTTCAGTTTTTTACGCAGCGTACCGCGGTTGATCCCCATCATGAGAGCAGCACGGGTTTGGTTACCGCGGGTGTATTGCATCACCATGTCCAACAGGGGCTGTTCTACTTCAGCCAGTACCAGCTCATACAGATCATTAACATCCTGACCATTCAGTTGAGCAAAATAGTTCTTCAGTGCCTGTTTAACCGAGTCACGCAGGGGCTTTTGAGTTACCTGATCCTGAGAGTTAACGGTAGAAACGGTCAGTACGTCAGAATTTACGCGTTGTTCGAACATAGTTCTGTCAGCTCTTTATTTCTATTACGCAAAATTTTCGAAGTATGCCTCCAACGCCTCCAGCTGTTCGCTGGCATCCTCAATGGCGTTGAATGTGCGCCGAAACTGGTCATCTGGAGCGTGCTCCTGGAGATACCAGGAGACGTGTTTACGTGCAATTCGGTACCCTTTTGCCTGACCATAAAAGTCGTGCAACTCCCGAACATGCGCGCAAAGTAAGCGCTTAACCTCTACCAGAGGCAGAGGGGGCAGCAGCTCCCCAGTGTCCAGATAATGCTGGATTTCCCGAAAGATCCAGGGTCTTCCCTGAGCTGCGCGGCCTATCATCAGGGCATCAGCCCCCGTATAGTCCAGTACAGCTCTGGCTTTAAGCGGGTCAGTAATGTCGCCATTCGCGATAACCGGAATGGAAACTTTCTGCTTAACTGCCCGAATACTGTCGTACTCAGCTTCACCATTAAACAAACAGGCGCGTGTGCGTCCGTGAATCGTCAGGGCCTGAATGCCACAATCTTCAGCCAGTTGGGCAATTTCTTCACAGTTACGGTGCTCAGGAGCCCAGCCAGTGCGAATTTTGAGTGTTACGGGTACGTCCACTGCCTTCACGACCGCGGTCAGGATAGACTGCACCTGGTCCGGATACTGCAGTAGGGCTGAGCCCGCGAGCTTGCGATTCACTTTCTTTGCTGGACAGCCCATATTGATATCAATAATTTGGGCGCCGCTTTCCACATTAATGCGTGCGGCCCATGCCATCTCTTCAGGATCGCTACCGGCGATTTGCACGGTTCGGATGCCTGGTTCATCAACGTGCACCATCCGTAAGCGAGACTTATCACTCTCCCAAACCTGCGGGTTAGATGACATCATCTCGGAAACGGTTAAACCTGCTCCCATCTCATAGCACAGCGTCCTGAATGGTCTGTCAGTGATGCCAGCCATAGGTGCTGCGATCAGGCGATTTCTGAGCTGATAGTGTCCGATGCGCATGAGTTAAGAAATGACCATACTGTGACTGCAAGGCGGCGTATATTACGCATTTTTTGGACGAGATGAAAGGCCAAACTTTGAGCAATCAGATGTTGTAGATCAATGAATCGCAGCTCAAAGGATAGTCAAAAAATAAATATCTTTAAGAATCATGAAATTAATTCGAGATGGATGTTTTGTGCGCAACGATAAAAAGGTAAAACTTCTCGTTTTTTCTTACTTCTCATCGGGTATTCACGGCACAAAACGCTGTTTTTATGAGCAAAAATAGGGGGCTATAGTGCGATCTGGATCCCATTTATGGCCATTGCCAGCAGAAACAAGGGGGAACAGGCGGCCCGGACAGGCCGCCTGAAGGCTTACTTCTTGCGGCCGGTGATCCGACACCACTCTTCTTTCTCGACCACTGCGTCGAGGTCGAAGAGGTCAGCATAAGCTTCGCATACGCTTTCTGCCTGGCTCGCCAGAATACCGGAAAGGCCCAGCAAACCACCTGTAACGGGCAGCACGCTGATTAACGGGGCCAGCTCACGTAACGGGCCCGCAAGGATGTTAGCGACCACCACATCCGCTTTCATGGCGTCTGGCTGGTCCTGCGGCAGATAAAGTTCCAGACGCTCAGAGACGCCGTTACGTTCAGCGTTATCGCGGCTGGCCTGAATCGCCTGCGGGTCGATATCAATACCGATGGCTTTTGCCGCGCCGAGCTTCAACGCCGCGATAGCCAGAATGCCGGAGCCGCAGCCGAAATCGATAACGGTTTTGCCCGCCAGATCGAGCCCGTCGAGCCACTGCAAGCACAGAGAGGTTGTCGGGTGCGTCCCGGTACCAAACGCCAGGCCTGGGTCAAGCATCACGTTCACCGCGTTGGCATCCGGCACATCGCGCCAGCTTGGGCAAATCCACAGACGCTCGCCGAAACGCATCGGGTGGAAGTTATCCATCCACTCACGTTCCCAGTCTTTATCTTCCAGTTGTTCGATTTTATGCGCAAAACCGGCGCCCAGTAGCGGATGAAGTTCCAGGGCGGCAACCACCTCTTTCATGTCGGTTTCTGCGTCGAACAGGCCGATAACGTCCGTATCGCCCCACAGGCGGGTTTCACCCGGCAGTGGCTCAAACACTGGTGTATCGTGGGTATCCTGGAAGGTGATGGAGACGGCGCCCGTTTCCATCAGCGCATCGCTTAAGTCCTCAGCGTTCGCGCCGCTGGTGTTCAGTTTCAGTTGGATCCATGGCATGGCAAAAACTCTTTATTTATCAGTAGACAGTACGACAGTTTGTGGTGCGGATGAACCGAAACGGTTCCCGACCAGAAACGCCAGCAAACTCAGCAGTAACGAAGGCACAATCGGATGGAAGCCCAGGTACTGAATATTAAACGTCGCGAGTACGGCATACAGCACGCCGCCTGCGATCATCGCGCTCAGCGCGCCTGCGGCGTTGGCGCGTTCCCAGTAAAGCCCCAGCACCAGCGGCCACAGGAACACGGCTTCCAGGCCGCCAAAGGCCAGCAGGTTCAGCCAGATGATCATCTCTGGCGGACGCCATGCCGCCAGCAGCAGCAGTGCGCCCAGAATCAGGGTAATCGCCGCCGACATCCGCTTCAGGCGTCGCTCGTTTTGCAACTGCTCCGGGCGCAGGTTCAGGTAGAGATCTTTAATGATCGTAGCGGAACTTTGCAGTAACTGGGCGTTGATTGTCGACATTATGGCGGCCATCGGTGCGGCAAGGAAGATCCCGGCGGCGAACGGCGGCAGCACTTTAACCATCAGCGTGGGGATAACCAGATCCGGCACGGTTAAGTCCGGGATCACCGCACGCCCCAACGCGCCGGCCAGGTGCATACCGAACATCAGGATGGCGACAACGATGGTGCCGATGATAATCCCGCGGTGCACGGCTTTACTGTCTTTGTAGGAGATGCAGCGCACCGCCGTGTGCGGCAGGCCAATCACCCCGAAACACACCAGCACCCAGAATGAAGTCATAAAGGTTGGCGACAGGATATCTTCCGCGCCTTCCGGGCTGACCAGTTTCGGGTCAATGGTTTGCAGCGTCTCAACCGCATGGGTCAAGCCGCCTGCCGCGTGAACGATACCGACCAACAGCACGATGGTGCCAACCAGCATCACCAGCCCCTGCATCGTATCGTTGAGTACGCTGGCGCGGAAGCCGCCAAAAGCGGTGTAGAGCGCAATACTGATACCGAAAATCAGCAGGCCGGTTTCGTAAGGAATTCCTGCAGCCGTTTCCAACAGACGCGCACCGCCGATAAACTGTACAGTCATCGCGCCGACAAATGCGATAAGCAGGCTCAGGCTTGCCAGCCACACCAGCAGGCGGCTCTGATAACGCGCAAACAGCATATCGTTCAGCGTGACGGCATTATAACGTCGCGCCAGAATGGCGAATTTCTTGCCCAGAATCCCCAGCGACAGCCAGACAGCAGGTAGCTGAATCATCGCCAGCAGAACCCAGCCGAGACCATATTTATACGCGGCCCCAGGCCCGCCGATGAACGAGCTGGCGCTGATATAGGTAGCCGTGAGTGTCATCGCCAGCACAATTCCGCCCATCGAGCGGCTGCCGAGGAAGTACTCGTTGAGGAATGTACCTGTAGTCCGTTTGCGCATCGCATAAACCGACAGGCCAAACACCACCACCAGATAAGCGACAAGCGGAAGAATTACCTCAAGCTGCATCGTCATCCTCCAGCGGAATATCGCGGTAAATCAGTTTCACCATTGCCCAGCACAGCACAATAAAAATCAGCGGGACCAGCAGGCAGGCCATCTCAAACCAGTGCGGCAGGCCGGTAACACCGATCGCCGAATCAGGTAAGTAAGCAGCCACTAACCACGCCGCAAGATAAAGAAGGGTCAGCCACAGCGCCCAGCGCGCCTCTTTATGGGCCTGAACAAAACGTGTGTCCATTTTTTGTCCCTTGTGGATGAAGAAAGCGGGGATTGTACATGAGGGTGAGCGGGAGGGGAAAAAACAAAAGGCCGGAATATCCGGCCTTTTTCAATCAACGCAGGCTTATTTTTCCTGAAGACCGAGTTTTTTCTCCAGGTAGTGGATGTTAGTGCCACCGTGCTGGAAGTTCTCGTCATTCATGATGCGGATCTGCAAATCAACGTTGGTTTTGATACCGTCGATGATCAGTTCCTGCAATGCGTTTTTCATACGGGAAATGGCAACGTCGCGGGTTTCACCGTAGCAAATCAGTTTGCCGATCATTGAGTCATAGTACGGCGGTACCGTGTAGCCCGCGTAGATATGCGATTCCCAACGAACGCCAAAACCGCCCGGCGCGTGGAAGCGCGTGATTTTACCCGGGCTCGGCAGGAAGGTGTCCGGATCTTCGGCGTTGATACGGCATTCTACCGCATGGCCGCGAACCTGCACTTCGTCCTGCTTGATAGAGAGCGGTTGACCTGCGGCGATGCGCAGCTGCTCTTTGATCAGGTCAACGCCGGTGATCATTTCGGTAACCGGGTGTTCAACCTGAATACGGGTGTTCATTTCAATGAAATAGAACTCGCCGTTTTCGAACAGGAACTCGAAAGTACCCGCCCCGCGATAGCCGATATCCACACACGCTTTGGCGCAACGTTCGCCGATGTAGCGACGCAGTTCCGGTGTGATGCCCGGTGCTGGTGCTTCTTCAACCACTTTCTGGTGACGACGCTGCATGGAGCAGTCACGTTCAGCCAGATAGATGGCATTACCCTGACCATCAGCCAGTACCTGGATCTCCACGTGACGTGGGTTTTCCAGGTATTTTTCCATATATACCATGTCATTGTTGAACGCTGATTTGGCTTCAGCTTTCGTCATGGCAATAGACTGCGCCAGGTCAGCGTCGTTGCGCACAACGCGCATACCACGACCGCCGCCGCCGCCGGAGGCTTTGATAATAACCGGATAACCAATGCGTTTCGCATGGGCACGGTTAACATCCATATCTTCGCCCAGCGGGCCATCAGAGCCAGGTACGGTCGGTACGCCTGCTTTTTTCATCGCGGTGATTGCAGACACTTTATCGCCCATCAGGCGGATAGTGTCGGCTTTCGGGCCGATGAAGATAAAGCCAGAACGTTCAACCTGCTCAGCAAAGTTGGCGTTCTCGGAGAGGAAACCATATCCAGGGTGAATAGCTACTGCGCCAGTGATCTCAGCTGCGCTGATGATCGCCGGGATATTCAGGTAGCTTTTTACGGACGGAGCCGGGCCAATACAGACCGTCTCATCCGCCAGCAATACGTGTTTTAAATCGCGGTCCGCGGTGGAGTGCACAGCGACGGTCTTGATGCCCAGTTCTTTACAGGCACGAAGAATACGCAGTGCGATCTCGCCGCGGTTAGCGATGACAATTTTATCCAGCATCTTCGCCTCGTTACTCGATGATGACCAGCGGCTCGTCAAATTCAACCGGTTGCCCGCTTTCGACCAGAACGGCTTTCACTACGCCCGCTTTATCAGCTTCGATCTGGTTCATCATTTTCATCGCTTCTACGATGCACAGGGTGTCGCCCACGTTAACTTTCTGACCCACTTCCACGAAAGCTTTCGCTTCCGGGCCTGGTGTACGGTAGAAAGTACCAACCATCGGGGAACGTACGATGTGACCACTGATTTCAGCTTTCGCCGGAGCGGCTTCTGATGCTGCTGCCGGAGCGGCAACAGGCGCTGGCTGAGCCTGAGCGACCGGTGCGGCATAAGCCTGCTGCATGACCGGGAAGCTGGCTGGCGCGGTTGCGCGGCTGATGCGTACTGACTCTTCGCCTTCAGAAATTTCCAGTTCAGAAATGCCAGACTCTTCGACCAGCTCGATCAGTTTTTTAATCTTACGAATATCCATGAGTGGGTTCCGTACTCTTTGTTTAGTGTGATTGTGACAGGCGTTTTACCGCCGTCTGTAACGCGTATGAATAACCATCTGCGCCTAATCCGCAAATAACGCCAGCGGAGACATCAGACAGATACGAATGATGGCGAAACGGTTCGCGCGCATGCACATTGCTGAGGTGAATCTCGATAAACGGGATACTTACCGCCAGCAGTGCATCTCGAAGGGCAACGCTTGTGTGCGTAAACGCGGCCGGATTAATCAGGATATAGTCGACAATGTCTTTAGCCTGATGAATTCGGTCGATGAGTGCGTACTCCGCGTTGGATTGCAGATGATCCAGTTCAACGTTCAGTGCTTCCGCTTCACGCTGTAAACCGTTAACGATTTGCGCAAGCGTCAGCGTTCCGTACTTCTCGGGTTCACGGGTGCCGAGCATGTTAAGGTTCGGGCCGTTTAAAAGCAAAATGCGAAACTTGTCTGCCATTGTGCTGCTATCTCCTGCAATTCTCCGGTAAAAAACAAAATATACCTTCGATGCGCGATTGTCACCTTTTCAGGGGCTTAAAACCCCTGTCAGGAAAACTGAAGTCGCACATTATAACTATTTCGTAGCATTTGGCAGCTAAATACTGGTCTTATCAGGGAAGATTATCAACCGCATTCGTGTAAAGTCAGGATGGAGTTCAGTAATTTGCGGTAAACCGCACATATCTCGCAGCTAGCGCCACCACTGGCGGAACTTCTTATAACGCCATGCTAAAAGCGCGACTGCGCACAGGGCATAAAGCAGCGGCTGCGGCGATAAAATTTTTACCGACCACAGATAATGAATCGGCGCGAGGATCGCCACCAGATAGACGAAGTTGTGCAATAACTGCCAGCGGCGGCCCAGTTTTCGCTGCATGTACTGGGTCGATGTTATCGCCAGCGCCAGTAAAATCAGCCAACTGGCGAAGCCCAGCAGTAAATAAGGGCGCGTAACCAGTTCCTGACCCAGTAGCGCCAGATTGTTGATACCGAGTTCCAGAAGCGCATAGCTACATAAGTGCAACGTCGCCCATGCAAAACACCATAACCCCAACAGGCGGCGGGTGCGTATCAATAATGGCTGTTTAGCGTAGCGCGCCAGCGGGGAAATCAACAAGGTCGCCAACAGTAATTTCAGAGCCATCCTACCGGTGAAGTGCTGGATATCTTTTGCCGGATCGGCGCTGAGTTGCCCGGAAGAGGCGGCCCAAAAGAGCCAGACAAACGGCAAAAATGCCGCAACATGCAGGCAAAGTTTCAGCCAGCGAATGTGTGTAACGGTTAAACGCATTAAAAGTTCTCCCGCAAATCCAGCCCACGATAGAGTGAGGCCACCTGGTCGGCATAGCCATTAAACAGCAGCGTCGGCTGACGTTTCACATCCAGAATCCCACCGGAACCAATAAAGCGTTCACTCGCCTGTGACCAGCGCGGATGGTCGACGTGCGGATTCACGTTGGCATAAAAGCCATATTCATTGGCTGCGGCGAGGTTCCATGTGGTTGGTGGACGTTCGCGGGTGAGCTTTATAGAGACAATCGATTTGATGCCCTTAAAGCCATATTTCCACGGCACAGTGAGACGAACCGGCGCGCCATTTTGCGGCGGCAGCGCTTTGCCATACACGCCGACGGTCAACATGGTGAGCGGGTGCATCGCTTCATCCAGGCGCAGCCCTTCAACGTAGGGATATTTCAGCCCGCCGCCAATAAATCGGTCTTTTTGTCCGGGCATCACATCAGGGGCGTATAGGGTCTGGAAGGCGACATATTTTGCATTACTGGTGGGCTCAACCAGCGATAGCAGTTTATGTAAAGGAAAGCCCACCCACGGCACGACCATCGACCAGGCCTCTACGCAGCGCATCCGGTAAATGCGCTCTTCCAGTGGAAAGCGACGGGTGAGATCATCGTGATCAAGCGTTAGCGGCTTCGCCACTTCGCCATCAATCGTCAGTTTCCAGGGATCGGTCGGCAAACTGCCGGCATTGGCAGCCGGGTCGGCTTTATCGAGGCCGAATTCATAGAAGTTGTTGTAACCGGTGACTTTATCTTCCGGCGTTAAGGTGAGTTTATTTTGCCATTCGGCGGGTTTACTGAAATCGAGCGGTTTACCGGAAGGCGCTGGCGGGCGATCGTTACCTTTAAACCAGTCGCTGAGGCCCGCCTGGGCAGGCAGCGCAATGGCAGCCGTACTGATTCCTAACATCTTCAGCACCTGGCGGCGCTGCATCATAAAGACGGACTCTGCGGTCACGTCGGCTTCGGTTAATTTTTTCACGTTATCTCACCTCTCCGTCATTTGTACTAAGCATGACGGAGAGGCGTTATTTGCGCGAATATGTCACGAAAATTTGAAGATTAGGCGATTTTTACCAGGATACGGCCCTGTGCCTGATTGTTGATAATCGCGTCAGCAAACTGCGGTGCTTTATCAAGGGGGATTTCCGTCGCACTCTGGGCGTAAAACGATTCTGGCAGATCTTTCACCAGACGCTCCCACGCGGCGGTGCGGCGCGCAATTGGGGTCATCACTGAATCGACGCCTTGCAAACGGACGTTGCGCAGAATAAACGGCATCACGGTGGTCGGCAGGGCGAAACCGCCCGCCAGGCCGCAGGCCGCCACGCAACCGCCGTAGTTCATTTGCGCCAGCACCTTCGCCAGCACTTTATCGCCAACGGTATCGACAGCACCCGCCCAGACCTGTTTTTCCAGTGGACGCGTTTCTGCGAATTCATCACGCGCCAGAATTCGGTTTGCGCCCAGCTGGCGCAGGTAATCGTGGGTGCTTTCGCGACCTGAAACAGCGGCCACCTGATAACCCAGTTTATGCAGTAGCGCGACCGCGGTGCTGCCTACGCCGCCGCTGGCGCCAGTTACCACAATTTCGCCGTCTTGTGGACGCACACCCGCATCTTCCAGTGCCATCACGCACAGCATGGCGGTGAAACCGGCGGTGCCGATAATCATCGCTTTACGGCCATCGAGCCCCTTTGGCATCGGCACCAGCCAGTCGCCCTTCACGCGTGCGCGTTCAGACAAACCGCCCCAGTGATTTTCCCCTACGCCCCAGCCGGTGAGCAGCACCTGCTGACCGGGCTGGAAACGCGCATCGTCGCTGGCGTGTACCGTACCGGCGAAATCGATGCCGGGCACCATAGGGAAGTTGCGGATAATTTTGCCTTTTCCGGTGATCGCCAGCGCGTCTTTATAGTTCAGGCTGGACCACTGAATATCCACGGTGACATCCCCTTGCGGCAACAGGCTGTCGTCGATGCGCTGTACCGATGCAAGGGTTTTCCCGTCCTGCTGTTTTAAGATTAATGCCTGCATAATCCGTCCTCAATGGCTCGATGTTGGGTAAAATTTCCTTCAGAACTATACTCGCTACACACAATTCTATGTCGATTTGGCGCAATAAATTGCCAGAAACCCCTGATTTGGTAGTATGCCGGGTTCATTTGATATGTTAGTGCTCACTTTTGAAGGAGCGGGCAGCCGGGGCCGGGCGATTTGTCGGGTGACGATTAACCAACGGAGTTAAATCAGGGATGCGATTAACGACGAAATTTTCCGCTTTTTTTACGCTGCTGACCGGGTTGACAATCCTGGTGACGTTGATTGGCTCGTCGCTGAGTTTTTATAACGGCATTCAATATAAAGTGAAGAGCCGCGTTGAGGCGGTGGCCACGGTGCTGGATAATCGCCTGCTGACCACGCCCTTCGAGCAACTGGGCCCGCAGCTTGATGAAATGCTGGCGCCCGTGGATGTGGTGCGTGTCGATTTCCTCCAGGATGGAAAAAACATCTACCATCACGCGCGCAAAAGCAGCTACCGCCCGGTCGGCAGCTATTATCGCTATCGCGAAGTGGTGATTGATTCTGTTAAGCATCCCGGCATGCAAATTAAGCTGGAGTATCAGGATCCGATGGCGAACTACTTCCGTTCGCTGATGACCACACTGCCGCTGACGCTAACCATTGCTTTTATGGTATTGATGGTGTTTATCGCTGTGCGCTGGCTGCGTCGCCAACTGGCGGGACAAGAGTTGCTGGAATCGCGGGCCATTCGCATCCTGAACGGTGAGCGCGGCGCGAAAGTGAAAGGTAACGTTCACGAATGGCCTGCCCGCACGAGTAGTGCGATGGACCTCCTGTTGTCAGAAATTCAGTTTGCCGGTGAACAGCGCAGCCGAATGGATACGCTGATTCGCGCCTATGCCGCGCAGGATAATAAAACCGGCCTCAGCAATCGTCTTTTCTTTGATAATCAACTGGCGACGCTGCTGGACGATCAGGAAAACGTCGGTGCGCACGGCATTGTGATGATGATTCGTCTGCCGGACCTCGATTTACTGCGCGACAGTTGGGGCAATGAAGCGGCAGAAGAGCACCTCTTTATGCTCATCAACCTGCTTTCCACCTTTATGATGCGTTACCCCGGCGCATTACTGGCGCGATACCACCGCAGCGACTTTACTGTACTGTTGCCGCATCGCACCCTGAAGGAAGCCGACAGTATCGCTGGTCAACTGCTCAAGGCGGTGGATGCGCTGCCGATAACCAAAATTCTCGACCGTGATGACATGATGCACATTGGCATTTGTGCCTGGCGTAGCGGACAAACCAGCCAACAGGTGATGGAGCACGCGGAAGCCGCCGTACGCAACGCGGTGTTGCAGGGCAGTAATAGCTGGGCGATTTACGATGATTCGCTGCCGGAGAAAGGGCGCGGGAATGTACGCTGGCGTACGCTCATCGAACAAATGTTACGACGCGGCGGCCCGCGTCTGTATCAGAAACCGGCGGTCACGCTTAATGGTCGTGTGCATCACCGGGAACTCATTTGTCGCATCTATGACGGTACTGAAGAGGTGATTGCCGCTGAGTATCTGCCGATGGTGCTGGAGTTCGGCCTGATGGAAGAGTATGACCGTTTGCAGATAAACCGCGTGCTGCCGTTCCTGAATTTCTGGCCAGAGGAAAACCTGGCGTTGCAGGTGTCGGTCGAGTCGCTCATTCGCCCGCGTTTTCAGCGCTGGCTGCGTGATACGTTAATGCAATGCGAAAAATCGCAACGTAAACGGATTATTTTTGAACTTGCAGAGGCGGATGTTTGTCAACATATCAGCCGCTTGCAGCCCGTCGTGCGTTTAATTAACGCATTGGGGGCCAGGATCGCCGTTATTCAGGCGGGTTTAACCCTGGTGAGCACCAGTTGGATTAAGCAACTTGAGGTTGAACTCATTAAGCTTGACCCAAGCCTGGTGCGAAATATTGAGAAGCGGAGTCAAAACCAGTTGCTGGTGCAAAGTCTGGTTGAAGCCACGAAAGGCACAACCATGCAGGTTTTTGCGCCGGGCATCCGGAGCCGTAGTGAATGGCAGGTACTGACAGAGTGTGGCGTTTCCGGCGGGCAAGGTGATTTTTTTGCCGCCTCACAACCACTTGACACGAATGTGAAAAAATATTCGCAAAGATACTCTGTTTGACCTGCTGTTTAGCGTGTTTATCACGTAGAATAATGCGCGCGGTTTATTCGGGGGTGTGCGTGTCTGCTCGCCGGGTATATGTCGCATCATGCAAGTCGACGACCTTTGAAACAGGTTGCAAGTCCAGATTGGGATACGGTTAATGACTCCCGACGCTGATGGAGCCAGGTTGGATTTGTAACAGAGGAAACGAACTGCACTAATTTTCACCGTTGCAGATGATTTTTGCGCCTTGTCGCTGCTGCGTGTGGTTGGTAAAGTAAGCGGATTTTGTTTTCCGCCCCAGCTTTCAGGATTATCCCTTAGTATGTTGAAAAAATTTCGTGGCATGTTTTCCAATGACCTGTCCATTGACCTGGGTACTGCGAATACCCTGATTTACGTAAAAGGACAAGGCATCGTATTGAATGAGCCTTCCGTGGTGGCCATTCGTCAGGATCGTGCTGGTTCTCCGAAAAGCGTCGCTGCCGTCGGTCATGACGCCAAACAGATGCTGGGTCGTACGCCTGGCAACATCGCAGCCATCCGCCCGATGAAAGACGGCGTTATCGCTGACTTCTTCGTTACCGAAAAAATGTTGCAGCACTTTATTAAACAAGTGCACAGCAACAGCTTCATGCGTCCAAGCCCACGTGTACTGGTGTGTGTGCCGGTTGGCGCAACGCAGGTTGAGCGTCGTGCGATTCGTGAATCCGCGCAGGGCGCTGGTGCCCGTGAAGTGTTCCTGATTGAAGAACCGATGGCTGCCGCAATTGGTGCGGGTCTGCCGGTTTCCGAAGCGACAGGTTCTATGGTGGTTGATATCGGTGGTGGTACCACTGAAGTGGCGGTTATCTCCCTGAACGGTGTGGTTTACTCCTCTTCCGTACGTATCGGCGGCGACCGTTTCGATGAAGCTATTATTAACTACGTCCGTCGTAACTACGGCTCTCTGATCGGTGAAGCCACCGCAGAGCGTATCAAGCATGAAATCGGCTCCGCTTACCCGGGCGACGAAGTGCGTGAAATCGAAGTACGTGGCCGTAACCTGGCAGAAGGCGTACCGCGCGGTTTCACCCTGAACTCCAACGAAATCCTCGAAGCGCTGCAAGAGCCGCTGACCGGTATCGTAAGCGCCGTCATGGTTGCTCTGGAACAGTGTCCGCCGGAACTGGCGTCCGACATCTCCGAGCGCGGTATGGTTCTGACCGGTGGTGGTGCGCTGCTGCGTAACCTTGACCGCCTGTTAATGGAAGAAACGGGCATTCCTGTCGTTGTTGCTGAAGATCCGCTGACCTGTGTGGCGCGCGGTGGCGGCAAAGCGCTGGAAATGATCGATATGCACGGCGGCGACTTGTTTAGCGAAGAGTAGTCAGCCTGAGTCCGGGGTAGCTTTCGGGCTACCCTTGATTTTACTGACACGAGAATACGCATAGCCTATGAAGCCCATTTTTAGCCGTGGCCCGTCGCTACAGATTCGCCTTATCCTGGCGGTTCTGATCGCGCTTGGCGTTATCATCGCCGACAGCCGCCTTGGTATGTTCAGCCAGATCCGAACGTACATGGATACCGCCGTCAGTCCTTTCTATTTTGTCTCTAATGGTCCTCGTGAATTACTCGACAGCGTGTCACAAACGCTGGCCTCGCGTGACCAACTCGAACTTGAAAACCGGGCACTTCGCCAGGAACTGCTGCTGAAAAACAGCGACCTGCTGATGCTGGGTCAGTACAAACAAGAAAACGCCCGTTTACGTGAACTGCTGGGTTCGCCGCTGCGTCAGGATGAGCAGAAAATGGTGACGCAGGTGATCTCTACTGTTAACGATCCTTACAGCGATCAGGTGGTTATCGATAAAGGCAGCGTCAATGGCGTCTATGAAGGCCAGCCGGTCATCAGCGACAAAGGCGTGGTCGGCCAGGTGGTGGCTGTCGCCAAACTGACCAGCCGCGTGCTGTTAATTTGCGATGCCACGCATGCGCTGCCGATTCAGGTGCTGCGTAACGACATCCGCGTGATTGCCGCCGGTAACGGCTGCACCGACGATCTCCAGCTCGAACACCTGCCTGCCAACACCGATATCCGCGTCGGCGACGTGCTGGTGACGTCTGGCCTCGGCGGTCGTTTCCCGGAAGGGTACCCGGTTGCGGTGGTCTCCTCTGTGAAGCTCGATACGCAGCGTGCGTACACCGTGATCCAGGCGCGTCCAACTGCCGGCTTACAGCGTCTGCGTTATCTGCTGCTGTTGTGGGGCGCCGATCGTAACGGTGCGAACCCGATGACACCGGAAGATGTGCATCGCGTAGCTAACGAGCGTCTGATGCAGATGATGCCACAGGTATTGCCATCCCCGGATTCCATGGGGCCGCCTACGCCAGTTCCTGCGCCTGCTACAGGGATTGCAACCTCGCCCACGGAAACCCCGCCGACTGAGCTCTCCCCTCAGGGAGGGCCATAGTGGCGAGTTACCGTAGCCAGGGACGCTGGGTAATCTGGCTCTCGTTTCTTATCGCACTGCTGCTGCAAGTGATGCCCTGGCCGGACAACATTATTGTTTTCCGGCCCAACTGGGTTCTGCTCATTCTGCTTTACTGGTCACTGGCGCTGCCGCATCGGGTGAATGTCGGTACAGGCTTTGTGATGGGCGCGATTCTGGATCTCATTAGCGGTTCAACGCTTGGCGTGCGCGCGCTGTCGTTGAGCATCGTGGCGTATCTGGTGGTGCTCAAGTATCAGCTGTTTCGTAATCTGGCGCTCTGGCAACAGGCGCTGGTCGTCATACTGTTGTCGCTTGCCACGGATATTATTGTTTTCTGGTCAGAGTTTTTAGTGATCAACGTCTCTTTCCGACCAGAAGTGTTCTGGAGTAGTGTAGTCAATGGCGTACTCTGGCCGTGGATCTTCCTCCTGATGCGCAAAGTTCGTCAGCAATTCGCCGTGCAATAAGGTCGTTATGAAAATTTATCTCGCTTCAGGCTCCCCGCGTCGCCAGGAACTGCTTACCCAATTAGGTGTGGCGTTTGAAAAAATCGTTCCAGGCATTGAAGAGCAGCGCCGTCCGCAGGAAAGCGCGCAGCAATACGTGACGCGGCTGGCGCGCGAAAAAGCGCAGGCCGGGGTGGCGATGGTCAATCAAGACCTCCCGGTTCTGGGCGCGGATACTATAGTTATCCTCAATGGCGAAGTGCTGGAGAAACCACGTGATGCCGCCCATGCGGCAGAGATGCTGGGCAAGCTTTCAGGGGAAACGCATCAGGTGATGACCGCTGTCGCGCTGGCAGACCGCCAGAACACGCTCGACGCGCTGGTGGTCACCGATGTGACGTTCAGAGTACTTTCCGAACACGATATCGCAGGCTACGTTGCCAGCGGTGAACCTTTAGATAAAGCAGGTGCATACGGTATTCAAGGGTTGGGTGGCTGTTTTGTCAGGAAGATAAATGGCAGCTATCACGCCGTAGTCGGCTTACCGCTGGTGGAAACGTATGAGTTGCTCAGTAACTTTAACTCACTACGTGAGGAAAGGGATAAACATGACGGCTGAATTATTAGTAAATGTGACGCCATCCGAAACGCGTGTGGCGTATATCGATGGCGGCATTTTGCAGGAAATTCATATTGAGCGTGAAGCGCGACGCGGAATAGTAGGCAATATCTACAAGGGTCGTGTCAGTCGGGTATTGCCAGGGATGCAGGCGGCATTTGTAGATATTGGTCTGGATAAGGCCGCATTCCTTCACGCTTCCGATATCATGCCGCACACCGAGTGCGTGGCGGGCGAAGAACAAAAACAGTTCACCGTGCGCGACATCTCCGAGCTGGTGCGTCAGGGGCAGGACCTCATGGTCCAGGTGGTGAAAGATCCGCTCGGCACCAAAGGCGCGCGTCTGACAACCGATATCACGCTCCCTTCCCGTTATCTGGTCTTTATGCCTGGCGCGTCCCACGTCGGCGTCTCCCAACGTATTGAAAGTGAAGCCGAACGCGAACGCCTGAAAAAGGTGGTGGCGGAATACTGCGACGAGCAGGGCGGGTTTATCATTCGTACGGCGGCAGAGGGCGTGTGTGAAGAGGATTTAGCCTCTGACGCCGCGTACCTCAAACGCGTGTGGACCAAAGTGATGGAGCGTAAAAAACGCCATCAAACGCGTTATCAGATGTACGGCGAACTGGCGCTGGCGCAGCGTGTGCTGCGTGATTTTGCCGATGCTCAGCTTGACCGTATTCGCGTTGATTCGCGACTGACCTATGAAGCACTGCTGGAATTTACCGCCGAATATATCCCGGAGATGACCAGCAAGCTGGAGCACTACACCGGCCATCAGCCGATCTTCGATCTCTTTGATGTCGAAAATGAAATTCAGCGCGCGCTGGAACGTAAAGTAGAACTGAAGTCGGGTGGCTATCTGATTATCGATCAGACCGAAGCGATGACCACGGTGGATATCAACACCGGGGCATTTGTCGGCCACCGTAATCTCGACGACACTATCTTCAATACCAACATTGAAGCGACCCAGGCGATCGCGCGGCAGCTGCGTCTGCGTAATCTGGGCGGCATTATCATCATCGACTTTATCGATATGAATAATGACGATCACCGCCGTCGCGTGCTGCACTCGCTGGAGCAGGCGCTGAGCAAAGATCGCGTGAAAACCAGCATTAATGGCTTCTCTCAGCTTGGGCTGGTGGAGATGACCCGTAAGCGCACCCGTGAAAGCGTGGAGCATGTGCTTTGCAATCAGTGCCCGACGTGCCACGGACGCGGAACGGTGAAAACCGTTGAGACCGTATGTTATGAAATCATGCGTGAAATTGTGCGCGTGCATCATGCGTATGATTCCGATCGCTTCCTGGTGTATGCATCACCGTCGGTGGCGGAAACCCTGAAAGGTGATGAATCACACGCACTGGCGGAAGTCGAAATTTTCGTCGGCAAGCAGGTAAAAGTACAAATCGAACCGCTCTACAATCCAGAGCAGTTTGATGTGGTTATGATGTAAAACAGCCTGCCAGGCACAAGGAGAGAAGCGTGAGGCGATTGCCGGGGATATTACTGCTCACCGTGGCAACATTGATTGTCATTGCTGCGCTGCTGGTGAGCGGCCTGCGCCTCGTGCTGCCGCATCTGGACGAGTGGCGCCCGCAAATCCTGGCGAAAATCTCCTCGGCGGCGGGGCAACCGGTAGAAGCCTCGAAAATTCAGGCCAGCTGGGAAAACTTCGGCCCCACCCTTGAAGTGCGTGATATTAAAGCCGGGCTGGATAACGACGGCGGTGAGATGTCGATTAAACGCGTCTCGCTGGCGCTGGATGTCTGGCAGAGCCTGCTGCATATGCGCTGGCAGTTCCGCGATCTCACGTTCTGGCAGCTCAACATTCACACCAATTCGCCGCTGCAAAGCAATGAAAGTAGCGACAGCATGGAAGGCGATCGCATTGCTGATCTCTTCCTGCGCCAGTTTGACCAGTTCACCCTGCGCGATAGCCACCTGAGCTTCCTGACCCTTTCCGGTCAGCGGGCTGAACTGGCGATCCCGCAACTCACCTGGCTGAACGGTAAGAACCGACACCGCGCGGAAGGTGAACTGAGCCTGACCAGTCTCACCGGGCAGCACGGGGTGATGAAAGTGCGTATGGATCTGCGTGATGAAAACGGCCTGCTGAACAAAGGCAGGCTGTGGTTACAGGCGGATGATATCGATGTTAAACCCTGGCTGGGCAAATGGATGCAGGACAACATCGCGTTGACCAGTGCGCGCTTCAGCCTTGAAGCCTGGGCTTCGCTTGATAAAGGCGAAATTGCCAGCGGTGACGTCTGGTTGAAAAAAGGCGGCGCGAGCTGGGAGGGTGATAAAGAGGATCACCGTCTTGCGGTGGATAACCTGACGGCGCATCTCTCGCGTGAGAAAAATGGCTGGGAATTCCGTATTCCTGATACGCGAATCACTATCGATGATACGCCATGGCCGCGCGGCGCGCTGGCGCTGGCGTGGATCTCCGAGCAGGAAGTGGGCGGCAAAAACAGCGTGCGCAGCGATGAACTGCGCATACGCGCCAGCCATCTT
This sequence comes from Pseudocitrobacter sp. 73, assembly GCF_008369545.1. Taxonomy (NCBI): domain Bacteria; kingdom Pseudomonadati; phylum Pseudomonadota; class Gammaproteobacteria; order Enterobacterales; family Enterobacteriaceae; genus Pseudocitrobacter; species Pseudocitrobacter sp. 73. Next base: position 250,290 of record NZ_VTZO01000015.1, on the reverse strand, counting down.
TCTCTTGCCGGGCTTAACGGCCTGTTGCCGATTGCCGACAAACTCTCTCCCAAGCTTGGCGAAATCTGGCGCACCACACAGCCAAACGGCATGATTGATTCGCTAGGGCTCGATATCCCTCTCCAGGCGACCGAACAAACCCGTTTCCAGGCCGCGTGGAAGGATCTGGCCTGGAAGCAGTGGAAGTTGTTGCCCGGTGCAGAGAATGTCTCTGGCGATCTGTCCGGCAGCGTTGAAAACGGCGCGTTGAAAGTGAATATGCAGCAGGCGACGATGCCGTATGAAACGGTCTTCCGCGCGCCGCTGGAGATTGCCAAAGGCACCGCCACACTCAACTGGCTGAATAACGATAAAGGCTTCATGCTGGATGGTCGTCATATCGATGTAGAAGCCAAAGCCGTCCGCGCCGCAGGCGGTTTCCGTTACCTGCAGCCGAAAGATGACCAGCCCTGGCTGGGCATTCTGGCGGGCATCAGCACCGACGATGGCGGCCAGGCCTGGCGCTATTTCCCGGAAAATCTGATGGGCAAAGAGCTGGTCGATTACCTGAGCGGCGCGATTAAAGGCGGCCAGGCTGATAACGCGACGCTGGTGTATGGCGGCAATCCGCATCTCTTCCCGTACAAGCACAACGAAGGGCAGTTTGAAGTGTCGGTGCCGCTGCGCAATGCCACCTTTGCCTTCCAGCCTGACTGGCCCGCGCTGACCGACCTCGACATTCATCTCGACTTCCTCAACGATGGCTTGTGGATGAAGGCCGACAAAGTGGCATTGGGCGGCGTCACGGCGACCAACCTTAACGCCATGATCCCGGACTACGCCAAAGAGAAGCTGCTGATTGATGCCGACATCAACGGGCCGGGTAAGGCGGTTGGGCCGTATTTCAATGAAACACCGCTTAAAGAATCTTTAGGTGCGACGCTGGATGAACTCCAGCTTGATGGGAATGTGAGTGCTCGCTTACAGCTTGATATTCCGCTTAATGGTGAGCTGGTTCATGCAACTGGCGATGTAGCGCTCAATAACAACAGCCTGTTTATCAAACCGCTCGACAGTACGCTGCAGAACCTGAGCGGCAAATTTAGCTTCTCTAACGGCGATTTGCAGAGCCAGCCGATGACCGCAACCTGGTTTAATCAGCCGCTGAAGGTTGATTTCAACACCCGTGAAGGCGAGAAATCGTATCAGGTTGGTGTCAACATGGACGCCAACTGGCAACCTTCACGCACGGGCGTACTGCCGAAAGCTGTCAACGACGAAATCAGCGGCACCGTGCCGTGGCAGGGGAAAGTCGCTATTGAGCTGCCGTATCGCGGTAGCCCCACGTACAAGGTAGGCGTCACCGCTGACCTGAAAAATGTGAGTAGTCACTTACCTGCACCGGTCGATAAAGCCGCCGGTGAGCCGCTTCCGGTGAAAATTGACGTTGATGGCAACCTGAAAAGCTTCGATTTAACCGGCAAAGTGGGAAGTAATAATCATCTCAATAGTCGTTGGTTGCTCAACCAGAAACTGACGCTGGATCGCGCAATCTGGGCAAGCGACAGCCGCACTAATCCGCCGTTGCCCCAGCAGCAGGGCGTTGAGCTAAATCTCCCACCCATGGATGGCGCACAGTGGCTGGCGTTGTTCCAGCAGGGCGCGGCCAGTGATGCAAGCTCCGCCGCCGTTTTCCCGAAACAGGTCACGCTGCGCACGCCGTCGCTGACCTTAGGCGGGCAGCAGTGGAATAACCTGAGCATCGTTTCGCAGCCGTCGGCGCAGGGTACCAAAGTTGATGCGCAGGGCCGCGAAGTGAATGCCACGCTGACCATGCACGACAATGCACCGTGGCAGGCGGCAATTCGCTATCTGTATTACAACCCATCCGCGACGCCGCTGACGCAGGCCTCGGCGGCGTCGACAGGCCCGCTCACCCGTAATCGCATCGATTTCAGTGGCTGGCCGGATCTTCAGCTTCGTTGTGCGGAATGCTGGCTATGGGGGCAGAAATATGGCCGTATCGACGGCGATTTTGCCATTAAAGGCGACACCCTGACGCTCAGTAACGGCCTGGTGGATACCGGCTTCGCGCGGCTGACCAGCGACGGCGAATGGGTTAATGGGCTGAATAGTCAGCGGACGTCGCTGAAAGGAAAATTGCGCGGCAAGAAAATTGATGATGCGGTGGCGTTCTTTGGTATCGCCACGCCAATCCGCGACTCCTCAATTGACCTGGATTACGACTTACACTGGCGCGCCAGTCCGTGGCAGCCGGATGTCCCGTCGCTGAACGGTATTTTGAAAACGCGTATTGGCAAAGGCCAGTTTACCGATTTGAGCACTGGCCATGCGGGTCAGCTGCTGCGCCTGCTGAGCGTCGATGCGCTGCTGCGTAAACTGCGCTTTGATTTTAGCGATACCTTTACGGAAGGCTTCTATTTTGACTCTATCCGCAGCACCGCCTGGATTAAAGACGGCGTGCTGAACACGGATGACACCCTGGTTGATGGCCTGGAAGCGGATATCGCCATGAAAGGTTCGGTCGATTTAGTCCGCCGTCAACTGGCGATGGAAGCCATTGTTGCGCCTGAGATTTCTGCAACTGTCGGTGTGGCAGCGGCGTTTGCCATTAACCCGATTGTCGGTGCAGCCGTCTTCGCGGCCAGTAAAGTGCTGGGGCCGCTGTGGAGCAAAGTCTCAATTCTGCGTTATCGCATCACCGGGCCAATCGATTCGCCGCAAATCAATGAAGTTCTGCGCCAGGCGCGCAGCGATACGAAGCAATGATTTGACGCAATCGCACAATTGCCTCACTCTTTTAACACGAGCATTTTAGCGGTAACTAACGAGTAGCGAATAATGAGTCTAAACCTGGTAAGTGAACAATTGCTGGCAGCGAACGGCCTGAATCATCAGCGCCTGTTTGACATTCTTGGTCAACTCGCCGAGCGCCGTCTCGATTATGGCGATCTCTATTTTCAGTCGAGCTATCACGAATCCTGGGTTTTAGAAGACAGCATCATTAAAGATGGTTCTTACAATATCGACCAGGGTGTTGGCGTGCGTGCGGTGAGCGGTGAAAAAACCGGGTTTGCCTACGCAGATCAGATTAGCCTGCTGGCACTTGAGCAGAGCGCACAGGCGGCGCGGACCATCGTTCGTGACGCGGGTGATGGCAAGGTGCACACGCTGGGCGCGGTAGACCACTCTCCGCTCTATACCTCGCTCGATCCGCTGCAAAGCATGACCCGTGAAGAGAAACTCGATATTTTGCGTCGCGTCGATAAAGTCGCGCGTGCGGCTGATAAGCGCGTACAGGAAGTGTCTGCCAGCCTGACGGGCGTGTATGAACTGATCCTGGTCGCCGCAACGGACGGTACGCTGGCGGCGGATGTTCGCCCGCTGGTGCGCTTGTCTGTCAGTGTTCAGGTTGACGATAACGGCAAACGTGAACGCGGCGCGAGTGGCGGCGGCGGTCGATTTGGCTACGACTATTTCCTGGCAGACCTCGATGGTGAAGTGCGCGCGGATGCATGGGCAAAAGAAGCCGTGCGTATGGCGCTGGTAAATCTTTCAGCCGTCGCGGCGCCTGCGGGAACGCTGCCGGTGGTGCTGGGCGCAGGCTGGCCGGGTGTGCTGCTGCATGAAGCGGTAGGTCACGGTCTGGAAGGCGACTTCAACCGTCGCGGCACTTCTGTTTTCAGCGGTCAGATGGGCGAGCTGGTGGCCTCTGAACTGTGTACGGTCGTCGATGACGGCACCATGCAGGATCGCCGTGGCTCTGTGGCTATTGATGATGAAGGTACGCCGGGTCAGTACAACGTGCTGATCGAAAATGGCATTCTGAAAGGCTACATGCAGGACAAACTCAACGCGCGTCTGATGGGCGTTGCACCGACCGGGAACGGCCGTCGTGAATCCTATGCGCATCTGCCGATGCCGCGTATGACCAACACTTACATGCTGGCCGGGAAATCGACGCCGCAGGAGATTATCGAATCCGTTGAGTACGGCATTTACGCGCCGAACTTTGGCGGCGGCCAGGTGGATATCACCTCCGGGAAATTCGTCTTCTCGACGTCAGAAGCGTATCTGATTGAAAACGGTAAAGTCACGAAACCGGTGAAAGGCGCGACGCTGATTGGTTCCGGTATTGAAACCATGCAGCAGATTTCCATGGTCGGTAACGACCTGAAGCTGGATAACGGCGTGGGCGTTTGCGGTAAAGAGGGGCAGAGCCTGCCGGTTGGCGTGGGTCAGCCGACGCTGAAGGTTGATAACCTGACCGTGGGTGGCACCGCGTAATTTTGCCTTGCCGGATGGCGGCTTCGCCTTATTCGGCCTACGGTGTTGTGCGCGTTGTTGCCGGATGACGGCTTTGCCTTATCCGGCCAACCGATCGAGTAGGCCTGATAAGCGTAGCGCCATCAGGCGAAATGCCTCAACGTTCTCCCGTCTCATCTTTACCCCGCATCCCCTGATACAGCCTGGCCACCTCGACAAAATAATCGGTCAGGTAATTAATACACACCTGCACTTTCAGTGGCAGCTTATCTTTCTCGGTATAAAGTGCGTAAACCGGACGCGGATCGGACTGGTAGCGCGGCAGCAAAATTTCCACCTCGCCACGGTTAATCTCTTCGATCACCCACATGAGCGGCACGTACGCGATCCCCGCACCCGCAGAGAGCCAGCGGCTAAGCGTCATCGGATCGTTAGTCACAAATCGCCCTTCAGGAATGAGGCGTGTGGTCAGGCCTTCGGGGGCGATCAGCTCAAATTCGTTATCCGGACGCACGCTGTATTCCAGCCATGAATGGTTGGCGAGGTCGGCGGGCTTCTCTGGAATGCCTGCATGTTGTAGATAACTTTTAGCCGCGCAGATAACCATCGGCATCGAGCCTAACCGGCGCGAGAAGAGGCTGGAATCCTGCAATGCGCCAACGCGAATGACCACATCCAGACCATCGGCAATCAGATCCGGGGCCGGAATACCCGTGACCAGATTTACCGTCAGGCCGGTGTACTCCTTCAACATCTCCGCGGTGATCCGCGCGAGGACATTTTGTGCCATAGTTGAAGAACAGCCAATTCGCAGCGTACCGATAGGTGTGTTGTTAAACGCGTAGAGCTGTTCGTGGACATCCTGAGCCTCAAACAGCATACGGCGGCATCCCTGGTAATATATTTTGCCGGCTTCTGTGAGACCTATACTACGCGTGCTGCGGTTTAACAGCTTAACTTGTAACTCATCTTCCAGCTTTGATACAGTCTGGCTGATGGAAGAGACGCTCATCTGAAGCTGTTTCGCGGCGGCGGTGAACGAGCCTTGCTCGACCACTTTGGCAAACACCGACATTCGTTTTAGTCGTTCCATTATTCACTCTGGCTTAAAAGTGATTTAGATCACAATATATAGATAACGGCATAACAGTTACGTTAATATACTGTTAGCTGAATAATTAAAGCGCACTCTCACCTGCACGCTAGTCTAAACCAAGGTCAACATGAGTCTGTTTCCTGTCATTGTGATTTTCGGCCTGTCATTCCCGCCGATCTTCTTTGAGTTGCTATTGTCGCTCGCCATCTTCTGGGGGGTGAGGCGACTGCTTATTCCAACCGGTATCTATGACTTTGTCTGGCACCCTGCGCTGTTCAATACGGCATTGTATTGCTGTCTTTTTTATCTGATATCACGTTTGTTCGTTTGAGGTAGATGTGAAAACGCTAATAAGAAAAATCTCCCGTACAGCCATCACACTGATACTGGTTATTCTGGCTTTTATCGCCATTTTCCGCGCCTGGGTGTACTACACCGAGTCGCCGTGGACGCGTGATGCGCGTTTCAGTGCAGACGTGGTCGCCATCGCGCCCGATGTCTCCGGGCTGATTACTCAGGTAAATATCAAGGATAACCAACTGGTTAGTAAAGACCAGGTATTGTTTACCATTGACCAGCCACGATACCAGAAAGCACTGGAAGAAGCTGAAGCCGATGTGGCGTATTACAAAGCGCTCGCCAGCGAGAAGCGTCGGGAAGCCGGACGTCGTAACCAGTTAGGCATTCAGGCGATGTCGCGTGAGGAAATCGACCAGGCCAATAACGTCCTGCAAACCGTCGAGCATCAGTTAGCCAAGGCACAGGCAACCCGCGACCTCGCACGTCTTGACCTTGACCGCACCGTTATCCGCGCGCCTGCCGCCGGTTGGGTAACCAACCTCAACGTCTTTAACGGTGAGTTTATTACCCGTGGTTCTACGGCAGTGGCGCTGGTGAAAAAGAATTCGTTCTACGTACTGGCCTACCTGGAAGAGACCAAACTGGAAGGCGTGCGAAAAGGCTATCGTGCGGAAGTCACCCCGCTTGGCAGCAACCGTGTTATCAAAGGCACCGTAGATAGCATCGCGGCGGGCGTAACCAACGCCAGCAGCAGCAATGATGCGAAAGGCATGGCAACCATTGATTCCAACCTGGAATGGGTACGTCTGGCGCAGCGTGTGCCGGTCCGTATTCATCTTGATGAACAGCAGGATAATATCTGGCCTGCCGGGACAACCGCGACGGTGGTGATTACCGGTGAAAAAGACCGGGACGCGCAGAACATGACCTTCTTCCAGAAACTGGCGCTGCGTCTGCGTGAGTTCGGTTAATCGTTATGGGCATTTTTAGCATTGCCAATCAGCACATCCGCTTTGCCATTAAACTGGCTTGCGCGATTGTGCTGGCGCTGTTTGTCGGTTTCCACTTTGAGCTGGAAACGCCGCGCTGGGCGGTTTTGACGGCAGCAATCGTCGCGGCAGGCCCGGCATTTGCCGCCGGTGGTGAACCCTATTCCGGCGCTATCCGCTACCGCGGGATGCTACGTATCATCGGGACCTTTATCGGCTGTATCGCGGCGTTAACCATCATTATTATGATGATCCGCGCGCCGTTGCTAATGGTTCTGGTGTGCTGTATCTGGGCCGGTTTTTGTACCTGGCTCTCCTCGCTGGTCCGCGTCGAAAACTCCTATGCGTGGGGGCTGGCGGGTTACACGGCGCTGATTATCGTTATCACTATTCAGGCCGAACCGCTCCTGACGCCGCAATTTGCGGTCGAACGCTGTAGCGAGATCGTTATTGGTATCGTCTGCGCGATCATGGCCGATCTGCTTTTCTCCCCGCGATCGATCAAAAAAGAGATCGACCTTGAACTGGATAACCTGCTTATCGATCAATATCGCCTGATGCAGCTGTGCATCAAGCATGGCGACAGTGAAGAAGTTGACCGCGCGTGGAGTGGACTTGTGCGCCGCACCGCAGCCCTGGGTGGAATGCGAAGCAACCTGAGTATGGAGTCCTCCCGCTGGTCGCGCGCTAATCGGCGCTTAAAGGCGTTGAACACGGTCTCCCTGACCATGATCACCCAGGCGTGCGAAACCTACATCATTCAGAACACGCGCCCGGAAACGGTCACCGATGACTATCGCGAACTCTTCGCCGAGCCGGTAGAGACCGTACAGGATGTGCATCGTCAGCTTAAACGCATGCGTCGGGTGATGGCCTGGACGGGCGAACACGGCACGCCGGTTACGATTTACGGCTGGGTGGGCACGGCGACGCGCTACCTGTTGCTAAAACGCGGCGTGATTGGTAATACCAAAATCAGCGCCCGCGAAGAGGAAATTCTTCAGGACGAAGTGGTGGTGAAGGCCGAGTCTGCCGAACGCCACCATGCGATGGTTAACTTCTGGCGTACGACGGTATCCTGCGTGCTGGGCACGCTCTTCTGGCTGTGGACCGGCTGGACATCCGGCAGTGGGGCGATGGTAATGATTGCGGTGGTCACCTCGCTGGCTATGCGTCTGCCAAACCCCCGGATGGTTGCCGTCGACTTCCTTTACGGCACGCTGCTGGCGCTGCCGCTGGGGACGCTCTTCTTCCTGGTGATCATCCCCTCAACGCAGCAAAGCATGCTTTTACTCTGTATTAGCCTGGCGGTGCTGGCGTTCTTTATTGGTATCGAGGTGCAGAAACGGCGGCTGGGATCGCTGGGTGCGCTGGCGAGTACCATCAACATTATCGTGCTCGATAACCCGATGAAGTTTGAATTTAGCCAGTTCCTTGATAGCGCCCTGGGCCAGCTGGTGGGCTGCTTCCTGGCGCTGATGGTTATTATGCTGATTCGCGATAACTCGCGTGAACGGACGGGCCGCGTACTGCTAAACCAGTTTGTATCGGCGGCGGTTTCGGCGATGACTACCAACTCCGCGCGACGTAAAGAGAACCATCTGCCGGCGCTCTATCAGCAACTCTTCCTGTTGTTGAATAAATTCCCTGACGATATCGCCAAATTCCGTCTGGCCCTGTCGCTGATTATTGCGCACCAGCGTCTGCGCGATGCGCCAGTGCCTGTGAATCAGGATCTCTCTGAGTTTCACCGCCAGCTCAGACGCACGGCGGACAGCGTGATCTCTGCAGGCAACGATGATAAACGTCGTCGCTACTTCCTGCGTCTACTGGAAGAGTTAGATATCTATCAGGACAAATTACGTATCTGGGATGCTTCGCCGCAGGTTACCGAACCGGTTGCTCGGCTGGTGGCGATGCTGCATAAGTATCAGAGCGCACTAACGAACAGCTAGCACGTGTCGGATATAACGTCTGTAGGCCTGATAAGCTAAGCGCCATCAGGCAATACATCAATCGTCCAGACCTTCTCACATTTATCCCCCTATAAAGCCGACGCCCTCAGCGTCGGTTTTTTTATCGCTATACTTAGAGGCGGATGACAGCGGCGGGAAAATTGAGGGCGGGCGATGGAACTCTATTCTTTTGATTTTGATGAAATAGAAAACCAGGGTGATTTTTACCGCGAGTTCACGCGCCTTTTCGCACTCAAGAGTGGGCAGGTTCACGATCTCGATTCATTGTGGGATGTCGTGACCGGCAGCCAGCTTCCGCTGCCGCTGGAGATAGAGTTCCTGCATCTGGATGAGAAGCAGAAGCGGCGTTACGGTGCGCTGATACTGTTATTTGATGAGGCAGAGGAAGAGCTGGAAGGGATGCTGCGCTTTAACCTTTCGCGGACATAAAAAAGCCCCCGCGTAACGGCGGGGGCAAGTCGTCGGACAAGACGACGAGGGTTTATTTGTACAATTCTGCGGTCGCGTGCCAGGTATTACCGGAACGCGCTTCAATAATGCGGTAGCCGCTTGCGCCTTCTTTTGCTGCTTTTGCTGATAATGCGCTATTCATATCCATCGGCGAGCTGCCGACCTGTGATACGGAAACGGTACCCATAGATTGCAGGTTCTGTGCTTGTTCCGAACTGATTTGCTCAGCCGCGCTGGCACCAAAAGAGAGAACAGAAGCCAGACCCAGAGAAGCGATGAACATTGCGTTTTTCATAATTTTTACTCCACCATGTGCGACAGCGGTGAGAGGAGAAAACATGGCTTCCTGGACCGCTGTAGAAAATATTGTTTACCTAAATCTTACTCACTCTATAAGCCAAACTTATTTGTACAGTTCAGCTGTTGCGTGCCAGTGGGCGCCGGTACGCGCTTCGATGATGCGATAAGAAGAAGCGCCCTGTTCTTCCGCTTTCTTGTTCAGCATCTCATGCATATCCATCGGAGAAGAACCGACTGCACCGACGGATACGGTGCCGATAGCCTGACGATTTTGCGCTTGATCGCTGTTAATAGAGTCAGCGGCGAAAGCGCCAAAAGAGATAACGGAAAGGATGCTCAGAGCCGCAACAGTTGTTTTGATTTTCATGATCTACACCTCGTCGAATTATTTGGAAGGTCTTTGTTTTGTGACCCTCATCACGAAATTAAGTATACACTAATCACACTTAAAATTAATACCAGACTAATGGTTTCAAGCGTAAATCTGTTTTAAAAAATCTTTTTTTTATGACCAATTGAAATAAAAAATGGTGTATTAGTGCTATATTGTGAGGTTAATCCTAAGAAAATCATATGGATATACTGATTTGATTTTTCGTGCGATTCTGTGCGGATGTATTCACTGAAACTATGTGTTTAGGCGATTTAAAGCACGTATTGCAAAATGGTGTGCGGGAGAATGTCGGGGAAACGAAGCGGCAGAAAGGGATGATCCTCTGGCCAGCGACCAGAGGAAGGGGATTACAGCTCTTGCTCGAACAGAACCAGAATGGCTTCGTAGAGATCTTTCACCGTAAAGCCACGGGCCGGAGTGGTAAAGATGGTGTCGTCACCGGCGATGCTGCCGAGAATACCTTCCGCTTTACCCAGCGAGTCAAGCAGGCGGGCAATCAGCTGCGCAGCGCCAGGGCTTGTGTGGATAACAACAACCGCATCGTTGTAGTCGATATCCAGCACCAGATTTTTCAGCGGGCTGGAGGTCGTCGGTACGCCGAGTTCAGCCGGAAGGCAGTAGACCATCTCCATCTTGGCATTGCGGGTACGAACCGCGCCAAACTTGGTTAGCATGCGGGAGACTTTGGATTGATTAATATTTTCGAATCCTTCCTCCTGCAGCGCCTGGACGATCTCACCCTGAGAGCTAAACTTTTCTTCCTTTAATAGCGCTTTAAACGCTTTCACTAATTCTTCTTGTTTGGTCGAACTTCGCATAAGTCACCCGTATATGGTGATGAAATTAACATGATTATGCATATAAATGCATTTTTATGCAAATAATCTGCAAAAAAGGCGGATAATAATCGCGAGAAGGGGCGGATCTTAGCAAAATTTACTATTAATAAACATGCCTATATCACGGCCTGCAAATAAGGTTAAAAGTAAATTAAATGTTATGAAAATGATGTTGTTTTAACCAGATCACTGGTTATAGTTTAAGTGATAGTTGATGTGGATTTGGTTACGTGAATAAGACCTTTCCCGGTAAACGAATGAGCAATTTTGTAGCAAGGCTGCTAAATACCCCTCATTCTGTAAGTAATTAGATTGTAATTATTTACACCGTGAATTAAGGTCGCCGCAACGGAGTATAACAGGCAGTGCCCTGCGTCGGTTTTGCGGTACATGACAGGTCACCCTGAATGACATTAACCATAATAAGGAGTTTCGGATGAAAGTTGCAGTCCTTGGTGCCGCCGGCGGTATCGGTCAGGCGCTTGCCCTACTACTTAAGACCCAACTACCTTCAGGCTCAGAACTCACTCTCTATGATATCGCCCCTGTCACGCCAGGCGTGGCGGTCGATCTCAGTCATATCCCGACCGATGTGAAGATTACAGGCTTCTCCGGTGAAGATGCTTCTCCGGCGCTGGAAGGGGCGGATGTGGTGTTAATTTCCGCGGGCGTCGCGCGCAAACCGGGTATGGATCGCTCCGATCTGTTTAACGTTAATGCCGGGATCGTGAAGAACCTGGTGCAGCAGGTGGCGAAAACCGCTCCGAAAGCCTGCATCGGCATAATCACAAATCCGGTGAATACCACGGTTGCCATTGCGGCAGAAGTGCTGAAAAAAGCGGGCGTATACGATAAGAACAAACTGTTCGGCGTTACTACGCTGGATATCATCCGCTCAAATACATTTGTGGCGGAACTGAAAGGTAAAAAGGCGACAGAAGTGGAAGTGCCGGTTATTGGCGGCCACTCTGGCGTGACCATTCTGCCGCTGTTGTCACAGATCCCTGGTGTTTCCTTTAGCGATCAGGAAGTGGCCGATCTCACCAAACGTATCCAGAATGCGGGTACGGAAGTGGTTGAAGCCAAGGCTGGTGGCGGCTCTGCAACCCTGTCGATGGGGCAGGCGGCTGCACGTTTAGGTCTTTCTCTGGTTCGCGCCCTGCAGGGTGAGAAAGGCATCGTTGAATGTGCCTATGTGGAAGGCGACGGTCAGTACGCGCGTTTCTTCTCTCAACCGCTGCTGCTGGGCAAAAACGGTGTGGAAGAGCGTCAGTCCATCGGCAAACTGAGCGCGTTTGAGCAACAGGCGCTGGAAGGTATGCTGGATACGCTGAGAAAAGATATTACGCTTGGCGAAGAGTTTGTGAATAAGTGATGTAACGCATGAAAAAAAGGGCCGTCAGGCCCTTTTTTTGTGTCTGTTAGTTCGACGCCGGATACTCCTGAACCGTCACTTTCAGCGTGAGTTTCTTATCGTCGCGCATGACCTCAACCGGGATATCCGACCCCGGGCGAATTTCGGCCACCTGGTCCATGGTCTCCAGCGCGGAAAGCGCCGGTTTACCATTCACCGAAGTAATAACGTCGTTGACCTGAATACCCGCCAGCGCGGCTGGGCCGCCTGTGGTGACTTCGTTTACCACGATCCCCTGGATCTGATCCATGCCGCCGCCCTGTGCATGCAGCGGGGCGATCTCGCGCCCGCCGATCCCGATATAACCACGGATCACCCGACCATCGCGGATCAGTTTATCCATGATTTTAGTCGCCAGCTGGAACGGGATGGCGAAGCTTAAGCCTTCCGGCGTTTCGCCGTCGTTACTCTTATCGAAAGAGAGGGTGTTGATACCCATTAGCTCGCCCAGTGAGTTAATCAGCGCGCCGCCAGAGTTACCGTGGTTGATGGAGGCATCCGTTTGCAGGAAATTCTGTCGCCCGGTCGGGTTCAGGCCGATACGGCCGGTAGCACTGATAATGCCCTGCGTAATGGTCTGCCCCAGGTTGTAAGGGTTACCAATCGCCAGCACCACATCGCCAATATGGGGTACACGTTTGGGATTGATGGGAATAACCGGCAGGCCGCCGGTGGCGTTAATTTTTAGTACCGCAAGGTCGGTAAGCGTATCGGAGCCGACCAGCAGCGCTTCGAAGACGCGGCCATCCTGCAACGCGACGATGATTTGATCGGCATCGTTAATGACATGCTTGTTGGTCACGATATACCCGCGTTCGTCCATGATCACCCCGGAGCCGAGCGTGCGGATCTCCAGTTGATTCTGCCCGGTGCTGTTCAGGCCACGGTTATAGACGTTAACGACCGCTGGCGCGGCACGACGCACAGCCTGGTTATAGCTGGCGGGGGATTCATCCGAGCTGGTGAGCGTGGTGGTCGCGGTTGTCCACTTGCGTAAAGAGGGCATCGCGGCCAGCAAAATGCCACCGACAATAAAACCAATTGCGACAGAACGTAAAAGCTTTGCAAGCATGATCAGGTATCGTTGATGAATAAACGTTCGCAGCATACCACGACTACGCTGGACATCACATGCTGCGCGATGTCCAGCGCATAACGGTTAGCGCATCAGGAGGTAAATACTTTCTTCACCGCGCATTACGTTCAGGGCAATCACCGACGGTTTAGTTTCCAGCACTTTGCGCATATCCGCGATGGACTGCGTGCGCTGGCGGTTAATGCCGATGATGACATCATCTTTATGCAGGCCAACCTGCGCCGCTGCGCTGCCTTTTTCTACATCGCTGATGACAATGCCTTTGGTGCCATCTTTCAACTGACCATCGCTTAATGACGCGCCCTGAAGCTGTGGGGCAATCATTTCTGCGCTGGCGGTTGCCGAGGTGCTTTTATCCAGCGTGACTTCGACTTCAAGCGGTTTGCCATCGCGCAGCAGACCCAGCTTCACTTTTGAGCCGGGTTCGGTGGTAGCAATGCGCGAACGCAGTTCGGCAAAGCTGCTCAGCGCTTTACCGTTCAGGCTAACAATCACGTCGCCTGATTTTATACCCGCTTTCGCTGAACCGGAGTTAGGCAGCACTTCGCTGACAAACGCCCCGCGCTGCACGTTGAGGTTAAACGCTTTGGCGATATCGGCGCTCATTTCCATACCGCGAATACCGAGCAGCCCGCGTTTGATTTCACCGAACTGAATCAGCTGTTTCGCGAGGATTTGCGCCATATTGCTGGGGATGGCGAAGCCAATCCCCACGCTACCGCCGCCCGGGGCGAGAATCGCGGTGTTAATGCCGATCAGCTCACCGTTGAGGTTCAGCAATGCGCCACCGGAGTTCCCACGGTTAATTGAGGCATCGGTCTGAATAAAGTTTTCCAGCCCTTCGAGGTTCAGCCCGCTTCGGCCTAACGCCGATACGATCCCGGAGGTGGCGGTTTGCCCCAGTCCGAAGGGGTTACCCACGGCGACGGCGAAATCACCGACGCGCAGTTTATCGGAGTCGGCAATGGCGATTTGCGTGAGTTTGCTGCCGCCCTGAATTTGCAGCAGGGCGATGTCGCTTTGGTCATCACTGCCAATCAGTTTGGCATCGAACTCGCGGCCATCATTCAGCTGGATGCTGATTTTTTGCGCCTGGCTGATGACGTGGTTGTTGGTTAAGACGTAGCCTTTCGCCGCATCGATTATGACGCCGGAGCCCAGACCTTCGAATGGTTGCGCTGGTTCGTTGCCGCCTTCTTCACCAAAGAATTTTTTAAGCTCTTCCGGCACGCGCTGACTCGGCGTGGCGGTGCCTTCCACCTGCACGCTCACCACGGCGGGCAAGACTTTTTCCAGCATCGGCGCGAGGCTTGGCAGTGCGCCCTGGCCTGGAACCTGAGTGGGAATCGACGCGCTGGCCACCTGAGGTACGGCAAAGGACAGGCCGACACTTAACGCTAACGCACTCAACAGCAAAGTAGATTTATTCATTGATGCTGGCTCTCCTGACCTGAGGTGTAAGGACATGCTTCCCGAAACAGTCTGATGTTATTGAATTTTTCTCGGGGTAACAATGTGGATATTGACTAAATATAGTCGGGGCAGAGAGAAGTGACGGGCGCAACAGGCGCGCCCGTGAAATAAATTGTTCGCAGAAAGGATTAGTCGCGTTTTGCACCGCTACGCAGCAGGCCGGATGCGCCTTCTGAGTAGTCACGCGGCATCTGTACCGGCGCCTGGTCGTTACCGGCTTCCGATTCAGCCAGACGGTTGCGGAACGGATTAGACTCTGCGCTCATTTCAGGCAGCAGGCTGCTTGAGCTTTTCGCCATGTGTTGATAGAGCTGACGATAATCGTCTGCCATGTTGTTCAGCAATTCCGCACTACGCGCAAAATGGCTGACTAACTCTTCACGGTACTCTTCCAGTTCGGCTTTATTTTTTTCCAGCTCGTACTGCAGGGCCTGTTGTTGACGCAATTTGCGATTACCGAAACGCATGGCCACAGCACCGATAATAATGCCGACAACGAGCCCAATTAGCGCATATTCCCAGGTCATGAACATCTCCCATTGTTTTGTGGTTCCGTAGGGTATTGGTGACCAGGCGGTCCTTGCCTGTACCAGATACTGCCACTATAACCGCTTATTCCGCAGAAGTGGAATCCTGGCGTATCATCGCGTAGTGTAGAACGGCACTTTTTTCACCAATCGTGAAGTAAGACATACCGGTTTTCAAAGGAATAACAATTAGATCATGCAAAGCCTGTCCCCCACATCGCGTTATCTTCAGGCCCTCGAAGAGGGCACCCATCAGCCTGATGATGTTCAACGTGAGGCGGTAAACCGCCTCGATACCATCTACCAGGAACTGCTCGCTAATCGTGTGCAGCCGGCCCAAAGCGGCGGCGGCCTGATGGCAAAATTCGGAAAATTGCTTGGTAAACGCGAGGCGGACACCAGCACGCCGGTTCGTGGCTTATATATGTGGGGCGGGGTTGGCCGGGGGAAAACCTGGCTGATGGACATGTTCTATCACAGCCTGCCGGGCGAACGTAAACAGCGCCTGCACTTTCACCGCTTTATGCTGCGTGTACATGAAGAGCTGACGCAGCTTCAGGGCCATAGCGACCCGCTGGAAATCGTTGCTGAACGCTTTAAAGCGGAAACCGACGTGCTGTGTTTTGACGAGTTTTTTGTCTCGGATATCACGGACGCCATGCTGCTCGGCGGCCTGATGAAAGCGCTGTTCTCGCGTGGGATTACGCTGGTTGCTACGTCTAACATACCGCCGGACGAGCTTTATCGCAATGGCTTACAGCGTGCGCGCTTCCTGCCGGCCATTGACGCGATTAAAGCCCACTGCGACATCATGAATGTTGATGCAGGCGTCGATTACCGTTTACGCACATTAACGCAGGCGCATCTGTGGCTCTCGCCGTTAAACGATGAAACGCGCGTCGAGATGGATAAACTGTGGCTGGCGCTGGCGGGTGCAAAGCGCGAACATGCGCCAGAGCTGGAAATCAACCACCGCCAACTGCCAACGCTGGGCGTTGAGAATCAAACGCTGGCGGTTTCCTTTACGACACTGTGCGTTGATGCGCGCAGCCAGCACGACTACATCGCGCTCTCGCGCCTGTTCCACACGGTGATGTTATTTGATGTGCCTGTTATGACGCCGCTGATGGAGAGTGAAGCTCGTCGCTTTATTGCGCTGGTGGATGAATTCTACGAGCGTCATGTGAAGCTGGTGGTGAGCGCGGAAGTGCCGCTGTACGACATTTATCAGGGCGAGCGGTTGAAGTTTGAGTTCCAGCGTTGCCTGTCGCGTTTGCAGGAAATGCAGAGCGAAGAGTATTTGAAACGGCCGCATATGCCATAAATCCTCCCCTCTCCCCGTGGGAGAGGGTACGGATTGTGCCGGAGGTTATGTGAGTGAGGTTTTCTCCCTCTCCCTGTGGGAGAGGGCCGGGGTGAGGGCATCAGGCCGCACCCCCCCTATCAAAAACCCTCGATCAAAATCACAAATAAGGGTCGACCTTTAACCACGACTTCTCTATAATCTTGCGACCCCACGTTACAAGAAGGTTTTTTTCCCAAAACTTTCTCTGCGCCGGCATAGGCTATTCGAAGGGGTAGGTTTGCTGGACAATGTCGTGTGAACCTCAACTGACAAAACGTTTGGGTGTTCACCAACGTGTAACTTATTTATTTGGGTAAGCTTTTAATGAAAACTTTTACAGCTAAACCAGAAACCGTTCAACGCGACTGGTATGTTGTTGACGCGACCGGTAAAACTCTGGGCCGTCTGGCTACTGAACTGGCTCGTCGCCTGCGCGGTAAGCACAAAGCGGAATACACTCCGCACGTAGATACCGGTGATTACATCATCGTTCTGAACGCTGACAAAGTTGCTGTAACCGGCAACAAGCGTACTGACAAAATGTACTATCACCACACCGGCCACATCGGTGGTATCAAAGAAGCGACCTTTGAAGAGATGATTGCCCGCCGTCCTGAGCGTGTGATTGAAATCGCGGTTAAAGGCATGCTGCCAAAAGGCCCGCTGGGTCGTGCTATGTTCCGTAAACTGAAAGTTTACGCGGGTACCGAGCACAACCACGCGGCACAGCAACCGCAAGTTCTTGACATCTAATCGGGATTATAGGCAATGGCTGAAAATCAATACTACGGCACTGGTCGCCGCAAAAGTTCCGCAGCTCGCGTTTTCATCAAACCGGGCAACGGCAAAATCGTTATCAACCAACGTTCTCTGGAACAGTACTTCGGTCGTGAAACTGCCCGCATGGTAGTTCGTCAGCCGCTGGAACTGGTCGACATGGTTGAGAAACTGGATCTGTACATCACCGTTAAAGGTGGTGGTATCTCTGGTCAGGCTGGTGCGATCCGTCACGGTATCACCCGCGCTCTGATGGAGTATGATGAGTCCCTGCGTGGCGAACTGCGTAAAGCTGGCTTCGTTACCCGTGATGCTCGTCAGGTTGAACGTAAGAAAGTCGGCCTGCGTAAAGCACGTCGTCGTCCTCAGTTCTCCAAACGTTAATTGGTTTCTGCTTCGGCAGACAACAATTTGCGCAAAAACCCGCTTCGGCGGGTTTTTTTATGTCTGAACAGTAACGTTACGAGCGTATTGGCAGGGCGAACAAGCGAAGTGCCCCTGCCATAATCTCAACGCTAGCGCCAATCTCACGGCTCTTTTTCCGGATTTCCAGAATCCACTCACCACAAGCCGCGCAAAATCTGGTAAACTATTCTCCAATTTTCTGCCCAAATGCGGGTGATTGTTCAATTTTTGTTTGGTTTGCAAGCAGGAATGCCACTCAACGCAGGATGGGGACACACTTCTGGCTAGCCACCGTGTGGCTGGTAGCAGTAAAAATTCTGAATATACCTGGAGGTTTTCATGGCTGTCGCTGCCAACAAACGTTCGGTAATGACGCTGTTTTCTGGTCCTACTGACATTTATAGCCATCAGGTCCGCATCGTGCTGGCTGAAAAAGGTGTCAGCTTTGAGATAGAGCACGTGGAAAAGGACAATCCACCGCAGGATCTGATTGACCTCAACCCGAATCAAAGCGTCCCGACACTGGTAGATCGCGAACTGACTCTGTGGGAATCCCGCATCATCATGGAATACCTGGATGAGCGTTTCCCGCATCCGCCGCTGATGCCGGTTTATCCGGTTGCACGTGGTGAAAGCCGTCTGTACATGCAACGTATCGAGAAAGACTGGTACTCGCTGATGAACGTCGTGATGACGGGTTCTGCGTCTCAGGCTGATGCTGCACGTAAACAGCTGCGCGAAGAGCTGCTGGCGATTGCGCCGGTCTTCACCCAGAAGCCGTACTTCCTGAGCGATGAGTTCAGCCTGGTCGACTGCTACCTGGCGCCGCTGCTGTGGCGTCTGCCGGTTATGGGCATCGAAATGGTGGGTGCGGGTGCGAAAGAGCTGAAAGGCTATATGACCCGCGTCTTCGAACGTGATTCTTTCCTTGCCTCCTTAACGGAAGCCGAGCGCGAAATGCGCCTTGGCCGGGGTTAATTGAATGGATGTGTCACAGCTTTCTCCGCGCCGCCCGTATCTGCTTCGCGCATTTTACGAGTGGCTGCTGGACAACCAGCTTACGCCGCATTTGGTCGTTGATGTCATGCAGCCAGGCGTTCAGGTGCCAATGGAGTATGCCCGTGACGGCCAGATCGTTCTGAACATCGCGCCGCGCGCGGTGGGCAACCTGGAGCTGGCGAACGATGAAGTTCGCTTTAACGCCCGTTTCGGCGGCGTTCCGCGCAATGTCTCCGTGCCGCTGGCTGCCGTACTGGCTATCTACGCGCGTGAAAACGGCGCAGGCACCATGTTTGAGCCGGAAACAGCCTACGACGAAGATGCTGAAGGCTACAACGACGATCTCGAAGTCGTTGAAAACGAAACGGTGATGTCGGTCATCGATGGCGATAAGCCGGATCACGACGACGACACCGATCCGGACGATACCCCGCCGCCGCGCGGTGGTCGCCCGGCGCTACGTGTAGTGAAGTAATGTTTCTGAAAAGGCCCGAAAGGGCCTTTTTTTTCGTCTTGATATTTAGCCCGATACAACGATAAACCTCAATATAAATAAACAGTAGACTTCATAAAATAATCATTAATTTCAACTAACGCGTTCCATTAATAATAGTTTTTTATCTAAAAAAATATTAATTGCAGCCTTATAATATTATATTTCATAGTGTTGATTATGCAATAGTTTATTTGCTTACATTCTCTCTGCAGTAATTTAATCATAATTACTGGTTATGTTATTAGTGTTTTTCATCGTTTGCGTCCTTTTTATCTGGGGCTTTTGGAACTTTCACATTATTGTCATGGATGTAATTAATTATTTTAAAAAATAAATTAATTAAAAATAAATTGAGCGAGAGGGATATCAGGGACACTATCCCCGCTCACCAAAGAATATAATCACATGCAATTCTTTTGCGGGAAGCAATGACGCCTATTCGATGGTTGACTATAAACATCATCTTCAATTTTGAATTTTATAATTTCATTAAAGAGAGTGTTTATATTTTAATTATTTATGATTTAAGGACAAATAATGAGTAAGTTCGCTAAAACGGCCATTGCAGCCGCAATGGTAATGGGCGCAGTTGTCTCCACGTCAGCCTTCGCTGCAGGCAACAACGGTACTGCACGTTTCTACGGCACCATTGAAGACTCCCCGTGCTCTATCGTTCCAGACGATCACAAACTGGAAGTGGATTTGGGTAACATCGGTGCCGAAGTACTGAAAAACAACGGGACTACCACGCCGAAAGATTTTCAGATTCGTTTGCAGGACTGCGTATTTGAAACCCAAACGAACATGGAAACGACGTTCACCGGTAACGTTTCTACGGGAAACGAGAATTACTACACCATTTTTAATATCGATACAGGTGCTGCGTTTAACAATGTAAGCCTGGCGATTGGTGATAAGCAAGGTACTTCCTATAAAAGCGGTGCTGGCATTAAACAGGCGATCGTAAATGACTCAGCAACCAATAAAGGCAAACCTAAACAGACTCTGAACTTCAAAGCCTGGTTAGTCGGTGCGACGGGTACGCCTGACCTGGGTGGTTTTGAAGCGAATACCACTTTCCAGATTACCTATCTCTAAGGTAATTCACCCCCATAGCATTTCGCTATGGGGGATTTTGGCGAGTTTTTGGACTTATTATAATAATCACGGATGAATACGTGTATGCCTGACTATTCCCTTTTCCGCTTACGGGCGCTTCCCTGGTGCGTTGCCGTGGCCATCTCTGGATGCCATATCAATGCCTGGGCTGATGAAGATATTCAGTTTGATTCCCGTTTTCTGGAATTAAAAGGCGACACGAAAATCGATTTAAAACGCTTTTCAAGCCAGGGTTATGTTGAACCGGGTAAATACAGTTTACAGGTTGAGGTGAATAAACAGCCATTACCCGGTGAATATGATATTTACTGGTATGCTGCAGAAAATGATGCCAATAAGACTTACGCCTGCCTGTCGCCAGACCTGGTGGCACTGCTTGGTTTCAAAGAAGACATTGCGAAAAATTTGCAATGGGTTCACGACGGTAAATGCCTCAAGCCAGGCCAATTTGACGGTCTGGAAATGCGCGCTGATTTAAGCCAGTCCGCACTCCTTATCAGCTTGCCGCAGGCTTATCTTGAATACAGCGATGTCGACTGGGACCCTCCCTCGCGCTGGGATGATGGCATTTCAGGTTTAATTGCCGATTACAGCATCAACGCCCAAACCCGACATGAAGAAAAAGGCGGTGATGACAGCAACGATATCAGCGGCAACGGTACGGTTGGCGTTAACCTGGGGCCGTGGCGCTTGCGAGCCGACTGGCAGAGCGATTATCAGCATACCCGCAGTAACGATAAAGAGACGGAAGACAGCACCGAAAGAAACTGGGACTGGAGCCGTTACTATGCCTGGCGCGCGTTACCGAGCCTGAAAGCCAAACTGGCACTCGGTGAAGATTACCTCGATTCCGATATATTCGATGGCTTTAACTACATCGGCGGTAGTATCAGTACTGACGATCAAATGCTGCCGCCGAACCTGCGCGGCTATGCCCCGGATATTTCCGGCGTGGCCCATACGGCGGCGAAAGTCACAGTTAGCCAGGCCGGGCGCGTAATCCATGAAACCCAGGTGCCAGCCGGGCCATTCCGTATCCAGGATCTTGCCGATTTTAGCTCTGGTACGCTGCATGTGCGCATTGAAGAGGCAAACGGTCAGGTGCAGGAGTATGACATCAGCACTGCCTCCATGCCGTTCCTGACTCGCCCGGGCCAGGTGCGCTACAAAATTATGATGGGGCGACCACAGGAGTGGGGGCACCATGTGCAAGGCGGGTTCTTTTCCGGTGGCGAAGCGTCCTGGGGGATAGCAAACGGCTGGTCACTGTATGGCGGGGCGCTTGGCGATGAAAATTACCAGTCAGCCGCGCTTGGGATTGGTCGCGATCTTTCCGTTTTCGGTGCGATGGCCTTTGATATCACCCACTCGCATACCCGACTTGACGATTCGACCGCTTACGGAAAAAGCACGCTCGACGGTAACTCTTTCAGAGTCAGTTACTCCAAAGACTTTGATGAACTCAACAGCCGCGTCACCTTCGCCGGATACCGCTTCTCGCAAGAGAACTATATGACCATGAGCGAGTATCTGGACGCGAATGACAGCGCAATGGTTCGCTCAGGCAATGATAAAGAGATGTACACCGCCACTTATAACCAGAACTTCAGGGATGCCGGTGTTTCTGTTTACCTGAACTATACGCGCCACACCTACTGGGATCGTGAGGAACAGACCAACTACAACGTAATGCTCTCCCACTATTTCAATATGGGCGGCATTCGGAACATGAGTATCTCTCTGACCGGTTATCGCTACGAGTATGACGATAGCGCTGACAAAGGCGTCTACATCTCCTTAAGTATGCCGTGGGGCGATAGCAGCGTTGTGAGTTACAACGGCAACTACGGTAGTGGTTCAGACAGCAGCCAGGTAGGGTATTTCAGTCGTATCGATGACGCCAGTCATTATCAGATAAACGTGGGCAACAGTGAAAATCACTCCAGCGTGGATGGTTATTACAGCCGTGACGGTTCAATGGCCCATGTGGATCTCAATGCCAACTACCATGAAGGGCAGTACACCTCTGCCGGGTTGTCGCTACAGGGCGGCGCTACGCTCACGGCTCACGGTGGCGCGTTGCACCGTACTCAAAATATGGGCGGTACGCGACTGCTGATTGACGCTGACGGTGTCGCGGACGTACCGGTCGAAGGAAATGGCGCAGCGGTGTACACCAATATGTTTGGCAAAGCCGTCGTTGCCGACGTCAATAACTACTACCGTAACCAGGCCACGATTGACCTGACCAGACTGCCGGAAAACGCCGAAGCCACGCAGTCTGTCGTGCAGGCGACGCTTACCGAAGGCGCTATTGGCTATCGTCAGTTTGCGGTCATCAGTGGGCAAAAGGCGATGGCTGTCCTGCGCATGAGTGATGGCAGTTACCCGCCATTTGGTGCGGAAGTGAGAAACGAACACGACCAGCAGGTCGGCCTGGTTGATGATGACGGCAACGTCTATCTGGCCGGGGTAAAAGCGGGCGAACACATGCGTGTCTCATGGAATGGCGAACCTCACTGTGAGATTTCACTGCCAGACCCGCTGCCCGCCGACCTGTTCAACGGCCTGTTACTGCCGTGCAAGCAACAAGGCACGGTGATGCCTGCGGCTCCGGCAGAGATTAAACCGATGATTCAGGAACAAACGCAGCAGGTCACACCTGGCGCGGAACCCATGGCTATTTCAGCAAACCAATAACGTGATTAAGGATTGATCCATGTATACATTGACTCGCTCTGCAACACGCGCTGCCCCTGCGTTGGCGCTGCTGGTGGCGGCCGCCAGTTTTACCACCCACGCATCGGTGACGCCCGACCGTACACGCCTGGTCTTCAATGAAGGCGACAAATCTATTAGCGTCACGTTGCGCAATAACGACCCGAAGCAGCCCTACCTGGCACAAAGCTGGATGGAGGACGAAAAGGGCAACAAAATCAGCTCGCCACTTACGGTACTGCCGCCGGTACAGCGTATTGATGCGATGATGAATGGTCAGGTAAAAGTCCAGGGAATGCCGGATATCAACAAGTTACCGGCCGATCGTGAGAGCATGTTCTACTTTAACGTGCGTGAAATCCCGCCAAAGTCGAACAAACCTAATACGCTGCAAATTGCCCTGCAAACGCGTATCAAATTGTTCTGGCGACCCAAGGCACTGGCAAAAATTAACATGAGAGACCCGTGGCAGCACAAGGTGACGTTAACCCGCAATGGTCAGGCGTTCACCGTCAATAACCCCACGCCGTATTACGTGATTATCAGCAATGCCAGCACACAGAAAAATGGTAATCCGGCAGCCGGGTTTACGCCGCTGGTCATGCCGCCGAAATCGTCCGCACCGTTGAATGTGAAGATGGACACTGTGCCGGTGCTGACTTACGTCAACGACTACGGTGCGCGATTGTCGCTGAACTTTAAATGCACTGGCAATAATTGCCAGGTGGATGCAGAGCAAAGCCGCAAAGGCTGATGCCGGGAGAGTCTTATGAAATACACGTTTCTGGTGGGAACGGGCATTTTTCTCCTGAGCGGTTGGCTGATGGGGAACCTTGCCGTCGCAGGGCAAAGTAAACAGGTGTCATTGTCTTTGCGCGTTTTGGTGGATGGGCCACCGCCCTGTTCCGTAAAGGGGAGCAATGTGCAATTTGGCGAAGTATACATTAGCAAAATCAATGGCACGAATTACCGCACCACGCAGCCGCTTTATACCCTGAACTGTGATAACAGGGCGGTGGGCCTTGATGATCTGCGGATGCAGCTTAAAGGCCCTACCACCGTGATTAACGGGGAAACTGTTATTGCGACGGAAATACCCGGCCTGGGTATTCGCATTGAAAATGGTGACGATAACTCCCTGTTCAGAGTGGGTGAAGGTAACTGGTCTGATTTTAATGTTAACCAGTTGCCCAACCTCACAGCGGTGCCGGTAAAACAGAGCGGAGTGCAGCTTACGCCAGCGGAATTTAACGCCAGTATGACGATGGTGGTGGATTACCAATGAAAAAACGCTTGTTCTTTTTACTCTGCACCTGCGGTGGCGTTGCGCTGGCGGCTGGGGATGACATCACCTTCCACGGTACGCTGGTGGCACCGCCTGCCTGTGCTATCAGCGATGGAAAGACCCTCGAAGTGGAATTTCGCGATCTCATTATCGACAGTATCAACGGAGACTATGGTCGCAAGGAAGTGGTATATGGCCTGAGCTGTGACTCTGACACGCGCGATCCCGAGTGGAATATGACACTCACCTGGACGGGTACGCAGACCGCCTACAATGACTCGGCTATCGAAACAGACGTTCCCGGCTTTGGTATTGAACTTCAGCACGATGGTCAGCCTTTTAAGCTGAATACTCCGCTTACTATTAACGCCACCGATTTTACCCAAAAGCCGAAGCTGGAAGCCGTGCCAGTGAAGTCAGCCGATGCGGTGCTGAGTGATACCACGTTTTCAGCCTATGCAACATTGCGGGTGGATTATCAATGAAGACAGAACGTATTTATTCTCTCGGCTATGGGCTGTTAGCGGGCCTGCTGTTGATCGGCAGCACGCGTGCCCTGGCCGTGGACAACAACCTGCATTTTTACGGCAATTTAATTAGCCGCTCTTGTTCGCTGGTGGTTGAGAGCGGGAATCTGGCTGAAGTCCATTTTCCGACTATCAGTCGTCGGGATCTTATGGCTGCGGGGGAGTCTACGCACGTTCCGGTGGTGTTTAAGCTGAAAGATTGTAAGGGGCCTGCGAGTTATCAGGTCCAGGTGACCCTTACCGGTACGGAAGACAGTGAACAGCCCGGTTTCCTGGCGCTGGATACCACATCAACCGCGCAGGGCGTCGGGATTGGGATGGAAACGACTGACGGGGTACGGGTGGCGATTAACGACCCAACCGGGGCGAAATTCACGCTTAGCGATGGCAGCAATGACATTAATTTCAGGGCCTGGTTACAGGCGAAAAGCGGTCGGGAAGTGACGATGGGCGATTTTACCGCCAACCTGACGGCGACCTTCGAGTATATCTAATATGAAAAAATGGACGGTTTTTTTTGCAGGTCTGGTATTAATTGCTCTCGGTTTAGTAATTCCAAAGAGCTATGCGGGTGATAAGCTCCTAAACGCAAGCTTCCCTGGTGCGGAAATCTATTATGCAATTAATAATATCTCTATGCAGGGGAGTATCCGTTTTAATGTCACAGTATTAACGCCAGAAGAAGTAGCCTATGGTCAATACAATTCAGGCGCAAGAAGAGGCGATACTCTTCAATTAATATCCTGGACAGGAACGGGTCCTGCACCAAAGTTAGTGCTTACAGATTTTGGCAATACAGCCACCTCAAATTGTCCGGGTATCGATACGTCCATATATAAATGTGGATTTATGACTTTTAATATCACGGTATCATCTGATGATTATGGCTGCCCATGGATTGCTTCTTTTTATTCAGTTTCTCAGGCCAATGGATTTAGTGCATATACAAGTCCAACAGAGCATAATACTGTTTGCCCGTCAATTCCGGTATCTTCCTATGATATATCCTGGAGTGATAATTATGTTAGCCATACTAAAACGTTGCAATTACAATCCAATGGTTCAACCATCACAACAACGCTTTCGACCTATCTGATGGAAAGTGGCAATCTCTGCGATGGCAGTAATTTTGATTCCAGAGGAGCGTACTGTCGTGCAGTTTCAGATTTATTAACATTTACCTCTTATGGTTGCAATAATGCAAAGGTGACAGTCACACCGACACGTAAACCGTTAACGGATAGAAAACTCCACGACATTGTGGTGAAGGTGAATACCAGTAGTCGGCAACCGATTGATTCTACGTGCCGTTTCCAATATGTCTTAAATGAATTGTAGTGACGGTAATTTAACAACGCGACGGGGCCATCTGGCCCCGTCGTCATTTCCGGCGTCTGTTTTATGATATGATGGTAAAGGCTAACTTCCCCTCTACAGCGAATGGAAACGGTACCTATGAGCGCTTTCGATCCTCAATCTGCAGACACCATCGGCAACAGCCTGCGCCGTCGTCCGCTGGCGCGTAAAAAGCTGTCTGACATGGTGGAAGAAGAGCTGGAGCAGATGATTCGCCGCCGGGAATTTGGTGACGATGGGCAACTGCCGTCCGAACGCGAACTGATGGCGTTCTTCAATGTTGGTCGCCCGTCGGTGCGTGAAGCACTGGCCGCGCTCAAGCGTAAAGGGCTGGTGCAAATCAATAACGGCGAACGCGCCCGCGTCTCACGTCCGTCGGCAGACACCATCATCGGCGAACTCTCCGGCATGGCGAAAGATTTCCTCTCGCATCCTGGCGGTATCGCGCACTTCGAACAACTGCGTCTTTTCTTTGAATCGAGCCTGGTACGTTACGCCGCTGAACACGCTACGGATGAGCAAATTGCGTTGCTGAGTAAAGCGCTGGAGATCAACAGCCAGGCGCTGGATGACAACGCGCAGTTTATCCGCTCGGACGTCGACTTCCACCGCGTGCTGGCGGAAATCCCCGGCAACCCGATCTTTATGGCGATCCATGTCGCACTGCTCGACTGGCTGATTGCCGCTCGCCCAAAAGTGGCGGATCAAGCACTCCACGAACACAATAGCGTCAGCTACCAACAGCATATCGCTATTGTCGACGCTATCCGCGCCCGCGATCCTGACGAAGCCGATCGCGCGCTTCAGGATCACCTCAACAGCGTTTCCGCGACCTGGCACGCCTTCGGTAAAGCCAAAAAATCCCGTCAGTGATCGTCGTATTGCGATCGGTTTAGTGAAGTCGATCGCACAATAAGCTTTCTGTATTACACTGCTTCAAAAGTGATCTGGTATAACAGGTATAAAGGTACACAGTTATTCCAATTAAACATCACTACGAGGTATTTATGGCAAGCAATTTACGCGGCGTCATGCCCGCACTGCTCACCCCTTTCGACGCACAACAAAAGATGGATAAAGAGAGTCTACGTCGTCTGGTGCGTTTCAACATTGCACAGGGTGTTGACGGCGTTTATGTCGGGGGCTCAACCGGAGAAGCCTTCGTTCAAAGCCTGGCGGAACGCGAGCAAGTGCTGGAAATCGTGGCGGAAGAAGGCAAAGGCAAATTGACGCTTATTGCCCATGTCGGCTGTATCAGTACGGCGGAAAGCCAGCAACTGGCCGTTGCCGCAAAACGTTACGGCTTTGACGCCGTTTCAGCGGTAACACCGTTTTACTACCCGTTTAGCTTTGAAGAACATTGTGACCACTATCGCGCAATTATCGACTCGGCTGATGGATTACCGATGGTGGTCTATAACATTCCGGCGCTGAGTGGGGTAAAACTGACGCTGGATCAGATCAACACTCTGGTCACGCTGCCGGGCGTGGGGGCGCTGAAACAAACGTCGGGCGATCTGTATCAGATGGAGCAGATCCGACGCGCACATCCGGATCTGGTGCTCTACAACGGGTACGACGAAATCTTTGCTTCCGGCCTGCTGGCGGGCGCAGACGGCGGGATCGGCAGCACCTACAACATTATGGGCTGGCGTTACATGGGGATCGTGCAGGCGCTGAAAGCGGGCGATATCGCGAAGGCGCAGCAGTTGCAGCGTCAGTGTAACGAGGTTATCGGCCTGCTGATCAAAGTCGGCGTATTCCGTGGCCTGAAAACGGTTCTGCACTATATGGACGTGGTTTCCGTACCGTTGTGCCGCAAGCCGTTCGCGCCGGTAGATGAGAAATACCTGCCGGAACTGAAAGCGCTGGCGCAGCAGTTGATGCAGGAGCGGAGCTGATTTTGCCCCTCACCCCGGCCCTCTCCCGCAGGGAGAGGGAGAAAACCGCAGACACATGATTATTGGCGCGGTCGGTTCCCTCTCCCTTGAGGGAGAGGGTTAGGGTGAGGGGGGAGAAAACCGCACTCACATAACCACTGGCGCGGTCGGTCCCCTCTCCCTTGAGGGAAAGGGTTAGGGTGAGGGGGGGAAAACCGCACCCACATAACCGCTGGCGCGGTCGGTCCCCTCTCCCTTGAGGGAGAGGGTTAGGGTGAGGGGGATAAACCGCACCCACATAACCGCTGGCGCGGTCGGTCCCCTCTCCCTTGAGGGAGAGGGTTAGGGTGAGGGGGACAAACCGCACCCACATAACCGCTGGCGCGGTCGGTCCCCTCTCCCTTGAGGGAGAGGGTTAGGGTGAGGGGGGGAAAACCGCACCCACATAACCGCTGGCGCGGTCGGTTCCCTCTCCCTTGAGGGAGAGGGTTAGGGTGAGGGGGAGAACCCGCACCCACATAACCGCTGGCGCGGTCGGTTCCCTCTCCCTTGAGGGAGAGGGTTAGGGTGAGGGGGGAAAACCGCACCCACATAACCGCTGGCGCGGTCGGTTCCCTCTCCCTTGAGGGAGAGGGTTAGGGTGAGGGGGAGAACCCGCACCCACATAACCGCTGGCGCGGTCGGTTCCCTCTCCCTTGAGGGAGAGGGTTAGGGTGAGGGGAAGAACCCGCACCCATCCAACACATTCATATCAAAGCGCGTGGGCCCAGCCCACCGCGGGAGACTCACCATGAGTACAACAATCCAGAACATCCCGTGGTATCGCCATCTCAACCGGGCACAATGGCGGGCATTTTCCGCTGCCTGGCTGGGGTACTTGCTTGATGGTTTTGATTTTGTCTTAATCGCCCTGGTGTTGACGGAAGTACAGGGTGAATTCGGTTTAACCACGGTACAGGCGGCTAGCCTTATCTCCGCCGCCTTTATCTCCCGCTGGTTCGGCGGCCTGATGCTCGGCGCAATGGGGGATCGCTACGGTCGTCGCCTGGCCATGGTCACCAGCATCATTCTCTTTTCAGCGGGAACGCTCGCCTGCGGTTTTGCACCGGGCTACACCTCGCTGTTTATCGCCCGTTTGGTGATCGGCATGGGGATGGCGGGGGAATACGGTTCCAGCGCCACCTATGTTATCGAAAGCTGGCCTAAACACCTGCGCAACAAAGCCAGCGGCTTCCTGATTTCAGGGTTCTCTGTCGGTGCTGTTATCGCCGCACAGGTCTACAGCCTGGTGGTGCCCGTCTGGGGCTGGCGTGCGCTGTTTTTCATCGGCATCGTACCTATTGTCTTTGCTCTCTGGCTGCGTAAAAACATCCCGGAAGCGGAAGACTGGAAAGAGAAACACGAAGGCAAAGCGCCGGTGCGCACGATGGTCGATATCCTCTATCGCGGCCAGTATCGCGTAATGAACATCATCATGACCTGTGTCGCGGGGGCGTCCCTGTGGTACTGCTTCGCCGGTGAAGCGCGCATTGCCGGGCTGGTGGCCCTGTTGGGCCTGGTGTGCGCCATCATCTTTATCAGCTTTATGGTGCAAAGCAGCGGCAAACGCTGGCCGACCGGCGTCATGCTGATGGTGGTTGTGCTGTTTGCTTTCCTCTACTCGTGGCCTATTCAGGCACTGTTACCGACCTATCTGAAAACCGAGCTGGCCTATGACCCGCACACGGTGGCGAACGTCCTGTTCTTCAGCGGATTTGGCGCGGCGGTAGGCTGCTGCGTGGGCGGGTTCCTCGGCGACTGGCTGGGCACGCGTAAAGCCTATGTTTGCAGCCTGCTGGCCTCACAGTTGCTGATCATTCCGGTGTTTGCGATTGGTGGCACAAACGTCTGGGTGCTGGGCTTGTTACTCTTCTTCCAGCAAATGCTGGGGCAGGGGATCTCCGGGATCTTACCGAAGTTGATCGGGGGATATTTCGAAACGGATCAACGTGCGGCAGGGCTCGGCTTTACCTACAACGTCGGTGCGTTAGGCGGCGCGCTGGCGCCGATCCTCGGCGCATTGATCGCCCAACGGCTGGATCTGGGCACCGCGCTGGGCTCGCTCTCCTTCAGCCTGACGTTTGTCGTGATCCTGCTGATCGGCCTTGATATGCCCACGCGCGTTCAGCGTTGGATCCGCCCGGAAGCGCTGCGCACACACGATGCGATCGACGGTAAACCGTTTAGTGGCGCCGTACCGTTTGGCGGCGATAAAAGCGGACTGGTGAAAAGTAAAAGTTAACAGGGAGCCCGGCGCAGGCCGGGCGCTTCTCCGAGGATATGATGATGTCTTTACTTGAACAGCTGAATAACAACATTGCGCAATCTGGCGGGCTGATTGTCTCCTGCCAGCCTGTCCCTGATAGCCCGCTGGATAAACCCGATATCGTTGCCGCGATGGCGCTGGCGGCGGAACAGGCCGGGGCAGTTGCACTGCGTATTGAAGGCGTGGCGAATTTACGCGCCACTCGTGCAGTCGTGTCGATTCCGATTATCGGCATTCTCAAACGTGACCTTGATGATTCTCCGGTGCGTATCACGCCTTTTCTGGACGATGTTGATGCGTTGGCGCAGGCCGGGGCCGACATTATTGCGGTTGATGGCACGGACCGCGTGCGCCCGGCGAGCGTAGAAGCGCTTCTGGCACAGATTCATCAGCACGGTTTGCTGGCGATGACCGATTGCTCAACATTTGAAGATGGCATGGCCTGCTATCGGCTGGGGGCCGAGATTATCGGCACCACGCTTTCGGGCTACACCACGCCGCAGACACCGGAAGATCCAGACTTCGCACTGGTGAAATCCCTGAGTGATGCGGGCTGCCGGGTGATTGCCGAAGGGCGCTACAACACCCCTGCACAGGCGGCTGAGGCGATGCGCCACGGCGCGTGGGCGGTCACAGTCGGTTCCGCCATCACTCGCCTTGAACATATCTGCCAGTGGTACAACACGGCGCTGAAAAAGGAGCGGTCATGACCACGCTGGCGATTGATATCGGTGGCACTAAACTGGCAGCTGCCCTGGTGGATGATGCGCTCAACCTGCTGGAACGTCGCGAGCTACCCACACCGGCGAGCAAAACGCCGGATGCGCTGCGCGCCGCTTTGCAAACGCTGGTCGAGCCGCTTTTCCCTCGCGCCACGCAGGTGGCGATCGCCTCAACCGGGATTATCCGCGATGGCGTGCTGCTGGCGATTAACCCGCTTAATCTGGGGGGCTTGCTGAATTTCCCGCTCAAGAAGACGCTGGAAGCGATAACCGGCTTGCCAACATTAGCCGTTAACGACGCACAGGCGGCGGCGTGGGCTGAGTATCACGCGCTCCACGATGACTATCGCGATATGGTTTTCCTCACCGTTTCTACAGGTGTGGGGGGAGGGGAGATAATCAACGGCAAACCGATCGCCGGAACGGGCGGTCTCGCCGGGCATTTGGGGCATACGCTGGCCGATCCTAACGGGCCGATGTGCGGCTGTGGCCGCCGTGGTTGTGTCGAAGCGATTGCCTCCGGGCGCGGGATTGCCGCAGCGGCGGAAGGCGAACTAGCCGGATGTGACGCTAAAACGATCTTTATTCGCGCCGGGCAGGGTGATGAACAGGCCATACAACTCATCCATCGTTCTGCGCAGACGCTGGCAAGATTAATCGCCGATGTAAAAGCGACCACCGATTGCCAGTGCGTGGTCATTGGCGGCAGCGTTGGGCTGGCGGAAGGGTATTTAGCGCGGGTGGAGACCTGTCTTGCGCAGGAACCTGCTGTTTATCAGGTCACACTACAATTAGCACACTATCGGCACGATGCCGGATTACTGGGGGCCGCACTTCTGGCCCAGGGAGAACAATCATGTTAACTGGGGATATTCAATCGCTGGCTGCTGCAGGGTTACACCCTGTCCTGGCTGAAGCGTTAACATTGGCGTTAACTGCCCGCCCACAAGAGAAATCACCAGGGCGTTATGAACTGCGCGGCGATGACATCTTTATGAATGTGATGACGTTTGCCACACAGCCAGCCGAAAGTAAAAAAGCAGAACTGCATGCGCAGTATGTGGATATTCAGCTTTTGCTGAGTGGAGAAGAAAGGATTTTGTTCGGTGTGGCAGGGGCGGCCCGGCAGTGTGAAGAGGTACATGCTGATGAGGATTACCAGCTTTGCTCTGCCATCGAGAATGAGCAAGCGGTGACGTTAAAACCGGGGATGTTCGCTGTGTTTATGCCGGGGGAACCGCATAAGCCGGGATGTACAGTCGCGTTATCGCAAGAGATTAAAAAAACGGTGGTGAAAGTCCGCGCCAGCTTACTCGTGCGTTAAAAAAAGCCGGATAGCGCTGGCGCTAATCCGGCCTGAAAAAATATTAATTATCAGTCGGATAAGATTTTTTAGCGGCGTCTGGCCCTTGATGCCAGCGCCTGCTGAGTGCGAATTAATTCTTCCGCCAGTTGTTTCTCATCGGGGAGTTGCACCTTATATTCACTCGCCAGAACGGTATTCGGCAAACCGGCCAGCGCGTAATGTGCTTCACCTGCACCTTTCTCAGCACAAAGAATTAATCCAATAGGTGGATTCTCTCCTGGTTGCGTCCAGTGTTCTTTCGCGTAATTCAGATACATATTCATTTGCCCGGCATCGGTGTAGCTAAATTTCCCGACCTTAAGGTCTACAACCAGCAGGCAGCGTAAAGGACGATGGAAAAACAGAAGATCCACTCGAAACCAGTTGTCATCAATACGTAACCGTCGCTGTCGGCCGACAAAGGCAAAATCATCCCCAAGCTCCAGCATGAAATCCATCAGATGGTTAATCAGTGCCTCTTCAAAATCGGATTCTGAGTACTCATCTTTAAGTTCCAGAAATTCGAGTATGAAAGGATCGCGTATCGCTTGTTGCGGGATGATAGTGGCTTCCACTGGCTGGGTTCGTTGCAATACGGCTGACTTGTCGCGAGACAGTACTGAGCGCTCATAAAACTGGGTGGCGATTTGCCGCTCAAGTTGGCGAACAGACCAGCCGCAACGGAGCGTCTCTTTTTCGTAAAAGTTACGGGCATCGGGGCTTTTAACGGAAAGCAGGCGGACATAAGTGGACCAGGGCAAGGGGAACGACCTGGCGAGTTGCGCTAAATGGCAGGATTCACCAGACAGCGCCTGGCTAATTGTGGCGCTGAATTCTCCAGACGGTGTCTGGAGAATTGCAGGGCTGAATTGTGCAGACAGTGTCTGCACAATTTCAATTCTCTGAAAACAAATATAAAAATCCTTAAATTGCCATAAATTCCTGGTAGAAAACCCACGCTTATACCTTAGACTTAAATCCTTCGATAGCCGCTTAATTAGTTGTGTACCATAAGCCGCTCTGGCTTCGCCGCCTTGTTCAAACTCGACAATTCGTCGGCCAATTTCCCAGTATGTCGCTGTCATCAGTGCGTTAACGCTACGTACTGTTTCTGTCCGTGCGCTATCGACCAGATGAATAATGCCATCGTGAATCTGTTGATAACCTTCAGTGGATTGTGCGGGGAGCGATTCCATCCTTTATCCCTCAATGCGAGCCTGCGTTGAAAATGGAACAGCTATACGCCGGGCGTTCGCGTGGAACAATCCGCAACAGCGTATTGCATTCATTTTCTTCAGGATCTGCGAGGGGCTTTCCAGCAAAAGCGGGGGATTTCAGCACCGCCTTCCTTTCCAGGCAGGCGGCGCTGAGGCAGGGTTTACACTTCCAGCCAGTTCATGATGCCGTCAGCCGCTTTACGGCCTTCGGCGATGGCGGTTACCACCAGGTCCGAACCACGCACAATGTCACCACCGGCGAAGATTTTCGGGTTGCTGGTCTGGAAGGCGTTTTCGTGACCTTCCGGGGCGATGATGCGACCCTGAGAATCCAGTTCGACGCTGTGTTTTGCCAGCCATTCCATGCTGTGCGGGCGGAAACCAAATGCCATCACCACCGCATCTGCCGGAACGACATGCTCGGAGCCAGGAACGATTTCCGCACGGCGGCGGCCTTTTGCATCCGGTTGGCCCATCTCGGTGCGCGCCATTTTCACGCCGCAGACCTTGCCGTTAGCATTCACTTCAATGCCCAGCGGCTGCACGTTGAACTGGAATTCAACACCCTCTTCACGCGCGTTTTTCACTTCGCGGCGTGAGCCTGGCATGTTCTCTTCGTCACGACGATAAGCACAGGTGACATGCGTTGCGCCCTGACGCACGGAGGTACGCACGCAGTCCATCGCGGTATCGCCACCGCCAAGCACTACCACGCGTTTGCCTTCCATGTTGATGTACGGCTCGTCTTTATTCTCACCAAAGCCCATGATCTGACGGGTATTGGCAATCAGGAACGGCAGCGCATCGAACACGCCAGAGGCATCTTCATTTTCCAGCCCACCGCGCATCGACTGATAGGTGCCGACGCCGAGGAACACCGCGTCGTAATCACTCAGCAGGGTTTCAAGCTGCACGTCACGGCCCACTTCGGTATTCAGTTTGAACTCAATCCCCATCCCGGTGAAGATTTCACGACGGCGGGTCATGACCTCTTTTTCCAGCTTAAAGGCCGGAATACCGAAGGTCAGCAGGCCGCCAATTTCCGGGTGACGATCAAAGACGACCGCTTTTACGCCGTTACGCGTCAGGACATCAGCACAGGCCAGGCCCGCCGGGCCTGCGCCGATAATCGCCACTTTCTTGCCGGTTTGCTTCACGCCAGACATATCCGGACGCCATCCCATTTCGAACGCTTTATCATTGATATAGCGCTCAATGTTGCCAATGGTTACGGCGCCGAACTCATCGTTCAGCGTACAGGAACCTTCACACAGACGGTCCTGCGGGCAAACACGCCCACACACTTCCGGTAGGGTGTTGGTTTGATGCGACAGTTCTGCCGCTTCAAAAATACGCCCTTCGTTGGCGAGCTTCAGCCAGTTCGGAATGTAGTTGTGTACCGGGCATTTCCATTCACAGTACGGGTTGCCGCAGGAAAGGCAACGATCGGCCTGCGCTTTGGCCTGACCTTCTGAAAACGGCTCGTAAATTTCAACAAACTCGATCTTGCGGATCTTTAACGCTTTCTTAGCGGGATCAACGCGTTGCAGGTCGATAAATTGATAAACGTTCTGACTCATGATGACCCCTTACTGCGCCTGCACACGCAGCTCTGCTGCGCTACGACTACGGTGACCCAACAGTGCTTTGACATCGCTGGACTTCGGCTTAACCAGTGCAAACTTCGCGGAGAACGCCGGCCAGTTCGCCAGGATCTCTTCACCACGCGATGAACCGGTCAACTGGACGTGCTCGGTAATCAGCCCACGCAGATGCTCTTCATGGATTGCCAGAGAGTCAACGTCCAGCACTTCCACCAGTTCCGGGTTAACGCGTTTGCGGAAATCGCCGCTCTCATCCAGAACGTAGGCGAAGCCGCCGGTCATACCTGCGCCAAAGTTAACGCCGGTTTTACCCAGAATACAGACGATACCGCCGGTCATATATTCACAGCCGTTGTCGCCAATACCTTCGACCACGGTGATTGCGCCAGAGTTACGCACGCCGAAACGTTCACCCGCGCGGCCTGCGGCATACAGACGACCACCGGTCGCGCCGTAAAGGCAGGTGTTGCCGATAATGCTCGCTTCATGGCTGCGGAAGGCGGAACCAACC
This sequence comes from Pseudocitrobacter sp. 73, assembly GCF_008369545.1. Classification (NCBI taxonomy): domain Bacteria; kingdom Pseudomonadati; phylum Pseudomonadota; class Gammaproteobacteria; order Enterobacterales; family Enterobacteriaceae; genus Pseudocitrobacter; species Pseudocitrobacter sp. 73. Next base: position 214,559 of record NZ_VTZO01000015.1, on the reverse strand, counting down.
GGAGGACGAATGGCGATCAGGCCGCCCGCCATGCCTTTACCCACATAGTCGTTGGCATCGCCGGTCAGGTGCAGTTCAACGCCGCCCGCGTTCCAGACGCCGAAGCTCTGACCCGCCGTCCCGCTGAAGTGCGCGGTGATCGGATCGCCGGCCAGACCCTGGTCGCCGTGTGTCTGAGCGATATAACCGGAGAGCGACGCGCCCACGGAACGATCGGTGTTGCGAATATCGAACCAGAAGGTTTTGCTCTGGCGCTCATCGACAAACGGTTTCGCCTGTTGCAGCAACTGCGCGTTCAGCACGCCGTTATCGAACGGCGGGTTATTCTCGGTGCAGTACAGCGCTTTGCCAGGATGTGGCTCAGCGGTCTCCAGCAGACGAGACAGTTCCAGCTTCTGCTGTTTGGCGGTGAAACCGTCCAGCTCTTTGAGCAGGTCGGTACGGCCAATCAGGTCAACCAGGCGGGTCACGCCCAGTTGCGCCATCAGCTCGCGGGTTTCGCGGGCGATAAATTCAAAGTAGTTGGTCACTTTGAACGGCAAGCCGTGATAGTGGTTCTTACGCAGTTTGTCATCCTGAGTTGCCACGCCCGTCGCGCAGTTGTTCAGGTGGCAAATACGCAGATATTTACAGCCCAGCGCCACCATCGGGCCAGTACCGAAGCCGAAGCTTTCCGCGCCGAGAATCGCCGCTTTGATGATATCGACGCCGGTTTTCAGGCCACCATCGACCTGCAAACGAATTTTATGGCGCAAACCGTTGGCAACCAGCGCCTGCTGGGTTTCCACCAGGCCAAGTTCCCACGGGCAGCCAGCATATTTCACCGACGACAGCGGGCTTGCACCCGTACCACCGTCATAACCCGCGATGGTGATTAAATCGGCATAGGCTTTCGCCACACCGGTAGCGATAGTGCCGACGCCCGGTTCGGACACCAGCTTCACGGAGATCATCGCTTTCGGGTTGACCTGTTTCAGGTCGAAAATCAGCTGTGCTAAGTCCTCGATAGAGTAGATATCGTGGTGCGGCGGCGGGGAGATAAGCGTCACACCCGGCACCGAATAGCGCAGTTTGGCGATGTACGGCGTGACTTTATCACCCGGTAACTGACCGCCTTCGCCCGGTTTCGCACCCTGAGCGACTTTAATCTGAATGACGTCGGCGTTGACCAGGTACGCTGGCGTGACGCCGAAGCGACCGGAAGCCACCTGCTTGATACGCGACACTTTATTGGTGCCGTAACGCGCCGGGTCTTCACCGCCTTCGCCGGAGTTAGAGTTACCGCCGATGCCGTTCATCGCTTCCGCCAGCGCTTCGTGCGCTTCCGGGCTCAATGCGCCGATAGACATCGCCGCGGTATCGAAGCGTTTGAACAGGTCAGTCGCCGGTTCAACCTCATCAATACTGACAGCGTCGCTACCCGGCGTGATGGCCAGAAGATCGCGCAGCGTGGCCGCCGGACGCTCGTTGACCAGCTTCGCGTATTCCTGATAGTCGCTGTACTCACCGCTTTGAACGGCTTGTTGCAGTGTGCGCACCACGTCCGGGTTATAGGCGTGATATTCACCGCCGTGAACGTACTTCAGCAGGCCGCCCTGGCTAATCGGTTTACGTGCCAGCCAGGCGCGTTTCGACAGGTTCAGCAGGTCCTGCTGGAAGTCGTCAAAGTTTGCGCCGCCGATACGGCTAACCACGCCCTGGAAGCACTGCTCAACCACGTCGTCGTGCAGGCCGACTGCTTCAAACAGTTTTGAACAGCGGTATGAGGCGATGGTCGAGATGCCCATTTTGGACATGATTTTGTACAGACCTTTGTTGATGCCGTTACGGTAGTTCAGCATCACGGTGCGATACGCTTTATCAATCGCTTTGGTATCGACCAGTTTCGCCAGCGTTTCGTAGGCGAGATACGGGTAAATTGCCGTCGCACCAAAGCCCAGCAGCACAGCGAAGTGGTGCGGATCGCGGGCGCTGGCGGTTTCCACGATGATGTTAGCATCGCAGCGCAGGCTCTTATCCACCAGACGTGCCTGAATAGCGCCAACCGCCATCGGTGCAGGAACCGGCAGACGATTTTTGGCGATGTTGCGGTCAGAGAGCACCAGCAGAACGGTGCCGTTACGCACCATCTCTTCGGCTTTATCGCACAGCGCTTTTACCGTCGCCTCAAGCGAGGTTTCAGTCGCGTCGTAACTAATATCGAGCGTGTCTGCGCGATAGTGTTCATCTTCAATGGTGGTGAGCTGTTTAAAATCAGAGAACAGCAGGATCGGCGATTTGAAGCTCAGACGGTGCGCCTGGCCTTCCGCTTCACAGAAGACGTTCATTTCGCGACCAATGCTGGTCGCCAGCGACATGACGTGCGCTTCACGCAGCGGGTCGATTGGCGGGTTGGTTACCTGCGCAAACTGCTGGCGGAAGTAGTCATAAATAATGCGCGGCTGGCTGGAGAGTACGGCGAATGGGGTATCATCGCCCATAGAACCGACGGCTTCCTGGCCATTTTCGCCCAGCACGCGGATAACGGAATCGAGCTCTTCCGCGCTGTAGTTAAACTGCTTCTGGTAGCTGGCGAGGGCGTCATCGTCCATCTCGCGGCTGCCGACCTCTTCATCCGGCAGATCTTCAAATGGCACCAGACGGCGGACGTTTTTCTCCATCCACTCTTTGTACGGGTGGCGACTTTTCAGGTCGTTATCGGTTTCGGCAGAGTGCAGAATGCGGCCACTGCGGGTATCGATAACCATCAGCTCGCCCGGCCCAACGCGGCCTTTTTCCATCACTTCATCGGGCTGATAATCCCAGATACCCACTTCCGATGCACAGGTGATAAGCTTGTCTTTAGTAATGACGTAGCGCGCCGGGCGCAGGCCGTTACGGTCAAGGTTACAGGCCGCGTAGCGACCATCGGACATGACGATGCCCGCCGGGCCATCCCACGGCTCCATGTGCATGGAGTTAAAGTCGAAGAACGCGCGCAGTTCCGGGTCCATATCCGGGTTGTTCTGCCAGGCTGGCGGAACGAGCAAACGCATCGCACGTACGATATCCATCCCGCCAGCCAGCAGCAGTTCGAGCATGTTATCCATCGAACTGGAGTCGGAGCCGGTTTCGTTAACGAACGGTGCCGCGTCGTGCAGGTCAGGGATAAGCGGCGTCTGGAATTTATAGGTACGCGCGCGTGCCCACTGACGGTTACCGGTGATGGTGTTGATTTCACCGTTGTGCGCCAGGTAGCGGAACGGCTGTGCCAGCGGCCAGCGCGGCACGGTGTTGGTGGAGAAGCGCTGGTGGAACAGGCAGATGGCCGATTCCAGACGCAGGTCCGCGAGGTCCAGATAGAAGCGCGGCAAATCCGCCGGCATACACAGACCTTTATAGATGTTCACCAGGTTAGACAGGCTACATACGTAGAAATCTTTGTCTTCCACCAGGCGTTGTTCAATGCGGCGACGGGCGATGAACAGACGGCGTTCCATATCGCGCGGGCGCCAGCCAGCCGGGGCGTTAACAAAGATTTGCTCGATACGGGGCAGCGAGGAGAGGGCGATTTCACCGAGCACGCCTTCGTTGGTCGGCACATCGCGCCAGCCAACAATAGAGAGCGTTTCACGCTGCAATTCTTCTTCAACGATGCGGCGTGATGCGGCGGCTTTGTCCGGGTCCTGATTGAGGAACAGCATACCGACGGCGTAGTTTTTGGCTAAACGCCAGCCGCGCTCTTCCGCCACAATGCGGAAGAAACGATCCGGTTTTTGCAGCAGCAGGCCGCAACCGTCACCGGTTTTACCATCGGCGAGGATTGCTCCACGGTGCTGCATGCGGGCCAGTGCGTGTATAGCGGTACGCACTACCTTGTGGCTAGGTTCGCCTTCTATGTGGGCGATCAGGCCGAAACCACAGTTATCCCTCTCAAGGGATTTATCGTACAACATATCAGTGAACCTCCCCAGGCTCTACGTGACTCACTCCGACACCGATTGCGCACGGGCGCAGAAAGAGCATGGCGACGGGATTGAGTCGTTCAATGACCAATCTCGCATTCGCCCTCTTTTGCCTTTTCGCGCAGGTCAAACAAGTTTGAGGACTTGCTTCAGAGGGAATCTCAATTACTGCATAAATATGATGAGCTGAGTGCTCATCCAGAAAGCTTCCAGCGGATTTCCAACTTATCGGGAATCCGTAGACAGGTCAAATGGCAAACTTATTTATCTGAAAATGTGCTAAGCAGGAGTTAACTACATGATAATAAATGTTTTTAGATGTATTTTACATTGTATTAACCACGAAACAGGTGCGGATGGAGTGTGATCTGACTCACTGTCTGGAAGCGCTGTGATAAATGACCTGTGCTGAATTTGCCGCTTAAAGCAGCACATAACACTGGCAATGGTTGTGCGGGTATAGGATCACTCTGTTTTTCTACGGGAGGCGGATTATTGCAAAATAAGCGACGTATATAAGCAAAAGTAATCGGTTGAGTGGTGAATGAAATTGCATTTATTCTGAGTGATTATGCAATGAGATAAAGGTCTACCGGGCGATTGATCCAGGTCATCGCCGATCGAGACTAAAAATGGCAGGCTTGGCCCCTTTCTACAGGCCGGTCTATCAGATTATGCAGTTACAAAAATTAGTCAATATGTTTGGTGGGGATCTTGCACGTCGCTATGGCGAAAAGGTCCATAAATTGACGCTGCATGGTGGGTTTAGCTGCCCGAATCGTGATGGCACTATTGGCCGGGGTGGTTGCACATTTTGCAATGTCGCTTCTTTTGCCGACGAAGCGCAGCAGTACCGCTCGATAACCGAGCAGCTTGAACATCAGGCCAGCCTGGTGAATCGCGCCAAACGCTATCTTGCCTATTTCCAGGCTTATACCAGTACCTTTGCGGAAGTGCAGGTGCTGCGGTCTATGTATCAGCAGGCAGTCAGTCAGGCCAATATCGTTGGCCTGTGCGTAGGCACGCGCCCGGACTGCGTGCCGGAAGCGGTGCTCGATTTGCTCACTGAATATAAAGATCAGGGTTATGAGGTGTGGCTGGAGCTGGGGCTCCAAACCGCGCACGATAAAACGCTGCATCGCATCAACCGGGGGCATGATTTCGCCTGCTATCAGAACACCACGCGACTGGCGCGCGAACGCGGGCTGAAGGTGTGCTCACACCTGATTGTCGGCCTGCCGGGCGAAGGGGCGAGTGAATGTCTGCAAACTCTGGAACGCGTGGTAGAGACCGGTGTGGACGGCATCAAGCTGCATCCGCTGCATATCGTGAAGGGCAGCATTATGGCGAAGGCATGGGAAGCGGGGCGTTTAAGCGGTATTGCGCTGGAGGATTACACCGTGACGGCAGGTGAGATGATTCGCCATACGCCACCCGAGGTGATTTACCACCGCATTTCCGCCAGCGCGCGTCGTCCGACGCTGCTCGCCCCGCTGTGGTGTGAAAACCGCTGGACCGGGATGGTGGAGCTGGATAAATACCTTAACGAACACGGTTTGCAGGGATCGGCGCTGGGGCGCGGGTGGGTACAACCCCTCACCCCGGCCCTCTCCCACAGGGAGAGGGAGAAAACCGGCGCAGAACATTAACACGCATGCGATGGGTTCCCTCTCCCTGTGGGAGAGGGTTAGGGTGAGGGCACCAGACCGCACAATCCACGCATTTTTCACACAACCTTCAACGCATTGCTCAGAATTGGGTATTATTGAGCGACGATGACGTGAAGGAACCCCCTATGAAGCAAATCCGTTTACTGGCGCAGTATTACGTCGACCTGATGATGAAGCTGGGTCTGGTGCGCTTTTCAATGCTATTGGCCCTTGCGCTGGTGGTGCTGGCCATTGTGGTGCAGATGGCGGTGACCATGGTGCTGCATGGGCAGGTCGAAAGCATTGATGTGATCCGCTCTATCTTCTTTGGTCTGTTGATTACGCCGTGGGCGGTCTACTTTTTATCGGTGGTGGTCGAGCAACTGGAAGAATCTCGCCAGCGCTTATCGAAGCTGGTGGAGAAGCTCGAAGAGATGCGCGAGCGCGATCTCAAACTTAACGTTCAACTCAAAGACAATATCTCGCAACTCAACCAGGAAATCAGCGATCGTGAAAAAGCGGAAGCTGAGCGTGAAACAATGCTTGAGCAACTGAAGGTCGAGATGAAAGAGCGTGAAGAGACGCAAATCCGCCTTGAGCAACAATCCTCCTTCCTGCGTTCCTTCCTGGATGCGTCACCGGATCTGGTTTTCTATCGTAATGAAGATAAAGAGTTTTCTGGCTGTAACCGGGCAATGGAGCTATTAACCGGCAAGAGTGAAAAGCAACTTATTCATCTGCACCCGGAAGACGTTTACGCGCCGGAGGCCGCGGCAAAGGTTCTGGAAACCGATGAGAAAGTGTTCCGTCATAACGTCTCGCTCACCTATGAACAGTGGCTGGATTACCCGGATGGCCGCAAAGCCTGCTTCGAAATCCGTAAAGTGCCTTACTACGATCGCGTCGGTAAACGCCACGGCCTGATGGGCTTTGGCCGCGATATCACCGAGCGTAAGCGCTATCAGGATGCCCTGGAGCGCGCCAGTCGCGATAAGACCACCTTTATCTCCACCATCAGCCACGAGCTGCGTACGCCGCTTAACGGTATCGTTGGCCTTAGCCGTATTCTGCTTGATACCGACCTGACCACCGAGCAGGAAAAATACCTGAAAACCATCCATGTTTCCGCGGTGACGTTGGGGAATATCTTCAACGATATCATCGATATGGATAAAATGGAGCGACGTAAAGTTCAGCTGGATAACCAGACTATCGACTTTACTGGCTTCCTCTCCGATTTAGAAAACCTCTCCGGCTTGCAGGCGCAACAGAAAGGGCTGCGCTTCGTCATGGAACCGAGCTTACCGCTGCCACATAAAGTGATTACCGACGGCACGCGTCTGCGTCAGATTCTGTGGAACCTGATCAGCAATGCAGTGAAATTCACTCAACAAGGTAAAGTTGAAGTGCGCATTCGTTACGACGAAGGCGATATGCTGCACTTTGAAGTGGCTGACTCCGGTATCGGTATTCCACAGGCAGAGCAGGATAAAATCTTTGCTATGTATTACCAGGTGAAAGACAGCCAGGGCGGTAAGCCGGCTACCGGTACCGGGATTGGTCTGGCCGTTTCGCGTCGCCTGGCGCGCGACATGGGCGGCGATATTGAAGTCTCCAGCAATCCGGGTCAGGGCTCGACGTTTGTTCTGACCGTACACGCCCCCGCCGTTGCCGACGAAGTGGAAGATACGCTTGACGACGACGATATGCCGCTGCCAGCGCTCAACGTACTGCTGGTGGAAGATATCGAACTCAACGTCATTGTCGCCCGTTCGGTGCTGGAAAAACTCGGCAACAGCGTGGATGTGGCGATGACCGGGAAGGCTGCGCTGGAGATGTTTACGCCAGGCGAATACGACCTGGTACTGCTCGATATTCAATTGCCGGATATGACCGGGCTGGATATCTCTCGCGAGTTAAAACAGAAATTTGCCGCTGATGATCTGCCGCCACTGGTGGCATTGACGGCTAACGTGCTGAAAGATAAAAAAGAGTATCTGGAAGCGGGGATGGATGATGTGCTGAGCAAGCCGTTATCAGTACCGGCCCTCACCGCGATGATCAAAAAATTCTGGGACACCGCCGACGACGAGGAGAGCACCGCAATGCCAACAGAACAGGGTAAATCACAGCAGTTACTGGATATTCCGATGCTGGAGCAGTACATCGAACTGGTGGGGCCGAAGCTCATTACCGACGGCCTGGCGGTCTTTGAGAAGATGATGCCGGGTTATCTGGCGGTGCTGGAATCGAATCTGACCGCGCGCGATCAGAAAGGTATTGTCGAGGAAGGGCATAAAATTAAGGGCGCGGCGGGTTCCGTCGGTCTGCGTCATCTGCAACAGCTAGGGCAGCAGATCCAGTCGCCTGATTTACCGGCCTGGTGGGATAACGTCGGTGAATGGGTTGAGGAGATGAAAACCGAATGGCAGCACGATGTCGCGGTGCTTAAATCCTGGGTGGCGAACGCTGAAAAAAAATGACCCCGGCTAAACCGGGGTGCGCGAACACTGCGCCAACACCAGGGAAATCGTGGCTGCGCCATAAGATGTAATAGGATTTTGGTTAGACACAACCTGATGAATACGATTACACGCAGATTAAGATAGCAAAAGTTGAAACATTTGTTACATGAATCAGCAAAATATGTGAAGCATAGCGAGTTAATCAGAAATAGTAATAATCTTCAGTCAGTTACAGCGAGGGACAAGCATCATGAAAAAAGTTGGCGTTATTTTGAGCGGCTGCGGTGTCTATGACGGCTCTGAAATTCACGAAGCCACCATTACGCTGCTGGCCATTGCCCGTAGCGGCGCGCAGGCCGTGTGCTTTGCGCCGGATAAGCGCCAGTTCGATGTTATCGACCACTTGTCGGGAGAAGCGATGGGTGAAAGCCGCAATGTGCTGATCGAGTCTGCGCGCATTGCGCGCGGTGATGTACGTCCGCTCGCCAGTGCGCAGGCGGAAGAGCTGGATGCGCTGATTGTGCCCGGCGGTTTTGGCGCGGCGAAAAACCTCTCCAACTTTGCCACGCAGGGTGCTGCGTGCGAGGTTGACGCGCATCTGAAATCGCTGGCGCAGGCAATGCATCAGGCGGGTAAACCGCTTGGCTTTATGTGTATCGCCCCGGCGATGTTGCCGAAGATTTTTGATTTCCCGCTGCGCATTACCATCGGCACCGATATCGACACGGCAGAAGTGCTGGAAGAAATGGGCGCGGAGCATGTGCCGTGCCCGGTGGATGACATCGTTGTTGATGAAGACAACAAAGTGGTCACCACGCCAGCTTATATGCTGGCGCAGAACATCGCCGAAGCCGCTGAGGGGATTGAAAAGCTGGTGGCGCGCGTGCTGGTACTGGCTGAATGAGCAAGCGCGTTTCACCGCTGAAGTGGATAAAACGTATTGTCTGGCGCATCGCGCTGGTGCTGGTGCTTTTCTGGGGCGGCGGTATTGCGCTGTTTAGCTTTGTGCCAGTTCCGTTTTCTGCGGTGATGGTCGAGCGCCAGCTAAGTGCCTGGCTGAGCGGCGATTTTCATTATGTGGCGCATTCCGACTGGGTCAGTATGGATGAGATATCGCCGTGGATGGGGCTGGCGGTGATCGCTGCCGAAGATCAGAAATTCCCGGAGCACTGGGGGTTTGATGTTCAGGCGATCGAAAAGGCGCTTTCACACAATGAACGCAACGAAAACCGGATTCGCGGCGCGTCGACGTTGTCCCAGCAGACGACGAAAAACCTGCTGCTGTGGGATGGACGCAGCTGGTTACGCAAAGGGCTGGAAGCGGGGTTGACGGTGGGGATTGAAACAGTCTGGAGTAAGAAGCGTATCCTGACCGTTTACCTGAATATCGCTGAGTTTGGTGAGGGCACTTTTGGCGTAGAAGCCGCTGCACAGCGCTATTTCCATAAATCCGCCAGCAGGCTGACCATGTCGGAAGCGGCGCTGTTAGCTGCCGTACTACCGAACCCGCTTCGCTTTAAAGCGGATGCCCCTTCAGGCTACGTGCGTAGCCGCCAGGCGTGGATACTGCGCCAGATGCGTCAGCTCGGCGGCGAATCCTTCATGACCCGCCACCAACTGCATTAAGCTTTGCGAGAAGAGAGCTCCAGCGTGCTGCGCTCTTCGCGCGGCTTGCTGTTATTCAGTGCGGCTGCCAGTACCGGCTGGGCAATAAAACGTTCCCACAGACGTTCCTGCTTACGACGACAGAACCATTTTGACCAGGTGGCCAGAGGAATAAAGGTCGATTCGCCAATGTTGTCGCAGATAACCGGCACCACTTCTGATTCACTGATGCGGTGGCACAGAATATTAGCCGGTTTCAGCGTCATGGTCACAATGTGGTTTTCGGTAATGTACTTCCTCAGCGTGCGCAGGATCTGACGCAATACGACCAGATCTTCTTCGTAGCGACACTCCATAGCGAACTGTTTTAAGGTGATAGAGGGTTTGCCATCAAAGTCGCTGATCACATCATAGACGTAACCTGTTCCGCAGTCGGTCTCAACGGTGCCGTAATAACGCGGGATCCCACTCCAGTCCTTCAGATAACGATTGAGATGTGCGTAGTAGCCCAACTCACGTTTCGTCTCTTTATCGCCGCCATCGTCGTTGTTGTAGACGATTTTAATGCAGCGTTGGGCATCATCCGGATGCGCATAACATTTACGATGTCTTCCGGTGCCCAGGGGGGTGTTTCCCGATAAATGTAACATGACGCGCTCCTGGAATTATTTGCTGACAATTAACCAGTATCGACACGAAACTTAAATGAAACATAAACAAAGCAAATTAAGGTTTTCTTAAGGTTAATCTTAGACAGGAAAGAGCACAAATTGTACAGGGATAACAAAAAAAACGCCGAATGGCGTTTTTACGGTAGAGGCGCTTTTCGTAGGCCGGATAAGGCGAGGCCGCCATCCGGCATGGGGAAGGGAGACTACTTAATCTTCATCAAACCCAGATTCAAACAGTGCGATAACCGCGGCCAGGGCTTCGACTTCCTGCGGGCCGGAGGCTTCCACTTCAATCTGGCGTCCTTTGGCGGAATCCAGCATCAGCAGCGCAATCACGCTGTTGGCTTCCGCTTCGGTGCCTTCGTCGTTGCGCAGCAGCACTTCCGCATCAAAACCCTGCATCAGTTCAAACAGCTTCATCGCAGGCCGGGCGTGCATGCCCAGCCGGTTGGTGATTTCAACGGTTTGCTTTACGGTCATGATTTACGTTTTTCCAGCGTCCGGTGACGAGACTGCACGTTCTTGCCGCGAGAGCGGAAGTAGTCAGCCAGTTGTTCGGCGACATACACCGAACGGTGTTTACCGCCGGTACAGCCAATCGCCACGGTCAGATAGCTACGGTTATTGGTTTCCAGCATAGGTAACCATAGCTCAAGATAGCTGCGGGTCTGGTAGATAAAGTTATGGACTTCCGTATGCCTGTCGAGGAAGGCGGCAACCGGTTTATCGAGGCCGGTCATCGGACGCAGTTTCGGATCCCAGTGCGGGTTGGGCAGGAAGCGTACGTCGAAGACGTAATCCGCATCAATAGGAATACCGTGCTTGAAGCCAAAGGATTCAAACACCATCGTCAGTTCACGCTCGCGTTTGCCCAGCAGGCGGGTACGCAGCATTTCTGCCAGCTCGTGGACCGACATCTCGGAGGTGTCGACGATAAGGTCTGCGCGCGAGCGCAGCGGCTCGAGCAGGTCGCTCTCTTTGTCGATGGCGCTCTCGAGCGACAAGTTTTTACTGGAGAGCGGATGCAGACGGCGCGTGTCGCTGTAACGACGGATCAGCGTATTGCGATCGGCATCGAGGAACAGCAACTGTGGAGAAAATGCGTCCGGCAGATTTTCCATCGCTTTTTCGAAGATTTCCGGAGATTCCGGCATATTACGCACGTCGATACTGACGGCGGCGGAGATCTCCCGGTCGGCCAGCGTTTTCGCAAGCTCTGGCAGCAGGACTACCGGCAGGTTGTCTACACAGTAGAAACCCATATCTTCCAGCGCCCGTAAAGCCACGGATTTACCCGAGCCTGAGCGGCCGCTGACGATCATCAGTACCATGTACCGTTTCTCCTCAGTACGAACTCATTTCCCTTACGCTTCATCACTGTTTTCCGTTTCTGTGATGATTTGATAAAGCTCTTCGTCACTCTGCGCTGAGCGCAGGCGGCGGCAGATGGTTTTATCCGCCAGACGTTTCGCCACCAGTGAAAGCGTATGTAAGTGCGTTTTGGTTTGGTCCGCAGGCACCAGCAGAGCAAACAGCAGGTCGACAGGCTGATTGTCGATGGCGTCGAACGCGATCGGCGTTTCAAGCTGCACAAAAACGCCCACGGCGCGCAGCGTATCTTCTTCCAGCTTACCGTGTGGAATGGCGATGCCATTGCCAATGCCGGTACTGCCCATTTTCTCACGGGTGAGAATCGCTTCGAACACCACCTGCGGAGGCAGACTTAACTGCTTTGCCGCCAGTTCACTGATGATTTCCAGCGCACGTTTTTTACTCTGGCAGTGAACCGCACTGCGGGTACATTCCTGGTTAAGCACATTGCTCAGTTGTAGAGCCGAATCGTTATTTATCATAATTTCACCTAAGCATCGCCCGACACTTTACCGGCATCGGGCGACCGCCCGGACAATTAGTGTTGTTTCAGTTTATCTTTATGTTTATTAAGCTGCCGCGCCAGTTTGTCGATCAACAGATCAATAGCGGCATACATATCCTGCCCTTCCGCGCTGGCATGAAGTTCGCCCCCGTTAACATGCAGGGTCGCATCCGAGATGTGCGTCAATTTCTCCACTTTTAACACAATATAGACCTGATTGATCCTCTCAAAATACTGTTCCAGCTTCACGAATTTCGTGTTGATGAAATCGCGCAGGGCTTCAGTGATTTCGACGTTGTGTCCAGTGATGTTGAGCTGCATAGTGTCTTCCTTATCAGTTGAGTCAGACCAGTTGTTTACGCTGGTTAGACGGCGGAATGGATAAAGACTCTCGGTACTTTGCAACGGTTCGGCGGGCCACCATGATACCTTGATCGGAGAGCATAGAGGTCAGCTTACTGTCGCTTAGTGGTTTCGCGGGATTTTCCGCGGCAATCAATTTCTTCACCAGCGCGCGAATCGCCGTGGATGAGGCTTCGCCGCCACCCTCGGTATTCACATGGCTTGAGAAGAAATACTTAAGCTCAAAAATGCCGCGCGGGCTATGCAAATACTTCTGCGTAGTCACGCGTGAAATGGTGGACTCATGCATCTCGACGGTCTGGGCGATATCCGCCAGCACCATCGGTTTCATATACTCTTCGCCGGACTCAAAAAACGCCTGCTGCTGCTCAACGATGCAGCGGCTGACGCGCAGCAACGTGTCGTTGCGGCTCTCAAGACTTTTAATCAGCCACTTCGCATCTTGCAGATTGCTGCGAATAAACTGGCTGTCGGCGTCGTTACGGACGTTGTTACACATGCCCGCGTAGTGCTGATTAATTTGCAGACGTGGAATGCTGTCGGCGTTAAGTTCTACCACCCAGCGGCCACTGACTTTGCGCACCAGCACATCAGGAATGACATACTCCGGCTCACCGGTCTGGATCGATTGACCCGGACGTGGATCCAGTGACTGAATCAGATCCACCGCTTCTTTCAACACGTCTTCTTTCAGACGCGTGACACGCATTAACGATCGGAAATCGTGGTTGGCAAGCAGATCGAGATGGTCGCTGATGATCAGACGGGCTTCGGCGAGGCGAGGGGTTTCTTTGGCAAACTGAGAGAGCTGAATAAGCAGGCAATCGCGGAGATCGCGGGCGGCAACGCCCACCGGGTCGAACCGCTGGATCCGTTTAAGCACGGCTTCGACTTCATCCAGACCGATTTCGTCATCACCCATGCTCTCGCGGATATCTTCCAGCGGGACGGTCAGATAACCGGTATCGTCAACGGCGTCAACGATGGAGGTGGCTATCGCCCGGTCGGTATCGGTAAACGGCGTGAGTTCCACCTGCCACATCAGGTAATCCTGAAGGGACTGGGTAGTTTCGCCCTGATAGACCGGCAGTTCGTCGTCCTGGTAATCTGCGCCAGTGCCTGAGGGCGTTCCGGCGGTGTAGATTTCATCCCAGCTGGCGTCGAGCGGCAGCTCTTCCGGCATATCTTTCTGTTCGAGCGCGTCGGCGCTGTCTAACGTTTCGTTATCCGGCGTCTCTTTGGCATCGATTTCTTCATGAATATCGGTTTGCTCAAGCAGGGGATTGCTCTCCAGCGCTTGCTGAAGTTCCTGCTGCAGTTCCAGCGTCGACAGCTGTAACAAGCGAATTGCCTGTTGCAGCTGTGGCGTCATGGCGAGCTGTTGGCTGAGCCTTAATTGCAAACCTTGCTTCATGTTCAGTGCGATAATCTCCGGCTAACCTCTCTCATACTTCTACCCTATCAGAGTCTGAAGTCTTCCCCAAGATACACACGTTTAACATGTTCGTCTTGTAAGATCTCTGTCGGGGTGCCGTGGGCGATAAGCTGCCCCTGGCTGACGATATACGCACGCTCACACACCGCCAGCGTTTCGCGGACGTTGTGGTCGGTGATTAACACGCCGAGACCGCTGTCGCGCAGGTGCTCAATGATGTGTTTGATATCGATAACAGAGATTGGGTCAACGCCCGCAAATGGTTCATCCAGCAGGATAAATTTCGGATTTGCGGCCAGCGCGCGGGCGATCTCTACGCGGCGACGTTCGCCACCAGAGAGCGATTGACCCATGTTGTCGCGGAGGTGTTCGATGTGGAACTCTTCCATCAGCTCGTTACAGCGGTCTTCGCGCTGTTCACTGGTGAGATCGTCACGAATTTGCAGCACCGCCATCAGGTTGTCATACACGCTCAGACGACGGAAAATGGACGCTTCCTGCGGCAGATAGCCAATCCCGCGGCGCGCACGGGCGTGCAGCGGCAGCAGGCTGATATCTTCATCATCAATGATGATATTACCCGCGTCGCGCGGCACGATACCGACCACCATGTAGAAGGTGGTGGTTTTACCCGCGCCGTTCGGCCCAAGCAGACCCACAATCTCACCGGAATTGACGGTCAGACTGACATCCTCTACCACACGGCGGCCTTTGTAGGCTTTAGCCAGGTTCTTTGCAGTTAATGTCGCCATAACGAATTAGTTACTCTTCTTCTGTGCCGGTGCCTGGTTTTTGTTCTTGTCCTGCAACTGGGACGGAACCAGAACGGTCGTTACGCGTTTACCTTTTTCGCTAAACGCCTGCATTTTCTGTTCTTTAACCAGGTAAGTGATTTTGTCGCCCTTGATGTTGCTGTCGACCTGTTCCAGATATGCGTTGCCGGTCAGCACCACGAAATCACTTTGCAGTTCATAATGCATTTTGGCGGCGTGGCCTTTCACCGGCTTGCCGTTGTCCTGCATCTGGTAGAAGGTCGCCGGGTTACCGTAGCCGTCGATCACCTCTTTGCCTTTTTCGCCGCCAGGACGGGTCACCACCACCTTGTCGGCGTTAATTTTGATACTGCCCTGGGTCACAATAACGTTGCCGGTAAAGGTGACGATATTGCCCTGCATATCCAGCGACTGCTGATCGGATTCAATATGAATCGGCTGGTCAGTATCACCAGTCAGTGCCAGTGCCGGCAGGCTGGCTGCCAGCAGAGAACCGGCGAGCGCCAGCTTAAGGCTGAGTTTGTTTGTTCTGAATTTCATAGGAGGTTCTAACCTTTTCAATCAGCTCGGCGTTCTTGCTGCGTAAATTGCCGCGCATTTTCAGGCCGCTGGAATTAAATGTCGTTCCGTATAACGTCACCAAATCATCAGAGGTAACATCCTGGGTGACCAGGTTGATCTGGGCGTTATCCGTCGTAATTTTGCGCAATTGCGCGTCAGGGGTCAGGGCGTTAACTTCAACGTGACCATAAAGGTACAGCATGCGATCGTTTGTCAGCTTCGCTTTATCGGCTTTGATTGACCAGGTTGGCACTTTATCAGTGTCAAAGGTGGTCAGTCTCGGCTGGGTAAACCACGAGACAGCTTCGTCGGAAAAATACTCGACGTGTTCTGCGATTAACCGATAATTCAACGCGCCTTCAGGGCTGTAGACCACCGTATCGGTATGTTCGCTTTTATAAGTTGGGTCGTTGCTGTTAACCACCGCCTGACCGTCATCATCATTGCTGGCCAGATTCACGCCAATGAGGACGAGCGCCGCAAGCGAAAGCAGGATAATAACCCAACGTCTGGTTTTACTCATATCGATTGCCCTTTGGCTTCCTCTAACTTCCCTTGCGCCAGCAACAGGAGATCGCACACTTCACGGACCGCGCCGCGCCCACCGGCAATACGGGTGACGTAATCCGCACGTGGCAGCAACAGTGGATGCGCGTCATTGACCGCAACGCTTAAACCCACTTCCGCCATAACCGGCCAGTCGATGAGATCGTCGCCCACATAAGCAACTTCATCGGCCTGCAAACCGAGCTTGCCGAGCAGCTCGCGATAGGCGATAAGTTTATCGGATTGCCCTTGATAAAGATGGGTAATTCCTAACGTATCACAGCGGTCTTCTAACAGTTTAGCTTTTCGCCCGGTAATAATGGCAACTTCGATTCCGGACGTCAGGGCACAGCGAATACCGTAGCCATCACGCACGTTAAACGCTTTCAACTCTTCGCCGTTATTCCCCATGTAAATCAGACCATCGGACAGCACGCCGTCGACGTCGAGGATCAGCAGGCGAATTTTCGCCGCTTTCTCAATAAATTCGGTGCTCACCGGGCCGTAACAGGTTGCCACGGAAGTGACAGCATTACTCATTGTTTTTAATCCTTTTACACTACGCCTGCGCGCAGTAAATCATGCATATGGATGACGCCCAGCAGTTGATCGCCCTCAGCAACCAGCACGCAGGTGACGTGGCGTGATTGCATCAGGTTTAGCGCGTCAACGGCCAGCGTACCCGGACGGATACGAATGCCGCCAGGGGTCATCACATCGGCAATGCTCAGGCTACGTAAATCGGCGCCGTTATCAAAGATGCGGCGCAGGTCACCATCGGTAAAGATACCGTCGATCTTCATGTTTTCATCGCAAATTACCGTCATGCCGAGGTTTTTGCGGGTAATTTCCAGCAGCGCATCACGCAAAGAGGCTTCTTTGTTGACGCGCGGAATGTCGTCGCCGGTGTGCATAATGTCGTTTACGCGCAGCAACAGCTTGCGACCGAGTGCGCCGCCGGGGTGGGAGAGCGCAAAATCTTCGGCAGTGAAGCCGCGCGCTTTCAGCAACGCAACCGCCAGCGCATCACCCATAACCAGCGCCGCAGTAGTGCTGGAAGTCGGCGCCAGGCCCAACGGGCAGGCTTCTTTCGGCACTTTCACGCACAGATGGATATCCGCCGCGCGGCCCATACTGCTTTCCGGGCGGCTGGTCATGCAAATCAGCGGCACCTGCAAACGTTTCAGAACAGGGATCAACGCCAGAATTTCGTTTGATTCACCAGAGTTGGACAAGGCGATGACGATATCGTGCGGCGTCACCATGCCCAAATCGCCGTGTGCGGCTTCGCCCGGATGCACGAAGAACGCGGAGGTGCCGGTGCTGGCAAATGTCGCAGCCATTTTGCGGCCAATATGCCCGGATTTTCCCATGCCCATTACCACGACTTTACCGCTGCAATAGAAGATTTTCTCACAGGCGCGGCTGAAGTCGTCGTTGATGTATTGATCGAGCTGGGCCAGACCCTCGCGTTCAATCTCCAGCACCTCTTTCCCGGCTTTCTGGAAGTCAAAACCCGGTTGCAAATCGATTTGCGACATAATGTTATCCCGATTCATTCTACAAAGAGCGGCGTCGCCCACCAGAGCATCGCCAGCCATGCGATAAACCCGCCGGTTAAGAGCGCGCCCGCCACGCGGCCAATTTGTTGACGTCGCCAGCACAGCAACGCAAAAATCACGCTTACGATAACCATCACCCCGTAGTCGCGGGTGAATGCCAGTGGGTTAAACGCGCCAGGCGCAAGCAGCGCCGGTATTCCAAGAACAATGGCGATATTAAAAAAGTTGGAACCGATGATATTACCAATGGCAATGTCATTTTCGCCTTTGCGCACGCCCGCCATTGCGGTCGCCAGTTCTGGGAGACTGGTGCCCAGCGCAATGGCGGTCAAGCCAATCGTCAACTCGCTCATGGCAAAGAAATTAGCCAGCACCGTGGCGTTATCCACCACCATGCGCGTTGCCATGGGCATAATAATCAATGCGATACCGAGCCACAGGAACGCAACCGGCAGCGAACCTTCGCGAGGCAGTTCTGCAACCTGTTCGCGGGTCAGGCTATCGTTTCCCTGACGTTCCGCCAGCCGGGCGATTTTAACGGTAAACAGCAACCAAAGCACCGCCAGCGCGAGCAAAAAAATGCCATCAAACAGTGATAATTCAACATCATACAACACATAGCCCGCCAGCAGGCTGACGATTAACATTAAGGGAATTTCGCGGCGCAGGATATCAGAATGCACGGTAAAAGGGTGCAGTAAGGCGGCAAGTCCGAGGATTAATAAAATATTGATGATATTCGAACCAATGGCGGTGCCAATGGCTAGATCGACCTGCCCGTGCAGCGCGGCGGCGGAAGATACAATAATTTCCGGTAATGATGTGCCGACGCTGACCACTGTCAGACCAATAATCAGCGGCGGAATACCTACCGCGCGACACAGTATTGATGCGGAGTAAACCAGACGGTCGGCGCTGTAAACCACCAGAAGTAAACCAATTATGAACAGAGCCGTCGCTAAAAGCATTCAAAGTCCTTTCTTAAGGTATAATCGCTAGTCCGTAACGCTTGGTCGTAACGAATTCTTAATTTTGACTTTATGCGCTGTAAAAGTAAAACAAATGCCAGATTTCGTTAACCAAAGCAGAGCAGATTCTGTAAGAATGTCGGGTTTAGGGCAGGGAATCATTCCATGCTCACCCTGTTAAGGTCCTGGTAAAGGGAAACGTATGAGCCAGAGTTTAGCGAATCTTGTTGATGTCCGGGGAATGAGCTTTACGCGCGGGAACCGTGTTATCTTTGACAATATCTCGCTTTCGGTGCCGCGCGGAAAAATTACTGCCATTATGGGGCCGTCCGGCATCGGCAAAACCACACTGCTGCGCCTGATTGGCGGGCAGATCCCACCGGACAGCGGCGAGATCCTGTTTGACGGCGAGAATGTGCCGGAGATGTCCCGCTCGCGCCTGTATACCGTGCGTAAACGCATGAGCATGCTGTTTCAGTCCGGTGCGCTGTTCACCGACATGAACGTTTTTGACAATGTCGCCTATCCTATTCGTGAGCACACGAGGCTTCCTCCCGCTTTGCTGAAAAGCACGGTGATGATGAAACTGGAAGCGGTTGGCCTGCGTGGGGCGGCGAAATTGATGCCGTCAGAGCTCTCCGGCGGCATGGCGCGACGTGCGGCGCTGGCGCGCGCTATCGCGCTTGAGCCTGACCTCATTATGTTTGATGAACCTTTTGTTGGTCAGGACCCCATCACTATGGGCGTTCTGGTCAAATTGATTTCGGAACTCAATAGCGCGCTTGGTGTCACTTGTGTCGTGGTTTCGCACGATGTGCCAGAAGTGCTGAGTATCGCGGATTACGCCTACATCGTGGCGGATAAAAAAATTGTCGCGCACGGGAGCGCGTCAGCGTTGCAGGAAAACGATGATCCCCGGGTACGCCAGTTCCTCGACGGCATTGCCGATGGGCCTGTGCCGTTCCGCTATCCTGCGGGCGACTATCGCCGCGATCTCTTAGGAACAGGGAGCTAACTTACTCATGCTGTTAAATGCACTGGCCGCGCTGGGCCATCGCGGGATTAAGACTCTCGCGACGTTCGGGCGCGCTGGGTTAATGTTATTCAATGCCATCGTCGGCAAGCCGGAGTTTCGCAAGCACGCGCCGTTGCTGGTGCGCCAGCTTTATAACGTTGGTGTGCTGTCGATGCTCATCATCCTTGTGTCCGGCGTGTTCATCGGTATGGTGCTGGGGCTTCAGGGGTATCTGGTTCTAACCACCTATAGCGCGGAAACCAGTTTAGGCATGCTGGTGGCGCTGTCGCTGCTGCGCGAGCTGGGGCCGGTGGTTGCCGCGCTGCTGTTTGCAGGCCGCGCGGGTTCCGCTCTAACGGCTGAAATCGGCCTGATGCGCGCGACGGAACAGCTTTCCAGCATGGAAATGATGGCGGTCGACCCGTTACGTCGTGTTATTTCTCCACGCTTCTGGGCGGGCGTCATCTCGCTTCCGTTGCTGACGATTATGTTCGTCGCGGTTGGCGTCTGGGGTGGTTCGCTGGTTGGCGTGAGCTGGAAAGGTATTGATGCGGGCTTCTTCTGGTCGGCAATGCAAAATGCGGTGGATTTCCGCCTTGATCTGGTGAACTGCCTGATTAAGAGCGTGGTCTTCGCCATTACGGTTACATGGATTGCGTTATTCAACGGTTACGATGCGATCCCTACTTCTGCCGGGATCAGCCGTGCGACAACGCGCACCGTGGTGCATTCGTCGCTGGCGGTACTTGGGTTGGACTTTGTGCTGACGGCACTGATGTTTGGGAATTGAGTGAATGCAAACGAAAAAGAGTGAAATCTGGGTCGGTATCTTTTTGCTGGTTGCCATGCTGGCGGCGCTGTTTATCTGCCTGAAAGCGGCGGATGTCACCTCGCTGCGTACGGAGCCGACATACCGCATTTACGCCACCTTCGATAACATCGGCGGCCTGAAAGCGCGTTCGCCGGTGCGTATTGGTGGGGTTGTGATTGGCCGCGTCGCGGACATCACCCTCGACCCAAAAACCTATCTGCCGCGTGTAGCGCTGGATATCGAAGAGCGTTACAACCATATCCCGGATACCAGCTCGCTGGCGATTCGCACCTCCGGGCTGCTGGGGGAACAGTATCTGGCTCTGAACGTCGGTTTTGAGGACCCGGAGCTGGGAACGTCTATCCTTAAAGATGGCGGTACCATTCAGGACACCAAATCTGCCATGGTGCTGGAAGATTTAATCGGTCAGTTCCTTTACAACAGTAAAGGCAGTGACAATAAGAATTCAGGCGATGCGCAGAGCTCCGGCGAAGGACATACTGATGCTGCGGCGCCTGCTGCTGGCTCGACGAATTAATTTCAGGAGACGTAACTCATGTTTAAACGCTTATTGATGGTCGCTATGCTGGTGATTGCCCCGTTAACTGCGGCAACGGCGGCTGACCAGTCCAACCCGTACAAGCTGATGAATGAAGCGGCGCAGAAAACTTTTGATCGCCTGAAAAATGAACAGCCGAAAATTCGCGCGAATCCGAACTATCTGCGCGACGTGGTCGATCAGGAACTTCTGCCGTACGTGCAGGTAAAATATGCCGGAGCGCTGGTGCTGGGCCGTTACTACAAAGATGCGACGCCCGCACAGCGTGATGCTTACTTCGCGGCATTCCGTGAATACCTGAAACAGGCATACGGCCAGGCGCTGGCCATGTACCATGGTCAGACCTACCAGATCGCGCCGGAACAGCCGCTGAATGACGCGTCTATCGTGCCAATCCGTGTAACCATTATCGACCCGAATGGCCGTCCGCCAGTGCGTCTGGATTTCCAGTGGCGTAAAAACACCCAGACGGGTAACTGGCAGGCTTACGACATGATTGCGGAAGGGGTGAGCATGATCACTACCAAGCAAAACGAGTGGAGCGACCTGCTGCGTACCAAAGGCATTGATGGCCTTACCGCACAGTTGAAATCTATCTCTAACCAGCCGATTACGCTGGAACAGAAAAAATAATGGAACAGCTAAGCTGGACGCGCGACGGGGATATCCTGTCGCTGCACGGTGAACTGGATCAAGATCTACTGGTCCCCCTGTGGGACGCCAGAGCCGAAGCCACGAGCGGCGCTCAGGTGATTGATTTAAGTGGTCTAAGCCGCGTTGATACCGCTGGCCTCGCGTTATTAATCCACTTTATCGAGCTGATCCGCCGTCAGGGAAATACAGCCAGCGTTAAAGGTGTGAGCGAAAACGTCGCCACGCTCGCCGGGTTGTATAATCTGCCAGCAGATATGATCCCATAATACTTTCAGTGCGTTATTGCTGCTGATTACTCTCAAAGCCCCATCAATCTGCACGATGGGGCTTTTTGATTGTTTAAGCCTGCGTCACTTTCCTCTAAGATGTTGGGCTGTTTTCTCTATCAGATAAAAATGTGAACCCATGGAAAATCATGAAATTCAGACCGTGCTGATGAATGCACTCTCCCTTCAGGAAGCGATCGTCTCGGGCGATGGCAGCCACTTTCAGGTTATCGCGGTGGGTGAGATGTTTGACGGCATGAGCCGGGTCAAGAAGCAGCAGACTATCTATGCCCCGCTGATGGAGTATATTGCGGACAACCGCATCCATGCCCTGTCAATCAAAGCGTATACCCCGCAAGAGTGGGCACGCGACCGTAAACTTAACGGATTTTGAGCCATGGATTCGCCTGTAAGGGCGTGAATCGATGGCGAGTATGACTTTTAACAGAGAACAGAATAATGGATAAATTCCGTGTTCAGGGGCCGACTAAGCTCCAGGGCGAAGTGTCTATTTCCGGCGCTAAAAATGCCGCACTGCCAATCCTCTTCGCCGCACTGCTGGCGGAAGAGCCGGTAGAGATTCAAAACGTCCCGAAACTGAAAGACGTTGATACGTCGATGAAGCTGCTGAGCCAGTTAGGCGCGAAAGTTGAGCGCAATGGTTCGGTACACATCGATGCAAGCGGTGTGAACATCTTCTGCGCGCCGTATGAACTGGTGAAAACCATGCGTGCGTCCATCTGGGCTCTTGGTCCGCTGGTA
The DNA here is from genome assembly GCF_008369545.1 of Pseudocitrobacter sp. 73. Lineage (NCBI taxonomy): Bacteria > Pseudomonadati > Pseudomonadota > Gammaproteobacteria > Enterobacterales > Enterobacteriaceae > Pseudocitrobacter > Pseudocitrobacter sp. 73. Next base: position 192,074 of record NZ_VTZO01000015.1, on the reverse strand, counting down.
GCGCGTTTTGGTCAGGGTCAGGTTTCACTGCCGGGCGGCTGTACTATTGGTGCGCGTCCGGTTGACCTGCACATCACTGGTCTGGAACAGCTTGGTGCGACCATCAAGCTGGAAGAAGGCTACGTGAAAGCCTCCGTTGATGGCCGCCTGAAAGGCGCGCACATCGTGATGGACAAAGTGAGCGTTGGCGCCACCGTGACCATTATGTCAGCGGCTACCCTTGCTGAAGGCACCACCATCATCGAAAACGCCGCGCGCGAGCCGGAGATTGTCGATACAGCAAACTTCCTCGTTGCGCTGGGCGCGAAAATCAGCGGTCAGGGCACCGATCGCATCACCATCGAAGGCGTAAAACGCCTGGGTGGCGGCGTTTACCGCGTACTGCCAGACCGTATCGAAACCGGTACTTTCCTCGTGGCTGCGGCCATCTCTCGCGGCAAAATCATCTGCCGTAACGCGTGCCCGGAAACGCTGGACGCCGTGCTGGCGAAACTGCGCGAAGCCGGTGCTGAAATTGAAGTCGGCAGCGACTGGATCAGCCTGGATATGCACGGTCAGCGTCCGAAAGCGGTGAACGTGCGTACCGCGCCGCACCCTGGCTTCCCGACCGACATGCAGGCGCAGTTCACCCTGCTGAATATGCTGGCGGAAGGGACGGGTGTGATCACCGAAACTATCTTCGAAAACCGTTTCATGCACATTCCGGAACTGATCCGTATGGGCGCGCGTGCGGAAATCGAAAGCAATACGGCTATCTGTCACGGCGTTGAGAAACTCTCCGGCGCTCAGGTAATGGCGACCGATCTGCGCGCGTCTGCAAGCCTGGTGCTGGCAGGTTGCATCGCGGAAGGTACCACCATTGTTGACCGTATCTATCACATCGATCGTGGCTACGAGCGCATTGAAGACAAACTGCGCGCGCTGGGTGCGAATATCGAACGTGTGAAGGGCGAGTAATCGTTCTTCTCACAACGCCTCTTACGTGCAGCGTGAGAGGCGTTGTGCTTTCTGAGGTTTATTTCTTTTTCGTCTGACGCATCGACTGCGTCTTATCAATAAACTGATGCGTGATAGGGTCGTGATAGCGTGACGGCCAGATAACCCACGGCTCAGTACCCAACGCTTTGGCGATAATCAGCTCACCTTTCGGCCACGGGCGCGACAGAACGTTGGCAAGCGTAGAGGAACTCAGGCCATTCTTACGGGATTCCGCCGCCATTGTTGTGCCTTTTTTGCGCAGACCCGCGATGATATCCGCAGGGTGCCAGTCAATAAACTTATCCATGTTATCTCCCTGTTCAGAAGCTAAATTGTTCGTGAAAACAGCACGGGAGTACTATAGCGCTTCCTGTTGGTAAGCTCTAAAAAGTTCATGTAAGTTGAGCTTAAATTCAGAAAACATCAAATTTTCGACGCTATCAGGCATGAATAATCATTTTTGGGATTTTACTGGAACTCTCCCGCTATGTGCGCGGGAGAGACAGACAGGATTAATGGTCGCGCTGAACAGCGATGTGGGCGAGGGCGATAAGCGCATCGCGCCATTGAGAATCAGGCAGCGGTGAGAGGGCGGCAATAGCTTTATCCGCTTCTTCTTCGGCGCGCTGACGCGTCCACTCCAGCGAGCCACAGGCCGCCATAGCTTCCAGAACCGGCTCCAGCAGATGACGCCCGTTACCCTGCTCAATCGCACCGCGAATCAGCAGCGCTTGTTCCGGGGTACCGTTACGCATAGCGTGCAGCAGCGGCAGGGTCGGCTTGCCCTCGTTGAGGTCATCACCGACGTTTTTGCCGAGCGTCTCGCCATCGGCGCTGTAATCCAGTAAATCATCAATCAACTGGAAAGCAGTACCGAGATAGCGTCCATAATCCTGCAAACCTTTTTCCTGCTCTGGCGTACAGCCTGCAAGCAGGCCGGAACACTGGGATGCCGCTTCAAACAGGCGCGCGGTTTTACTGTAAATCACGCGCATGTAGTTTTCTTCGGTGATGTCCGGGTCGTTGACGTTCATCAACTGCAGCACTTCGCCTTCGGCAATCACGTTCACCGCTTCCGACATCACTTCCAGCACCTTCAGCGAGCCGAGACTGGTCATCATCTGGAACGCACGGGTGTAGATGAAATCGCCGACCAGGACGCTTGCCGCATTCCCGAACGCGGCATTCGCGGTCGCTTTCCCGCGGCGCATGTCGGATTCATCCACCACATCGTCGTGCAGCAGCGTGGCGGTGTGGATAAACTCAATCAGCGCAGCGATGGTGACATGGGCATTTCCCTCGTAGCCGACCGCGCGAGCGGCCAGTACGGCGATCATAGGGCGAATGCGTTTTCCGCCTCCACTGACGATGTAATAACCCAACTGATTGATGAGCTGAACATCTGAGTTGAGCTGTTCAAGAATCGTTGCATTGACACCCGCCATATCCTGCGCGGTTAACTCATTGATTTGTTGTAGATTCATCGCAAAAGCCGGGCTTAATGTCCTGTTTACCACTTATCCGTACGGGATAATGAAGGTTTTACGTTAGAGTTGTAGCACTGATTGTACTGAAAAAACGGCTCAGATAAACGTTACCGTGAAAGTTGTGTTTTTTTTCTGCGTGTATTGATGGTAGCACTTGTCAAAGGCTCGCGTTTTGCGTAATATTCGCGCCCTATTGTGAATATTTATAGCGCACTCTGAATCACACGATTAATGTGCGCGGAAGCGGAGTTCTATATGTACGCGGTTTTCCAAAGTGGTGGTAAACAACACCGAGTAAGCGAAGGTCAGACCGTTCGCCTGGAAAAGCTGGACATCGCAACTGGCGAATCTGTTGAATTCGCTGAAGTTCTGATGATCGCAAACGGTGAAGAAGTCAAAATCGGCGTTCCTTTCGTTGATGGCGGCGTAATCAAAGCTGAAGTTGTTGCTCACGGTCGTGGCGAGAAAGTTAAAATCGTTAAGTTTCGTCGTCGTAAACACTACCGTAAGCAGCAGGGCCACCGTCAGTGGTTCACTGATGTGAAAATTACTGGCATCAGCGCCTAAGACCTGAGGAGAGATTTAAATGGCACATAAAAAGGCTGGCGGCTCAACTCGTAACGGTCGCGATTCAGAAGCTAAACGTCTTGGCGTTAAGCGTTTCGGTGGCGAAACCGTTCTGGCGGGTAGCATCATCGTTCGTCAGCGTGGTACCAAATTCCACGCTGGTAACAACGTAGGTTGCGGTCGTGACCACACTCTGTTTGCTAAAGCAGACGGTAAAGTGAAATTCGAAGTTAAAGGCCCGAACAACCGTAAATACATCAGCATCGTTGCTGAGTAAGGTTTTCGTGGTCCGGTAACGGATTAAAGCCCCGCAACTCGTTGCGGGGCTTTTTACATTCGACGCCCGGAAAATCACAGTGGTCTCAGGCAGGGAATCCGGTATGAAGCAGCAGGCAGGTATTGGTATTCTTTTGGCACTCACCACGGCGATATGTTGGGGTGCTTTGCCGATTGCAATGAAGCAGGTACTGGAGGTCATGGAACCGCCTACCGTTGTCTTCTATCGCTTTTTGATGGCCAGTGTCGGCCTTGGCCTCATTCTGACGGTGAAGCGCAAGCTGCCGCCGCTGCGAATTTTCCGTAACCCGCGTTGGCTGGTTCTGCTGGCGATTGCCACAGGCGGTCTGTTTGGGAACTTTGTTCTCTTCAGCTCCTCGCTGCAATATGTCAGTCCGACGGCTTCGCAGGTCATTGGGCAGCTCTCTCCCGTCGGGATGATGGTTGCCAGCGTATTTATCCTCAAAGAGAAAATGCGCGGTACGCAGATTGTTGGCGCTATCATGCTGGTCTGCGGGCTGGTGATGTTCTTCAACACCAGTTTGATTGAGATTTTCACGCGCCTGACCGACTACACCTGGGGCGTTATCTTCGGTGTCGGGGCGGCGATGGTCTGGGTGAGCTATGGCGTCGCGCAAAAGGTGTTATTGCGGCGGCTGGCGTCACAACAGATCCTGTTTTTACTGTACACTTTATGTACTATTGCGCTGCTGCCATTGGCAAAGCCGGCGGTTATCCATCAGCTCAGTGACTGGCAGCTAGCCTGCCTGATATTTTGTGGGCTGAACACGCTGGTTGGCTATGGCGCACTGGCGGAAGCCATGGCTCGCTGGCAGGCGGCGCAGGTGAGCGCGATTGTGACGCTGACCCCACTGTTTACACTGTTATTTTCAGATTTATTATCAATGGCCTGGCCCGATTTCTTCGCCAGACCGATGTTAAACCTTATCGGTTATCTCGGTGCGTTTGTCGTGGTTGCGGGCGCAATGTATTCCGCCATTGGTCACCGTCTTTGGGGACGGTGGCGTAAGCGTGAGGCGGTTGTAGTTGTCCCCCGCTCAGGCGAATGATTTACGGAGAGTAAAATGAAGTTTGTTGATGAAGCAACGATCCTGGTTGTAGCAGGTGATGGCGGTAATGGTTGCGTAAGCTTCCGCCGTGAAAAATATATTCCACGCGGTGGCCCTGATGGCGGCGACGGCGGCGATGGTGGTGATGTCTGGCTGGAAGCTGACGAGAACCTGAACACTCTGATTGACTATCGTTTTGAAAAATCTTTCCGTGCGGAACGTGGCCAGAACGGCCAGAGCCGTGACTGTACCGGTAAGCGCGGCAAAGACGTCACGGTTAAAGTGCCGGTGGGTACCCGTGTTATCGATCAGGGTACCGGCGAAACCATGGGCGACATGACCAAACACGGTCAGCGTCTGATGGTGGCAAAGGGCGGCTGGCACGGTCTGGGTAACACCCGTTTTAAATCGTCCGTTAACCGTACTCCGCGTCAAAAAACGATGGGGACACCGGGTGACAAGCGTGACCTGCAGCTGGAACTGATGCTGTTGGCCGATGTTGGTATGCTGGGTATGCCGAACGCCGGTAAATCCACCTTCATCCGCGCCGTGTCTGCGGCGAAGCCGAAAGTGGCGGATTATCCGTTTACCACCCTGGTGCCAAGCCTTGGTGTGGTGCGTATGGATAACGAGAAGAGCTTCGTGGTTGCCGATATTCCGGGGCTGATCGAAGGCGCAGCGGAAGGTGCTGGTCTGGGTATCCGCTTCCTGAAACACCTTGAGCGTTGCCGCGTGCTGCTGCATCTCATCGACATCGCGCCGATCGACGGTTCCGATCCGGTTGAGAACGCCCGTATTATTATCGGCGAACTTGAGAAGTACAGTGAAAAACTGGCCGGTAAGCCACGCTGGTTGGTCTTCAATAAGATCGACCTGATGGATAAAGCGGAAGCTGAAGCGAAGGCTAAAGAGATTGCAGAGGCGCTGGGTTGGGAAGGTAAACACTACCTGATCTCCGCCGCCAGCCAGCAGGGCGTAAAAGACCTGTGCTGGGATGTCATGACCTTTATCATCGAGAACCCGATTGTTTCCGCAGAAGAAGCGAAACAGCCAGAGAAAGTCGAATTCATGTGGGATGACTATCACCGCCAGCAGCTTGAAGAAGCGGCTGTCGAAGAAGAAGACGATGAAGACTGGGATGACGATTGGGACGAAGACGACGAAGAAGGCGTTGAGTTCATTTACAAGCGTTAAACTTAAAAACCCGGCCTGATGGCCTAATGCTGGTCAGTTAAGCGCAAAGTTCCGTTCACTTTATGTTTTGCGCAATATGTAACATCAGCATCAGTGAACGGGCAAAGGGGGTCAACCGCGACCCCCTTCGCAATCCCCGCGGCCCCGCGGGGAAATCGGTGCTTCGCACTACGCTCTCCTCCGAACTCCAGCCTGCGGCACGGCGAAACTCGACGTCCTGTCTCGGTTCGCCTCAGTCCGCCATCCATGGCGGACTGACCTTGTCTTCCATTCTCCGGCTCGCCGATTTCCAGCGGGGACTCGTCGGTTTCAGATACGCTGGTTTTTGCTGTTTACTTAAAGACCGCAGCGCTGTTGGTGGCGTCAAAATCGCCGAAGTGTTCCCTGAAGGCCGGGGCAGCCCACATGGATGTGGGCTGAGGGCGCGGCTTTACAGGGATGTTACCTCGCGCCCGACCCGAAAGCCGTAAGGGATAAGCTGAGGGAACCGCGAAGCGGCGATTTTTCCGCCGAAGCCCGGGGGTGCAGGGGGCGGCGGCGATTGGCCGCCCCCTGCGTGCTCCCTGCGCCTGCACGATTTATATGGCATGGAGCCAGACAGGAGCGCAACGGGAAGATGCTTTGAAAAGTGAATCAGTGCTTAACTGACCAGCATTAGGCCTGATGGCCGGTTTTTTTTATGCTCAGTTATTCTGATAAATGTCCTTATACAACCGGCTCTCAAACCGCACCAACGGAATACGGCGGTTACGTTGATCCGCCGGTGAAACCGCATAGCCCGAGAGATACTGCACGAATGCCATTCGTTGACCGCTGGCGGTGGTGATAAATCCGGCCAGGTTATACACGCCCTGCAACGAACCCGTTTTCGCGGAGACTTTGCCATCTACCCCCGCCTGATGCAGACCTGCGCGGTATTGCAAAGAACCATCATGCCCGGCGAGCGGCAGCATAGAGATGTAGTTCAGCTCATTATCATGCTGAGCGATATATTGCAGCACCTGCATCATCGTCGCAGGGGCGATCAGGTTATGCCGTGAAAGGCCGGAGCCATCGGCGATAATCGTGTTGCCTAAATCGACGCCCGCCTGCTGACGCAGGATCTGACGTACCGCATCCGAACCCGCACGCCAGGTACCCGGCACGTTGAAACGCGCGTGGCCGATCATACGGAAGACGGTATCGGCGATCATGTTGTCCGATTTTTTCAGCATAATTCGCAGCAGATCGTGCAGCGGCGCGGACTGCTTCGTGGCGATCACGGTTCCCGGCTCATTAACCAGGGTCTGGCGCAGCAGCGTGCCGCTGTAGGTAATGCCAGCCTGCTTCAGTTCATCTTTAATGATCGCACCGGCGTAGCTGGCGCCGTCCTGGATCGCGAAAGCCAGTGGAAGCGGCTCGGAACGCTGCGGCAGACAGCCGGTCAGGGTGTAGCGGTTAAGATCGCCTGGCACCACGTCCAGTTCACAGTATTGCGCGTCAGGGGAGCCTTTCGCCAGCGTACGTACCTGGCTGAACATGGTCACCGGATAATAAGACGCAACGCGAATAAACGCTAAATCATCCGCTTTTTGCGCACTATAGAGAGAAATCGAGAAGCAGTTGCGATCGACAATCGCGGCAGCGGGCGGGGCGCTGAAGCACTGGGTCATGTCGTTCCACGGCCAGCCAGGGGCTTTATCGTGACTGGCGAAAATTGAGGTATCAATGAGCACATTACCTTCAATTTTCTGCACACCTGCTTTTTTCAGGTTAGCGACCATATTGCGAATATCCTGACGTTTTAACGTCGGATCGCCGCCAAATCGCGCCACCAGGTCGCCTTTCAGCGTACCATCATCGATGCTGCCTTTGCTCTCAAGAGTGGTGGTAAAGCGAAAGTCGGGGCCAAGCTGAAGCAACGCCGCAAGCGCAGTGATCACTTTCTGCGTACTGGCAGGCAGCGCCATCTGTTGGCTGTGGTAGTCGATCTCTGGCGCTGCTGCGCCCACTTTTTGCACCATAAAAGCAAGATTGGCCCCTGCAGGAAGTTGACTGGTGTACTCTTCAACATTCGCGGCCTGGACGCTAAACGCTATCGTGGTGGTCAATCCAATGATAAATCTGGAAAATCGCATAATCCCGCGCTAACAACCTGGAAACAAGCCGACATACTACGGCGCAAAGCCCTGTAAAGTAAACGATGACCCATAGTGAACTTCAGGGTAAAATACTTATCAAATGAGAAATTGCTGCTGACCTGGGACTTTGTACCCGGGTCGGTTTTCTTTTGCTTCTGGCCTGGCCGCGTGGCGTTGTCAGGCGGGCTGAGAGCCGGAGCGGGGTGAACTGCTCCCAACAGGAATGTTCAAGAGGTATAACAAATGCAAGCTATTCCGATGACCCTTCGTGGCGCAGAAAAACTGCGTGAAGAACTCGATTTTCTGAAATCTGTTCGCCGTCCTGAAATCATTGCAGCCATTGCGGAAGCACGTGAGCACGGCGATCTGAAAGAGAACGCTGAATACCATGCTGCCCGTGAGCAGCAGGGCTTCTGCGAAGGCCGTATTAAAGATATCGAAGCCAAGCTGTCTAACGCGCAGGTTATCGATATCACCAAAATGCCTAACAATGGCCGCGTGATTTTTGGCTCAACTGTCACTGTCCTTAACCTCGATACTGATGAAGAACAAACCTACCGTATCGTGGGTGATGATGAGGCGGATTTTAAGCAGAATCTGATTTCTGTGAACTCACCGATCGCGCGTGGTCTGGTCGGCAAAGAGCAGGATGATGTCGTTACCATTCGCACGCCAGGCGGCGAAGTCGAGTACGAAATCATTAAGGTTGAATATCTTTAACGGTTGCCCAACGCAGAGATGTTGATGCATTGTAAAGATAAGAAAAAGGCCGCATAGCGGCCTTTTATCAAGCTGAAGAGCGTGGCATGTTGCTAGCCCTCGAGAAGGAAAACCCTCGTTTTACACACTGTTGTGTGCAAATTTAGGATATTCTTAACGTGGCAGCGAGATTTTACGTTCTTTACTCGGGCGATAAAGCACCAGCATTTTACCGATGACCTGTACGTTACAGGCGCCGGTTTCGCGCACGATAGCGTCCACGATCAAGGTTTTGGTCTCGCGATCTTCAGACGCGACTTTCACCTTGATGAGTTCATGGTGCTCTAACGCTTGTTCAATCTCGGCCAGTACCCCTTCGGTCAAACCATTATTGCCAAGCATAACTACCGGCTTGAGCGGATGTGCCAGACCTTTCAGGTGCTGTTTTTGTTTAGTACTCAGATTCATCGTATATTTTTGCTTACGTTGGGATTGAAAACGGGTCATTCTACCGCCATCTCCCATATATCGCCAAATAGTGCGTTGAAATTTACGCCGCATGGCAACGATGTTCTGCCCCGATGGGAAAGTTAAATGACAGGTAAGAAGCGTTCTGCCAGCTCAAGTCGCTGGCTTCAGGAACACTTTAGCGATAAATATGTTCAAGCGGCACAGAAAAAGGGGTTGCGTTCCCGTGCCTGGTTTAAACTTGATGAAATACAGCAAAGTGACAAACTTTTTAAGCCGGGGATGACGGTTGTTGACCTCGGTGCTGCCCCAGGAGGCTGGTCACAGTACGTGGTCACGCAGATTGGTGGCAAAGGCCGCATCATCGCTTGCGATCTTTTACCTATGGATCCAATCGTTGGTGTGGACTTCCTTCAGGGCGACTTTCGTGATGAACTCGTGATGAAAGCGTTACTGGAACGCGTGGGTGACAGTAAAGTACAAGTTGTCATGTCAGATATGGCACCAAACATGAGTGGAACACCCGCGGTGGATATCCCCCGCGCCATGTATCTGGTGGAGCTGGCGCTTGAAATGGCTCGTGATGTTCTCGCGCCAGGCGGTAATTTTGTAGTGAAGGTGTTCCAGGGCGAAGGCTTCGATGAGTATCTAAGGGAAATTCGCTCCCTGTTTACGAAGGTGAAAGTTCGTAAGCCGGACTCTTCTCGCGCGCGTTCGCGGGAAGTGTACATTGTAGCGACCGGGCGAAAACCATAGAAGGTGGAATTTCAGACGAAAGTTTGAAACAAACTGGATATAGAGTATCCTGACGCTGTTTTTAACACAGTTGTAATAAGAGGTTAATCCCTTGAGTGACATGGCGAAAAACCTAATACTCTGGCTGGTCATTGCCGTTGTGCTGATGTCAGTATTCCAGAGCTTTGGGCCCAGCGAGTCGAATAGCCGCAAGGTGGACTACTCTACCTTCCTGCAAGAGGTCAATCAGGACCAGGTTCGCGAAGCGCGTATCAACGGACGTGAGATCAACGTTACCAAGAAAGATAGTAACCGTTACACGACTTACATTCCGGTTAACGATCCGAAGCTTCTCGACAACCTGCTGACTAAAAATGTCAAAGTGGTTGGCGAACCGCCTGAAGAACCGAGCCTGCTGGCTTCTATCTTCATCTCCTGGTTCCCGATGTTGTTACTGATCGGTGTCTGGATCTTCTTCATGCGCCAGATGCAGGGCGGCGGTGGCAAAGGTGCCATGTCGTTCGGTAAAAGTAAGGCGCGCATGCTGACTGAAGATCAGATCAAAACCACCTTTGCTGACGTCGCAGGCTGTGACGAAGCAAAAGAAGAGGTTGGTGAACTGGTTGAATATCTGCGTGAGCCGAGCCGTTTCCAGAAACTGGGCGGTAAAATTCCGAAAGGCGTCCTGATGGTCGGCCCTCCGGGTACCGGTAAAACGCTGCTGGCGAAAGCAATCGCTGGCGAAGCGAAGGTTCCGTTCTTTACGATTTCCGGTTCTGACTTCGTAGAAATGTTCGTCGGTGTGGGCGCATCTCGTGTGCGTGACATGTTCGAACAGGCGAAGAAAGCGGCACCGTGCATCATCTTTATCGATGAAATCGACGCCGTAGGCCGCCAGCGTGGCGCAGGCCTGGGCGGTGGTCACGATGAACGTGAACAGACCCTGAACCAGATGCTGGTTGAAATGGACGGCTTCGAAGGTAACGAAGGTATCATCGTTATCGCGGCAACTAACCGCCCGGACGTTCTCGACCCGGCGCTGCTGCGTCCTGGCCGTTTCGACCGTCAGGTTGTCGTTGGCCTGCCAGATGTTCGCGGTCGTGAGCAGATCCTGAAAGTTCACATGCGTCGCGTACCACTGGCACCCGATATCGACGCGGCAATCATTGCCCGTGGTACTCCTGGTTTCTCCGGTGCAGACCTGGCGAACCTGGTGAACGAAGCGGCACTGTTTGCCGCACGTGGCAACAAACGCGTTGTCTCGATGGTTGAGTTCGAAAAAGCGAAAGACAAAATCATGATGGGTGCGGAACGTCGCTCCATGGTGATGACGGAAGCGCAGAAAGAATCTACCGCGTATCACGAAGCAGGCCACGCGATTATTGGTCGCCTGGTGCCGGAACACGATCCGGTGCACAAAGTGACGATTATTCCGCGCGGACGTGCGCTGGGTGTGACCTTCTTCCTGCCTGAAGGCGACGCGATCAGCGCCAGCCGTCAGAAACTGGAAAGCCAGATTTCTACGCTGTATGGCGGTCGTCTGGCAGAAGAGATCATCTACGGTGCGGAGCATGTTTCTACCGGTGCGTCGAACGACATTAAAGTCGCGACGAACCTGGCACGTAACATGGTCACCCAGTGGGGCTTCTCCGACAAACTCGGTCCGCTGCTGTACGCGGAAGAAGAGGGCGAAGTGTTCCTGGGCCGTTCAGTCGCGAAAGCGAAACATATGTCTGATGAAACCGCGCGTATCATCGACCAGGAAGTAAAATCGCTCATCGAACGTAACTACGATCGTGCGCGTAAGTTGCTTAACGACAATATGGACATCCTGCATGCGATGAAAGATGCGCTCATGAAATATGAGACCATCGATGCGCCGCAGATTGATGACCTGATGGCCCGCCGTGATGTTCGCCCGCCAGCGGGCTGGGAAGAACCGGGTTCATCGAACAATTCTGACAACAATGGCACCCCGCGTGCGCCGCGTCCGGTCGATGAACCGCGTACGCCGAACCCGGGCAACACCATGTCAGAACAGTTAGGCGACAAATAAGTTATCCGCACGTGATAACGTAGCATCACCTGAAACCCTGAGGCTTGCCTCAGGGTTTTTTTACATTCAAGACAAGAATCAATCGGAAGGATTAGCCATGAAACTCTTCGCCCAGGGCTCCACGCTGGATCTCTCTCACCCTCACGTTATGGGCATTCTGAACGTCACGCCGGATTCGTTCTCCGACGGTGGAACGCACAATACGTTAGTGGAGGCGGTGAAGCACGCTAACCTGATGATTAACGCTGGAGCGACGATTGTGGATGTGGGCGGTGAATCTACGCGCCCAGGGGCTTCTGAAGTCAGCGTCGAAGAGGAGCTGGAACGGGTGATCCCGGTCGTAGAGGCCATTGCCCAGCGATTTGAAGTGTGGATCTCTGTTGATACATCAAAACCGGAAGTCATCCGCGAATCCGCGCGCGCAGGCGCCCATATTATTAATGATATCCGCTCGCTTACCGAACCCGGCGCACTGGAAGCGGCTGCGGAAACCGGCCTCCCCGTTTCCCTGATGCACATGCAGGGCAATCCGAAAACCATGCAGGAAGCGCCGAAGTATGATGACGTTTTTGCAGATGTGAATCGCTTCTTTATTGAACATATCGCACGTTGTGAAGCGGCAGGTATCGGAAAAGAGAAATTGATCCTCGACCCGGGGTTCGGTTTCGGTAAGAATCTCTCCCATAATTATGCATTACTGGCACGCTTGTCCGAATTCCATCATTTTGGCCTTCCGCTGTTCGTTGGGATGTCGCGTAAGTCGATGATTGGTCAACTGCTGAACGTTGGGCCTTCCGAACGTCTCAGTGGTAGCCTGGCGTGTGCGGTGATTGCCGCAATGCAGGGGGCGCATATTATTCGTGTCCATGATGTCAAAGAAACTGTAGAAGCGATGCGCGTGGTGGAAGCTACGTTGTCAGCGAAGGAAAACAAACGCTATGAGTAAACGTAAATATTTTGGTACCGATGGTATTCGTGGTCGCGTAGGCGATGCGCCCATCACCCCTGATTTCGTATTGAAACTGGGCTGGGCAGCCGGGAAGGTGCTGGCAAGCCACGGTTCACGTAAGATCATCATCGGTAAAGATACCCGCATCTCAGGCTACATGCTGGAGTCTGCACTGGAAGCCGGCCTTGCCGCTGCGGGGCTCTCTGCGTCCTTTACTGGCCCAATGCCGACCCCTGCGGTGGCTTACCTGACACGTACCTTCCGCGCTGAGGCGGGTATCGTTATCTCCGCATCGCATAATCCGTACTACGACAACGGCATCAAATTCTTCTCCATCGACGGTACCAAACTGCCGGATGAAGTTGAAGAAGCCATCGAAGCTGAGCTGGAAAAAGAGATCAGCTGTGTGGATTCAGCCGAACTGGGTAAAGCCAGTCGTATCGTCGATGCTGCAGGCCGCTATATCGAATTCTGCAAAGCGACCTTCCCGAACGAACTGAGCCTGAACGACCTCAAAATCGTGGTCGACTGTGCGAACGGTGCCACTTATCACATCGCGCCGAACGTATTCCGCGAACTGGGCGCGCAGGTTGTGGCCATCGGCTGTGATCCGGATGGCGTAAACATCAACCAGGAAGTCGGCGCAACCGACGTTCGTGCCTTGCAGGCGCGCGTACTGGCTGAGAAGGCACACCTTGGCATCGCCTTTGACGGCGACGGCGACCGCGTCATCATGGTTGACCATGAAGGCAATAAAGTCGACGGTGACCAGATCCTCTATATCATTGCCCGTGAAGGGCTGCGTCAGGGCAAACTGCGCGGTGGCGCGGTCGGCACCCTGATGAGCAACATGGGTCTGGAAGTCGCGCTGAAGCAGTTAGGTATTCCGTTTGTACGCGCCAAAGTGGGCGACCGTTACGTGCTGGAAAAACTGCAGGAGAAAGACTGGCGCATTGGTGCGGAAAACTCCGGTCACGTCATTCTGTTAGATCAAACCACCACGGGTGACGGGATTGTGGCCGCGCTGCAGGTTGTTGCAGCGATGGTGCGTAACCACATGTCTCTGCATGATCTGTGCAGCGGCATGAAAATGTTCCCGCAGGTGCTGATCAACGTCCGCTTCACAGCGGGTAGCGGCGACCCGCTGGAAAATGAAACAGTAAAAGCGGTGACGGCGGAAGTGGAAGCCGCACTGGGCAACCGCGGTCGCGTGCTGCTGCGTAAATCGGGCACCGAGCCACTGATTCGCGTGATGGTTGAGGGCGAAGACGAAGCACAGGTTACTGCATTCGCTAATCGCATTGCGGATGCGGTTAAAGCGGTCTGATATCTGCGATAAGTGATTAATAAGGCGGCGGTTGCCGCCTCTCTTTTAGGGAAAACAGGCTTTTTTGCTGTTTTTTTCCGCAGTTGATACAATGCGATAAAATTGCCCTTGCGAAGGTGATTCGCTTTGGTTAGTATTCACACCCGCTTCAGTGGGAAACATTAAAAAAGCCCACTTTAATTGGTCGAAGCAATTGGTATGCGGCAACTCCGCAAGGAACAGGTTGATTATGTACGAAGCTCTTTTAGTAGTTTTCCTTATTGTAGCGATTGGCCTTGTTGGTCTGATCATGCTGCAGCAAGGTAAAGGCGCTGATATGGGAGCCTCCTTCGGAGCAGGCGCTTCCGGCACGCTGTTTGGTTCAAGTGGTTCTGGTAACTTCATGACCCGCATGACCGCAGTTCTGGCAACGTTGTTCTTCATTATCAGTCTGGCGCTGGGTAACATTAACAGCAACAAGACCAATAAAGGAAGCGAGTGGGAAAATCTGAGTGCGCCGAAAACCGAGCAAACTCAGCCAGCTGCACCGGCTCAGCCGACCAGCGATATCCCACACTAAGAGTAGTATCTGTGCTGAGGTGGTGGAATTGGTAGACACGCTACCTTGAGGTGGTAGTGCCCTAACGGGCTTGTGGGTTCGAGTCCCATCCTCAGTACCAATATTCCGAAAGAAAGACGCTGAAAAGCGTCTTTTTTTTCGTCTGTAGTAAACGTAGGCCTGATAAGCGTAGCGCATCAGGCATTGTGCTCGCGGCAGAGTTGCCGGATGGCGGCTTCGCCTTATCCGGCCTACAGATGCACCGAACATCGAACACCAAATACCAAACACCGCACGCTTCGTAGGCCTGATAAGCGCAGCGCCATCAGGCACTGTGCAAGCAGCAGAATCGCCAGACGTCGGTACAACCTGCCCACAAAAAAAGCCGCTTTCGCGGCTTTTTGCATACATCAACAGAGAAGCAATTACTTCCCTTTCTTCTCCAGATTCTCAACCTGCGGCACGCCGCTGGCGGCTGAGGAAGAGAGCAGGCCAGTTTTTGCATAACCGAACAACTTATCGCGCGTGTCGGTGATATCCAGGTTACGCATAGTCAACTGACCGATACGATCTTCGGCAGAGAACATGGAGTCGCCTTTCTCCATCGTCAGACGCTCTGCTTTATAGGTCAGGTTGTCAGACACGGTATTCAGAATGGAGTAGTCGTTCCCGCGACGCAGTTCCAGCGTGACTTCGCCGGTAATCTGGCTTGCGACCCAGCGTTGCAGTGAATCACGCAGCATCAGCGCCTGAGAATCGAACCAACGGCCCTGGTACAGCAGACGACCCAACTGACGACCATGCGCATGATATTGCTCGATAGTGTCTTCGTTATGAATGCCGGTCAGCAGACGCTCGTAAGCGATATGCAGCAGCGCCATCCCCGGGGCTTCGTAGATGCCACGACTTTTCGCTTCAATGATACGGTTTTCAATCTGATCGCTCATGCCCAGACCGTGACGGCCGCCAATGCGATTTGCTTCCAGCATCATCTCCACGTCGTCACTGAAGGTTTTACCGTTCAGCGCGACCGGATGACCCTGTTCAAAACGCACGGTCACTTCTTCTGCCGGGATCTTCACGTTCTCATCCCAGAATTTCACACCCATAATCGGGTTAACGATTTTGACGCTGGAGTTGAGGAATTCCAGGTCTTTCGCTTCGTGCGTTGCGCCAAGCATGTTGGAGTCGGTGGAGTAAGCTTTCTCGACGGACATTTTGTAGTCGAAGCCGCAGGAAATCATGAACTCAGACATCTCATGACGACCGCCCAGCTCATCGATAAAGTCGCTATCGAGCCACGGTTTGTAAATCTGCAGTTCGGCGTTGGTCAGCAGGCCATAACGATAGAAACGTTC
The DNA here is from genome assembly GCF_008369545.1 of Pseudocitrobacter sp. 73. Classification (NCBI taxonomy): domain Bacteria; kingdom Pseudomonadati; phylum Pseudomonadota; class Gammaproteobacteria; order Enterobacterales; family Enterobacteriaceae; genus Pseudocitrobacter; species Pseudocitrobacter sp. 73. The sequence goes on along the minus strand of NZ_VTZO01000015.1, from coordinate 176,252 downwards.
AATATCGTTGCCTTTATAGGTGCTGCCGTCGCCCCAAATGTTCACACCATCTTCTTTCATGGCGGCAACCAGCATGGTGCCGGTAACGGCGCGACCGAGTGGGGTTGTGTTGAAGTAGGTCAGGCCGCCGGTGGTATTGTGGAAGGCGCCACATTGAATAGCGGCTATACCTTCTGCAACCAGCTGCTTACGGCAGTCGATCAGACGAGCGTTCTCTGCGCCGTATTCCATGGCACGGCGTGGGATAGCGTCGTAGTCTTCTTCATCAGGCTGGCCCAGGTTTGCAGTATAGGCGTAAGGCACTGCTCCTTTTTGTCGCATCCACAGCAGCGCCGCGCTGGTGTCCAGACCGCCGGAGAAGGCGATACCAATACGTTGACCTACCGGAAGATGCTTGAGAATCGTCGTCATAAAGTAAAACCCTGCTTTGATAGACTGATGGAGAAAACGCTTTTTCGCTCTCAGTGAATTTTTATGCAAAATAAATGAGTTTTAATTTAATCATCTTTTGCGCAATACCGGAAGTGCTTCGTGTGATTTTCAGTGAAAAATCCTTATTGCTGCGGTGTATCGCTTGTGACACATTACTGCCAGTAATACTGCTTGTCCGCTGCATAGAATGTGAGGTTGACAGGATGTTACTTTCTTCTTTATACTACAGGCCGATTTTACGTCCCGTCCTCGGTACCAAATCCCAGCATTATTTGCATTTTTTACTCAAAACGCGTAAAATTTGCCACGTTTCAGGCGCGGGGTGGAGCAGCCTGGTAGCTCGTCGGGCTCATAACCCGAAGGTCGTCGGTTCAAATCCGGCCCCCGCAACCACTTTCCCTTAGAGTTCTTTTTCAAATATACTGTGAAGACTTAGGCCTTCGTAGCTGGATTTGAAAAAAATTCTTTCGGAAGGTTCTCCAGGCCGCAGTTGCGGCTATAGGGTTCAGTTATCTAAAGCCCCGATTTATCGGGGTTTTTTGTTATCTGACTACAGAATAACTGGGCTTTACGCCCTTTTTTTATGTCTTGGGGGTGGGTTTGTCCACATTAGAGCAAAAATTAACAGAGATGATTACGGCACCAGTTGAAGCCCTGGGCTACGAACTGGTCGGCATCGAATTTATTCGCGGTCGCACATCCACACTGCGCATCTATATTGATAGTGAAGATGGCATCAATGTTGATGATTGTGCTGATGTGAGCCACCAGGTAAGCGCGGTAATGGATGTAGAAGATCCGATTACAGTGGCTTACAACCTGGAAGTTTCCTCTCCGGGCCTCGATCGTCCTATGTTCACCGCGGAACACTACACGCGTTTCCTGGGTGAAGAAGTCACGCTGGTCCTGCGCATGGCGGTTCAGAACCGTCGTAAATGGCAGGGCATTATCAAAGCGGTAGACGGTGAAATGATCACTGTGACAGTCGAAGGCAAAGATGAAGTGTTCGCGCTGAGTAACATCCAGAAGGCGAACCTGGTTCCCCACTTTTAACAGTCTGGATTGAGGTGAAAGGCCCCGATGAACAAAGAAATTTTGGCTGTTGTTGAAGCCGTCTCCAATGAGAAAGCGCTGCCGCGTGAGAAGATTTTCGAAGCGCTGGAAAGCGCGCTGGCAACGGCTACGAAGAAAAAATACGAACAAGAAATCGACGTTCGCGTAGAAATTGATCGTAAGAGCGGCGATTTCGATACATTCCGTCGTTGGGTGATCGTTGAAGAGGTCACGCAACCGACGAAAGAAATTACCCTGGAAGCAGCACGCTACGAAGACGAAAGCCTGAACGTGGGTGACTACGTTGAAGACCAGATCGAATCTGTGACCTTCGACCGTATCACCACTCAAACGGCGAAACAGGTTATCGTACAGAAAGTTCGTGAAGCTGAACGCGCAATGGTCGTTGATCAGTTCCGCGAACACGAAGGTGAAATCATCACTGGCGTGGTGAAGAAAGTGAACCGTGACAACATCTCTCTGGATCTCGGCAACAATGCTGAAGCCGTTATCCTGCGTGAAGATATGCTGCCGCGTGAGAACTTCCGTCCAGGCGACCGTATCCGTGGTGTACTTTATTCCGTACGTCCGGAAGCGCGTGGCGCACAGCTGTTCGTCACCCGTTCCAAGCCGGAAATGCTGATCGAACTGTTCCGCATTGAAGTGCCAGAAATTGGCGAAGAAGTTATTGAAATCAAAGCAGCCGCTCGCGATCCAGGTTCTCGTGCGAAAATCGCCGTGAAAACCAACGATAAGCGTATCGATCCGGTGGGTGCTTGCGTGGGTATGCGCGGTGCGCGTGTTCAGGCCGTTTCGACGGAGCTGGGCGGCGAGCGTATCGACATCGTTCTGTGGGACGATAACCCGGCGCAGTTCGTGATCAACGCCATGGCGCCGGCGGATGTCGCGTCTATCGTGGTCGACGAAGATAAACACACTATGGATATCGCTGTTGAAGCGGGCAACCTGGCGCAGGCGATTGGCCGTAATGGTCAGAACGTACGTCTGGCCTCGCAGCTGAGCGGATGGGAACTCAACGTGATGACCGTTGATGACCTGCAGGCGAAGCATCAGGCTGAAGCGCACGCAGCGATCGATACCTTCACCAAATATCTCGATATTGATGAAGATTTCGCGACAGTGCTGGTTGAAGAAGGCTTCTCCACGCTGGAAGAACTGGCCTACGTGCCAATGAAAGAACTGCTGGAAATTGACGGTCTTGATGAAGACACCGTTGAGGCACTGCGCGAACGTGCTAAAAACGCACTGACCACTCTGGCACTGGCCCAGGAAGAAAGCCTCGGTGATAACAAACCGGCTGACGATCTGCTCAACCTTGAAGGGCTGGATCGCGCAATGGCATTCAAACTGGCAGCTCGTGGTGTTTGTACGCTGGAAGATCTCGCTGAACAAGGCGTTGATGACCTGGCTGATATCGAAGGTTTAACTGACGAGAAAGCCGGCGAGCTCATCATGGCCGCCCGTAATATTTGCTGGTTCGGCGACGAAGCGTAATAAACTGTAGCAGGAAGGAACAGCATGACAGATGTAACCGTAAAAACGCTGGCCGCAGAGATACAGACCTCGGTGGATCGCCTGGTACAGCAATTTGCTGACGCTGGTATCCCGAAGTCTGCTGATGACTCTGTGTCCGCACAAGAGAAACAAACTTTACTGGCGCACCTGAACCGTGAAAATGGTTCTGCGCCGGACAAATTGACCCTGCAGCGCAAAACGCGCAGCACGCTCAATATCCCAGGTACCGGCGGTAAAAGTAAGTCGGTACAAATCGAAGTCCGCAAGACACGCACCTTTGTGAAACGCGATCCGCAAGAGGCTGAACGCCTGGCCGCGGAAGAGCAGGCGCAGCGTGAAGCGGAAGAGCAAGCCCGTCGTGAAGCTGAAGAAGCAGCGAAGCGCGAGGCGCAACAAAAAGCCGAACGTGAGGCCGCAGAACAAGCTAAGCGTGAAGCCGCTGATAAAGCGAAACGTGAAGCTGCGGAAAAAGACAAAGTGAGCAATCAACAAGACGATATGACTAAAACTGCCCAGGCTGAGAAAGCCCGCCGTGAAAGTGAAGCTGCTGAGCTGAAGCGTAAAGCGGAAGAAGAAGCACGCCGCAAGCTTGAAGAAGAAGCGCGCCGCGTAGCGGAAGAAGCCCGCCGCATGGCAGAAGAAAACGAAAAAAATGGTGTGAATAGCGCTGAGCCGACTGAAGACACCAGCGATTATCACGTCACCACTTCTCAGCATGCTCGCCAGGCTGAAGATGAAAACGACCGTGAAGTTGAAGGTGGTCGTGGCCGTGGTCGTAACGCGAAAGCGGCCCGTCCGGCGAAAAAAGGCAACAAGCACGCTGAATCCAAAGCTGACCGTGAAGAAGCGCGTGCAGCGGTTCGTGGCGGTAAAGGCGGCAAACAGCGTAAAGGTTCTTCTCTGCAGCAGGGCTTCCAGAAGCCAGCGCAGGCCGTTAACCGTGACGTTATCATCGGCGAAACCATCACCGTTGGCGATCTGGCTAACAAAATGGCCGTTAAAGGTTCTCAGGTCATCAAAGCGATGATGAAACTGGGCGCAATGGCGACCATCAACCAGGTTATCGATCAGGAAACCGCACAGCTGGTTGCCGAAGAGATGGGCCACAAAGTTATCCTGCGTCGTGAAAACGAACTGGAAGAAGCGGTAATGAGCGACCGTGATACGGGTGCTGCGGCTGAACCGCGCGCACCGGTTGTGACCATCATGGGTCACGTTGACCACGGTAAAACCTCTCTGCTGGACTACATTCGTTCAACGAAAGTGGCCTCAGGCGAAGCGGGCGGCATTACCCAGCATATCGGTGCATACCACGTTGAAACTGACAACGGTATGATCACCTTCCTGGACACCCCAGGCCACGCCGCGTTTACCTCTATGCGTGCTCGTGGTGCGCAGGCAACGGATATCGTTGTTCTGGTTGTTGCAGCGGACGACGGCGTGATGCCGCAGACCATCGAAGCTATCCAGCACGCGAAAGCGGCGCAGGTTCCGCTGGTTGTTGCTGTGAACAAAATCGATAAGCCAGAAGCTGACCTCGATCGCGTTAAGAACGAACTCTCCCAGTACGGCGTTATGCCGGAAGAGTGGGGCGGCGAAGCACAGTTCATCCCAGTATCCGCGAAAGCCGGTACCGGTATCGACGACCTGCTGAACGCTATCCTGCTGCAGGCTGAAGTTCTGGAGCTGAAAGCGGTTCGTAAAGGTATGGCAAGCGGCGCGGTGATCGAATCCTTCCTGGATAAAGGTCGTGGTCCGGTTGCTACCGTTCTGGTACGCGAAGGTACTCTGCATAAGGGCGATATCGTTCTGTGTGGCTTCGAATACGGTCGTGTTCGTGCGATGCGTAACGAACTGGGTCAGGAAGTGCTGGAAGCGGGTCCGTCCATTCCGGTGGAAATCCTCGGTCTGTCCGGTGTTCCGGCTGCCGGTGACGAAGTAACCGTTGTGCGTGACGAGAAGAAAGCGCGTGAAGTTGCACTGTATCGTCAGGGCAAATTCCGTGAAGTTAAACTGGCTCGTCAGCAGAAATCCAAACTGGAGAACATGTTCGCCAACATGACCGAAGGCGAGGTTCACGAAGTGAACGTCGTGCTGAAGGCTGACGTACAGGGTTCTGTAGAAGCGATTTCCGATTCCTTGCTGAAACTGTCTACCGACGAAGTGAAAGTGAAGATCATCGGTTCTGGCGTAGGTGGTATCACCGAAACCGACGCCACGCTTGCTGCGGCATCCAACGCCATCCTGGTAGGCTTCAACGTCCGTGCTGATGCCTCTGCGCGCCGCGTGATCGAAGCAGAAAGCCTGGATCTGCGTTACTACTCCGTCATCTATAACCTGATCGACGAAGTGAAAGCAGCGATGAGCGGCATGCTGTCTCCGGAACTGAAACAGCAGATCATCGGTCTGGCTGAAGTACGTGATGTGTTCAAATCACCGAAATTCGGTGCGATCGCGGGCTGTATGGTTACCGAAGGTATCATTAAGCGTCACAACCCAATCCGCGTTCTGCGCGACAACGTGGTTATCTATGAAGGCGAGCTGGAATCCCTGCGCCGCTTCAAAGATGACGTTAACGAAGTCCGTAACGGCATGGAATGTGGTATCGGCGTGAAGAACTACAACGACGTTCGCGTTGGCGATATGATCGAAGTGTTCGAGATCATCGAAATTCAGCGTACGATTGCCTAAGGTTGATTGGGTGTAGGCCGGATAAGGCGTTACGCCGCATCCGGCAGCCGTTGCCTGATGCGACGCTCGCGCGTCTTATCAGGCCTACGTGAACAGCCCTTTCTACCTGAGATTAATTTTAAAAGGGGCTTTTGGCCCCTTTTTTGTCTGGAGAATTTATTATGGCGAAAGAATTTGGTCGCCCGCAGCGCGTGGGGCAGGAGATGCAAAAAGAGATCGCACTCATCCTGCAGCGCGAAATTAAAGACCCGCGTCTGGGCATGATGACGACCGTTTCCGGCGTGGAAATGTCCCGTGATCTGGCCTATGCCAAAGTGTTTGTGACCTTCCTGAACGATAAAGATGAAGCTGCCGTTAAAGCAGGCATCAAAGCGCTGCAGGAAGCTTCCGGTTTCATCCGCTCGCTGCTGGGTAAAGCCATGCGTCTGCGTATCGTGCCGGAACTGACCTTCTTCTACGACAACTCGTTAGTTGAAGGGATGCGTATGTCCAACCTGGTGACTAACGTGGTTAAGCATGACGAAGAACGTCGTGTGAACCCGGACGACAGCAAGGAGGACTGATGAGTCGTCCTCGTCGTCGCGGTCGTGATATCCACGGCGTATTGTTGCTGGACAAACCGCAAGGTGCATCCAGCAATGATGTGCTGCAAAAAGTAAAACGTCTCTATAACGCGAACCGCGCCGGGCATACCGGGGCGCTGGATCCGCTGGCGACCGGCATGCTGCCGATTTGCCTTGGGGAAGCGACCAAGTTTTCTCAGTATCTGCTGGATTCCGATAAGCGATATCGCGTCATCGCACGATTGGGCCAACGTACCGATACGTCCGATGCCGACGGTCAGATTGTCGAAGAGCGCCCGGTGACCTTCACCGATGCGCAGCTGGCTGATGCGCTGGAGAGTTTTCGTGGCGATACCCAGCAGGTGCCGTCAATGTATTCGGCGCTGAAGTATCAGGGCAAAAAGCTCTACGAATACGCCCGCCAGGGCATTGACGTGCCGCGTGAAGCGCGCCCGATTACCGTGTATGAACTGCTGTTTATTCGCCGCGAAGGCGATGAACTGGAGCTGGAAATTCACTGTTCGAAGGGCACCTACATTCGCACCATCATTGATGACCTGGGTGAAAAGCTCGGCTGTGGCGCGCACGTTATTTTCCTGCGTCGTCTGGCGGTGAGTAAATACCCGGTTGAACGGATGGTGACCCTGGAACAGTTGCGCGAGTATGTCGAGCAGGCAGAACAGCAGGGGATTCCTGCCGCACAACTGCTGGACCCGCTTTTGATGCCGATGGACAGTCCGGCTTCGGACTTCCCCGTCGTCAATATTCCCTCCGTTGTGGCGGCATACTTTAAGAACGGCCAGCCGGTGCGTGCCTCTCAGGCGCCCGCCAGCGGATTAGTCCGCGTCACCGAAGGCGACGACGCGAAATTTATCGGCATGGCTGAAATCGATGATGAAGGCCGTGTCGCACCGCGTCGTCTGGTGGTGGAATACCCCGAGTGAGGCAATTGCCTCTCTTGCGATAACAGGCCGCTACGAGTAGAATGTTGCGGCTTAACGTCTGCGTAATTGTTTAACAATGGGCAAGCGTTATCTCAGGGCTGCTGAATTAGAGATCGGCACCCTTTCATTCTTTTAAATTTGGAGTTCAAAATGTCTCTAAGCGTTGAAGCTAAAGCACAAATCGTTTCTGAGTTCGGTCGCGATGCGAACGACAGCGGTTCTACCGAAGTTCAGGTTGCTCTGCTGACTGCACAGATCAACCACCTGCAGGGTCACTTTGCAGAGCACAAAAAAGATCACCACAGCCGTCGTGGTCTGCTGCGCATGGTTTCTCAGCGTCGTAAACTGCTGGACTACCTGAAACGTAAAGATGTTGCACGCTACACCGCGCTGATCGAGCGTCTGGGTCTGCGTCGCTAATTCTGGCGAGTTTCAGAAAGAGGGGCCTTTATGGCCCCTTTTTTCCACCAGATGTCAGCCAGTTAAGAGAAAACGTACCCGCAAAAAATAGTGCTTAAGCGAAAGCCTGTGTGCCACGTAAATGAATTTACAACGCACGTTGCTAACGCAGCGGTATTTTGAAAGATAACGGGTATAATGTATTGTTGTTGTAGATGTTCTTCATTGCAGAGGTTCGCGCGGCTAATGAGAGGCTTCACCCATGAAGGGTTAGGGTTGTCATTAGTCGCGAGGATGCAACGAAGATCGAGTTCCTATGTCGGCACGCCTGAAGGTGTGCTGCCACTTATTGAGAAAGGATAGAATTTTGCTTAATCCGATCGTTCGTAAATTCCAGTACGGCCAACACACCGTAACCCTGGAAACCGGCATGATGGCGCGTCAGGCAACTGCCGCTGTGATGGTTAGCATGGATGACACCGCGGTATTCGTTACCGTTGTCGGCCAGAAAAAAGCGAAACCAGGCCAGGATTTCTTCCCGCTGACCGTTAACTATCAGGAGCGTACCTACGCTGCTGGTCGTATCCCGGGTAGCTTCTTCCGTCGTGAAGGCCGTCCAAGTGAAGGCGAAACCCTGATCGCGCGTCTGATTGACCGCCCGGTTCGCCCGCTGTTCCCGGAAGGCTTCGTCAACGAAGTTCAGGTTATCGCGACCGTTGTGTCCGTAAACCCGCAGGTTAACCCAGACATCGTGGCAATGATTGGCGCATCCGCTGCGCTGTCTCTGTCCGGTATCCCGTTCAACGGCCCAATCGGCGCCGCTCGCGTAGGTTATATCAATGACCAGTACGTACTGAACCCGACTCAGGACGAGCTGAAAGAAAGCAAGCTGGACCTGGTGGTTGCCGGTACCGAAGCTGCTGTTCTGATGGTTGAATCCGAAGCAGAACTGCTGAGCGAAGATCAGATGCTCGGCGCGGTAGTGTTCGGTCATGAACAACAGCAGGTTGTTATCCGTGAAATCAACGAGCTGGTGAAAGAAGCCGGTAAACCTCGTTGGGACTGGCAGCCTGAAGCCGCTAACGACGCGCTGAATGCACGCGTTGCTGCCCTGGCAGAAGCTCGCCTGAGCGACGCTTACCGCATCACTGACAAACAAGAGCGTTATGCTCAGGTTGACGTGATCAAATCTGAAACCATCGCAACGCTGGTAGCTGAAGACGAAACTCTGGACGCTAACGAGCTGGGCGAAATCCTGCACGCTATCGAGAAAAACGTTGTTCGTAGCCGCGTACTGGCAGGCGAACCGCGTATCGATGGCCGTGAAAAAGACATGATCCGTGGTCTGGACGTGCGCACTGGCGTGCTGCCGCGTACTCACGGCTCCGCGCTGTTCACCCGTGGTGAAACTCAGGCGCTGGTTACTGCAACCCTGGGTACGACCCGCGATGCGCAGAACCTCGACGAGCTGATGGGCGAGCGTACGGACAACTTCCTGTTCCACTACAACTTCCCTCCGTACTGCGTAGGTGAAACGGGTATGGTCGGTTCTCCGAAGCGTCGTGAGATTGGTCACGGCCGTCTGGCGAAACGCGGCGTACTGGCAGTGATGCCGGAACTGGACAAATTCCCGTACACCGTTCGTGTGGTTTCTGAAATCACCGAATCTAACGGTTCTTCCTCCATGGCTTCCGTATGTGGTGCTTCCCTGGCGCTGATGGATGCTGGTGTGCCTATCAAAGCAGCCGTTGCGGGTATCGCGATGGGTCTGGTGAAAGAAGGCGACAACTTTGTTGTTCTGTCTGACATCCTGGGCGACGAAGACCACCTGGGCGATATGGACTTCAAAGTAGCGGGTTCCCGCGACGGTATCTCTGCGCTGCAGATGGATATCAAAATTGAAGGTATCACCAAAGAGATCATGCAGGTTGCGCTAAACCAGGCTAAAGGTGCGCGTCTGCACATCCTGGGCGTGATGGAACAGGCGATCAACGCGCCGCGCGGCGATATCTCTCAGTTCGCACCGCGTATCCACACCATCAAGATCAGCCCGGACAAAATCAAAGACGTTATCGGTAAAGGCGGTTCTGTTATCCGTGCCCTGACCGAAGAAACCGGCACCACCATCGAAATCGAAGATGACGGTACTGTGAAGATCGCAGCGACCGACGGTGAAAAAGCGAAATACGCTATCCGTCGTATCGAAGAGATCACTGCAGAGATCGAAGTGGGTCGTATCTATAACGGTAAAGTGACCCGTATCGTAGACTTTGGCGCATTCGTTGCCATCGGCGGCGGTAAAGAAGGCCTGGTGCACATCTCTCAGATCGCTGACAAGCGTGTTGAGAAAGTCACTGATTACCTGCAGATGAATCAGGAAGTACCGGTTAAGGTTCTGGAAGTTGACCGTCAGGGCCGTATCCGTCTGAGCATCAAAGAAGCAACCGAGCAGTCTCAGCCTGCTGCCGCACCGGAAGCTCCGGCCGCGGAACAAGGCGAGTAAGGTTTGCCGTTTTGCCCTCTGCGCAAGCAGGGGGCAATTTTACCTGGCGGGATGCCTGTTTGCAGCCGGGGGACAGGACGTTCATCCAATTGTTGTCTTCGGGAGTGGGAAATGAAGCCTTTTTTGCGCTGGTGTTTCGTAGCGACAGCACTCACGCTGGCAGGATGCAGTAATTCTGCCTGGCGAAAGAGTGAGGTCCTCGCGGTACCATTGCAACCGACTTTACAGCAGGAAGTGATTCTGGCACGCATGGAACAAATTCTTGCCAGTCGGGCTTTAACCGATGACGAACGCGCACAGCTTTTATATGAGCGCGGAGTGTTGTATGATAGTCTCGGTCTGAGGGCACTAGCGCGTAACGATTTTTCGCAAGCGCTGGCAATCCGACCAGATATGCCTGAAGTATTCAATTACTTAGGCATTTACTTAACGCAGGCAGGCAATTTTGATGCTGCCTATGAAGCGTTTGATTCTGTACTTGAGCTTGATCCAACTTACAATTATGCGCACTTGAACCGCGGCATCGCGCTTTATTACGGTGGCCGTGCAAAATTAGCGCAAGATGATCTGCTGGCGTTTTATCAAGACGATCCCAATGATCCCTTCCGTAGTCTGTGGTTATTCCTCGCCGAGCAGAAGCTCGATGAGAAGCAGGCAAAAGACGCGTTGAAACAACGCTTCGATAAATCGGATAAAGAACAATGGGGATGGAACATTGTCGAGTTCTACTTAGGCAACATTGACGAAAAAACGTTAATGGAGCGCCTGAAGGCGGACGCAACGGATAACACCTCGCTCGCTGAGCATCTCAGTGAAACCAACTTCTATTTAGGTAAGTATTACCTAAGTCTTGGGGACAAGGACAGCGCTACGGCACTGTTCAAACTGGCGGTTGCTAACAACGTTCATAACTATGTTGAGCACCGATACGCATTGTTGGAATTATCGCTCCTGGGCCAGGACCAAGATGACCTGGCAGAATCGGACCAGCAATAGCTGACGACTACATCAGCCCGTAATCTTTTTGATTGCCATCACCTTCGCGGGTGAGGGCGTTGTTGTTCGTTAATACACCTACTTTGAGCCGGTTCACACTTTTCAATGAAAATTGCAGATCATTTTCATGATGAGTTATGTAGACTGGCCGCCATTAATATCGAGGCACTTGTACTACATGGCTGAATTCGAAACCACTTTTGCAGATCTGGGCCTGAAGGCTCCTATCCTTGAAGCCCTTAACGATCTGGGTTACGAAAAACCATCTCCGATCCAGGCTGAGTGCATCCCGCACCTGCTGGGCGGTCGTGACGTGCTGGGCATGGCCCAGACAGGTAGTGGTAAAACCGCAGCGTTTTCCCTGCCACTGCTGAACAATCTTGATCCTGAGCTGAAAGCACCTCAAATCCTGGTGCTGGCACCGACCCGCGAACTGGCGGTTCAGGTTGCTGAAGCCATGACGGATTTCTCTAAACATATGCGCGGCGTAAACGTGGTTGCTCTGTACGGCGGCCAGCGTTATGACGTGCAATTACGCGCCCTGCGTCAGGGGCCGCAGATCGTCGTCGGTACGCCGGGTCGTCTGCTGGATCACCTGAAACGCGGCACCCTGGACCTCTCTAAACTGAGCGGTCTGGTTCTGGATGAAGCTGACGAAATGCTGCGCATGGGCTTCATCGAAGACGTTGAAACCATTATGGCGCAGATCCCGGAAGGTCATCAGACCGCTCTGTTCTCTGCAACCATGCCGGAAGCAATTCGCCGTATTACCCGCCGCTTCATGAAAGAGCCGCAGGAAGTACGCATTCAGTCCAGCGTCACTACCCGTCCTGACATCAGCCAGAGCTACTGGACTGTCTGGGGCATGCGTAAAAACGAAGCACTGGTACGTTTCCTGGAAGCGGAAGATTTTGATGCGGCGATTATCTTCGTTCGTACCAAAAACGCGACTCTGGAAGTGGCTGAAGCTCTTGAGCGTAACGGCTACAACAGCGCCGCGCTGAACGGTGACATGAACCAGGCGCTGCGTGAGCAGACGCTGGAACGTCTGAAAGATGGTCGTCTGGATATCCTGATTGCGACCGACGTTGCGGCCCGTGGCCTGGACGTTGAGCGTATCAGCCTGGTCGTAAACTACGATATCCCGATGGATTCTGAGTCTTACGTTCACCGTATCGGTCGTACCGGTCGTGCGGGTCGTGCTGGCCGTGCGCTGCTGTTCGTTGAGAACCGCGAGCGTCGTCTGCTGCGCAACATCGAACGCACTATGAAGCTGACCATTCCGGAAGTCGAACTGCCGAATGCAGAACTGCTGGGCAAACGTCGCCTGGAAAAATTCGCCGCGAAAGTACAGCAGCAGCTGGAAAGCAGCGATCTGGATCTCTACCGTGGCCTGCTGGCGAAAATCCAGCCGACTGCCGAAGGCGAAGAACTGGATATCGAAACCCTGGCCGCAGCACTGCTGAAAATGGCACAGGGCGAGCGTACTCTGATCGTTCCGCCAGATGCGCCGATGCGTCCGAAACGTGAATTCCGTGACCGTGATGACCGTGGTCCGCGCGATCGCAACGATCGTGGCCCACGTGGCGATCGTGAAGATCGTCCGCGTCGTGAACGTCGTGATGCCGGTGATATGGAACTGTATCGCATTGAAGTGGGCCGTGATGATGGCGTTGAAGTACGTCACATTGTTGGTGCGATTGCCAACGAAGGCGATATCAGCAGCCGTTACATCGGTAACATCAAACTGTTCGGTACGCACTCCACTATCGAACTGCCGAAAGGTATGCCGGGCGAAGTACTGCAGCACTTTACTCGCACCCGCATCCTGAACAAACCGATGAACATGCAGCTGCTGGGCGACGCGCAACCGCGTCCTGAGCGTAGCGGTGGTCGCGGTTTCGGCGGCGAGCGTCGTGAAGGCGGTCGTGGCTTTGGCGGCGAACGTCGTGAAGGCCGTGGTTTCGGTGGTGAGCGTCGTGAAGGTGGCCGTGGTGATGGTCGTCGTTTCAGCGGCGAACGTCGTGACGGTGGCCGTGCGCCGCGTCGTGATGATGCTGCCGCGCCGCGTCGTGATGACTCTTCCAGCCGTCGCCGTTTCGGTGGTGATGCGTAAGAAATCATCGCTTGTTAGCGTAAAGTAAAATATACAGCCCCGGTTGCGAAATCGGGGCTTTTTTTATTCCTTTTGTACTCATGTACTGGTACATTAGCGCCATGCTAACGTATAGCAAAGAATGATTCACTGGAGATATCGGCAAATGGCGACACTTACCACTACAGCTTCACGACCGTCACTTTTTGGTGGCGTGGTGATCATCGGCGGGACCATTATTGGCGCGGGCATGTTCTCGCTGCCGGTGGTGATGGCCGGTAGCTGGTTCTTATGGTCGCTGGCGGCGCTGCTTTTCACCTGGTTCTGCATGCTGCATTCCGGGCTGATGATCCTCGAAGCGAACCTCAACTACCGCATCGGCGCGAGCTTCGACACGCTGACCAAAGATCTCCTTGGCAAAGGCTGGAATATCGTCAACGGCATCTCAATTGCCTTTGTTCTTTATATTCTGACCTACGCCTATATCTCTGCGAGCGGCTCTATTCTGCATCATACGTTTGCAGAGATGTCGCTAAACGTACCGGCACGCGTGGGGGGCTTTACCTTCGCATTACTGGTGGCCTTTATTGTCTGGATGAGTACCAAAGCGGTCAGCCGCATGACGGCTATCGTACTGGGCGCGAAAGTCATCACCTTCTTCCTGACGTTTGGTAGTTTGCTGGGGCATGTGGAGCCGACAACGCTGTTTAACGTCGCAGAAAGTAATGCCTCTTACACTCCGTATCTGCTGATGACGTTACCGTTCTGCCTGGCCTCCTTTGGCTATCACGGCAACGTGCCAAGCCTGATGAAGTATTACGGTAAAGATCCTAAGACCATCGTGAAATGCCTGGTTTACGGCACGCTGCTGGCGCTGGGGCTTTACACCATCTGGTTGCTGGGAACGATGGGTAACATCCCGCGTCCGGAATTTATCGGCATTGCTGAGAAAGGCGGGAACATTGACGTGCTGGTACAAGCGCTGAGCGGCGTGCTGAACAGCCGTAGTCTGGACCTGTTGCTGGTGGTGTTTTCTAACTTCGCGGTAGCGAGTTCATTCCTGGGCGTAACGCTGGGTCTGTTCGATTACCTGGCCGATCTGTTTGGCTTTGACGATAGCGCGATGGGCCGTTTCAAAACGGCGCTGCTGACCTTCGCACCGCCGATCGTGGGCGGCGTACTGTGGCCGAACGGCTTCCTGCATGCCATTGGCTATGCCGGGCTGGCGGCAACCATCTGGGCGGCGATTGTACCCGCTCTTTTGGCCCGCGCATCGCGCAAACGCTTCGGCAGCCCGAAATTCCGCGTCTGGGGCGGCAAGCCGATGATTGCGCTGATTCTGGTCTTCGGTATCGGCAATGCGCTGGTGCACATTCTGTCGAGCTTTAATTTGTTGCCGGTTTATCAGTAATTGTGCGGCCTGATGCCCTCACCCTAACCCTCTCCCACAGGGAGAGGGGACTGCCCGGAGTGAGGGGCACACAAACCGTACTTACCCCAACAACTCTTCCTTCACATCCATCGCCAGCCCGAACGAATGCAGACGTGCCTCGCTATCAAAAATCTGCCCGTTAACCATAATTTCATCCGCGTCGGTTTCACGCAGAATTGACTCGAGCCCGTGACGCACTTTCGCTTTATCTCCAACCAGCGACATACTCAGCGCCTGCTGTACGCCATACTGCTCGGACGGCGACCAGAACTGATCCATGTTTTGAATCGGCGGTGGTAGTTGCCCGGTTTCGCCACGGCGCAGTTTCACAAACGCCTGCTGCATGGAGGTGAACAGGAATTCTGCGTCGCGATTGCTGTCGGCGGCGATGATATTGATACACACCATCGCGTACGGTTTTTCCAGCCGCGCGGAAGGTTTGAAGTTGGTGCGGTAAAGGTGCAGTGCCTGGAACAGCATATCCGGTGCGAAGTGCGAGGCAAACGCGAACGGCAGACCTAACTGTGCGGCAAGCTGCGCGCTGTAGAGGCTTGACCCCAGCAGCCAAACCGGGATTTTCTCGCCGTAGCCGGGAACCGGGCGCACGTGCGGATTGGGATCGCGGGCGTCAAACCAGTCAACCAGCTCCGCCACATCGCGTGGGAAATTATCCACATCACCGCTCATATGACGACGCAGTGCCATCATGGTGCGCTGGTCGCTGCCTGGCGCGCGGCCCAGCCCTAAATCAATACGACCAGGGTACAACGTATTAAGCGTACCGAACTGCTCGGCGATCACCAGCGGGGAGTGGTTGGGCAGCATCACACCACCAGAACCGAGATGCAGGGTGGTGGTATTCGCCGCCAGATAGCCAATCAGCAACGACGTTGCCGCGCTGGCGATGCCGGTCATGTTGTGGTGTTCCGCTAACCAGTAGCGATGATAGCCACGCTTTTCGGCGAGCTTTGCGAGATCGAGGGAACGGTCGAAGGCGTCTTTGGCCTGCAAACCTTGTGGGATCGGCGCGAGATCGAGCACCGAGTATGCAACGGTTTTGTCAGTCATAAAGGCTCACTTTGTTAGCTGCTGAACATTTCATACTGCATTAAAGAGTAGTGAATGTTGTTAACAAAGTGAGCTTTATACGGTAGGTGGCGCAGGTAAAATGCCTGATGGCGCTGCGCTTATCAGGCCTACGCGACAATATATTTGTAGGCCGGATAAGGCATTGATGCCGCCATCCGGCGAAAGGTTATGCCTGTAACTCCAGACCCGCCAGGCGTTTCCAGTAACCGTTACAGTCGCTGTTGGCGGTGAGGCTCAGCGGTGCCAGGCCATTTTCGTTGGCGCGGAAGGCATCCAGCATGTCGAACGTCTCGGTGCCCAGCGGCGACAGACGCACGATATCCACCAGCCCCTGCATTGATGCCAGCTCATTACCCAGGTTGTAGACATAACCGCTCATGGTCTGAATGCCGTTCAGCACGAAGACCTGCTGGTTTTCCTGCGACAGCACGTTGCGCCCGTTCGGGTATTTGATGCAGCAGGTTTCGCACTCATCTTTTGGCCTATCTTCCGAACGCGCGGTAAAGCAGCGGGCGGAGTAGGCCAGCGGCAGATGACCGTAGCTCAGAACTTCCACTTCAAACTGATTGCGGATGCCCAGCTCTTCGCACTGCGTCAGCAGATTCGCCAGCCAGTCGCGAGACAGCTCGACTGGCATACACCAGCGCATCATGCCCTGTTTCGCCAGCAGACGAAGCGTTACTGCGTTATAGCAGTTCAGCGCATGCCCGGCGACGAACGGCAGTTTGCGGTCGGCGCACATATTCACCACGCCGAAATCGCTCGCTTCCAGCAGGAAGTCGCCGTTTTCAACGTAACGCTTCAGTTCGCCCAGTTCAGAAGAGGCCTGCACCAGCGCCAGCGTGGATAGCACAATTTGCTTGCCGCTGCCCGCCAGCGATTTCGCCATATCCAGCCAGTCGCCCACTTTGGTGGCGCGACGCTTGCTGCATACCGCTTCGCCCAGATAAATAATATCAGCACTGCTGGTGGCGGCCTGCTGGTAGAAATCCTCCAGCGTCTCTTTTGGCCAGTAGTACAGCACCGGCCCTAATGAATATTTCATGGTCTTTCCTACTGCCATTTGCGGTGGTACGCGCCAAGCGTGGTTTGTGTGCCTTCGGACATTGAACCAAGGGTGTCCATCCATGCCGCCTGCGGCACAAAGTTTTGCGGGTCCGCGATGCAGCGATCGATGGCCTGACGCCATACTTTTGCGACCTGGCTGACATAGGCCGGGCTACGCTGGCGACCTTCGATTTTCACTGACGCGATATTGGCGGCCAGCAGTTCCGGCAGCAGCTCCAGCGTATTCAGGCTGGTCGGCTCTTCCAGCGCGTGATAGCGCTCGCCGTCTACCAGATAACGCCCTTTACACAGCGTTGGATACCCGGCGTTCTCGCCGTCCTGGTAGCGGTCAATCAACACTTCATTCAGGCGTGATTCCAGCCCCTGCGGCGTTTGCTGCCAGCGTACATAGCGCGCCGGAGAACACGCGCCGACGGTATTTGGTGATTCACCGGTCAGGTAGGACGACAGATAGCAACGGCCTTCCGCCATGATGCACAGGCTTCCGAAGGCGAACACTTCCAGCGGAACGGGGGTGACGCGCGCCAGCTGTTTCACCTGGTGGATGGAAAGCACGCGCGGCAGCACCACGCGAGCGACATCGAAATTGCGGTGATAGAAGCGAATTGCTTCTTCATTGGTGGCGGAAGCCTGAACGGAGACGTGGCGCTCAATATGCGGGTAACGTTCTGCCGCGTACTCCAGCATGGCGATATCGGCCAGGATCAGCGCATCTGCACCAAGCTGTGCAGCCATGTCTACCGCGCGTTGCCAGCGAACGTAACCGTCCGGGTGTGCAAAGGTGTTAATGGCGATGTGAAGCTTGCGCTTATGCTGGTGCACAAAGCTGACAGCTTCCTGCAGCTTTTTCTCGGTAAAATTCAGGCCGGCAAAATGGCGGGCGTTGGTGTCATCTTTCAGCCCGATATAGACAGCATCGGCGCCGTTTTCGATGGCCGCCTTCAGCGCCGGGAGATTTCCGGCAGGGCAGAGCAGCTCCATAATTCTTC
This sequence comes from Pseudocitrobacter sp. 73, assembly GCF_008369545.1. Taxonomy (NCBI): domain Bacteria; kingdom Pseudomonadati; phylum Pseudomonadota; class Gammaproteobacteria; order Enterobacterales; family Enterobacteriaceae; genus Pseudocitrobacter; species Pseudocitrobacter sp. 73. Next base: position 158,462 of record NZ_VTZO01000015.1, on the reverse strand, counting down.
CTGCAGATAGCGATAATGTTAACGAGGTGGGATTTTAGTTAACCTGGCGGCGATTATTTTTGATTTGAGGCAGACAAAAGCGTATTGATGGCACCAATAATGGTTAGTCTTTACCACATAATTGTTGATTTACGCCGCTATGTCGTTTATCTGATATGGCAAAATAACAGGATTATTGCATTCATGGAGTAAAGCTTGTGTTGGATAAACTGCGTTCACGTCTGGTTCATGTTGCCCCAACGCTGATGAGCGTGCCGGTGAAGTTCACGCCGTTCGCCCTTAAACGTCAGGTGTTGCAGCAGATGCTCAGTTGGCAATTCCGCCAGGCGCTGGCCGAAGGTGAGCTTGAATTTCTCGAAGGTCGCTGGTTAAGCATTGAGGTGCGTGATATTGGCCTGCAATGGTTTACCTCCGTCGAGAACGATCGCCTGATTGTGAGTGAATCGGCGCAGGCTGATGTGAGCTTTAGCGCGGACGCCAGCGATTTACTGATGATCGCTGCGCGTAAACAAGATCCTGACACGCTCTTCTTCCAGCGTCGACTGGTTATTGAAGGCGATACAGAGTTGGGGTTATACGTTAAAAACCTGATGGATGCCATTGAGCTTGAACAGATGCCAAAAGCGCTGCGTGTCATGCTGATGCAACTGGCGGACTTCGTGGAAGCCGGGTTGAAAACGCCATCAGACTCTAAACACACATCGGTAGGTGAGCCATGCTGATTCGAGTGGAAATTGGGATTGATGCACCGGGGATAGACTCCCTGCTGCGTCGCACCTTCAACGGCGACGGGGAAGCCAACCTTGTGCGCGAGCTGCGCGAAGATGGCTTGATTACCCTCGGGCTTGTGGCGACGGATGACGAAGGTCACGTGGTAGGTTACGTGGCATTCAGCCCGGTAAGCGTTGAAGGTGAAGAACTGCAGTGGGTCGGGCTGGCGCCGTTGGCGGTCGATGAAAACTATCGTGGGCAGGGGCTGGCGCGCCAGATGGTCTATGAAGGCCTCGATTCCCTGAACGAGTTCGGTTATGCCGCGGTTGTCACGCTTGGCGAGCCCGCGTTGTACAGCCGCTTTGGCTTCGAACGCGCCGCACAGTACGACTTACGTTGCCGCTGGCCGGGTACGGAAGACGCGTTTATGGTGCATCGTCTGGCGGATGATGCGCTGAACGGCGTGCACGGTCTGGTCGAGTATTCCGATCACTTTAATCGTTTTTAAGGCCGCTTAGCAGGGCTTCAAACGACTCTTCTCCAGCAACGAGGCGCTCTTTCTGGCGCTTCGTTAGCTGTTTAATGCGGTATTCCAGCCGCAAAGCCAGTGAGTGCTCACCAACTTCGCCAGAAAATGCCAACGTCAGTTCACCCTTGCCGCGTAGCGCTTTTGCGCCTTTTCCGCTTTGATGCTGCTGAAAGCGTCGCGCCACGTCGGTGGTGATCCCGGTGTAGAGTTTGTTATCCGCCGAGCGGACCAGATAAAGAAACCAGGGCACGAGTTGAAACCTGTATAGTAACGTGAACGCACCTTAGCATAACGGAGAGAAAAGATGGAAACGCTTGCTGCCATTAGTCGCTGGCTGACAAAACAACACGTTGTAAGCTGGTGTGTGGCGAGTGAAGGCGAACTCTGGTGTGCGAATGCCTTCTTCGTGTATGACGCCGATCGCGTCGCGTTTTATTTGCTCAGCGACACCACCACTCGTCATGGGCAGATGACCGGTACGCATGCACCCGTTGCCGGAACGGTTAATGGCCAGCCGAAAACGGTGGCGTTGATTCGCGGCCTGCAGTTTAAGGGGGAGATTCGGCTGCTGGAAGGTGAAGAGAGCGACGAGAAGCGCGCGTTGTATAACCGCCGCTTCCCGGTCGCCAGAATGTTGTCAGCACCCGTGTGGGAAATTCGCCTTGATGAGCTCAAGTTTACTGACAACACGCTGGGCTTCGGTAAAAAACTGCATTGGCTACGGGAATCAGGCGCCCAGCAGGCGTAAAGCTTCCCGGTTAAATGCCGGTAAATCATCTGGCGTCCGGCTGGTCACCAGTTGGTCATTGTCGACCACCACTTCCTGGTCGTAAAAATCCGCCCCGGCATTTTTCACATCCACTACAATAGGTTTCACGGCGGTGAGCTTGCGTCCGCGCACCACATCGGCGCTGATCAGTAGCTGAGGCCCGTGACAAATGGCAAACACCGGTTTGCCGGCGTTAATAAAGTCGCGGGTGAAGGAGACGAAACGATCGTCGCCGCGCAGGGAGTCCGGCGAATGGCCGCCCGGCAGCAGAAGTGCATCAAAGTCTGCGGGGCTAACCTGGTCAATGGCGGCGTCAATCTTCACCTTTGCTTCGCCGCGTTTACCCGTCACTGTGTTACCGGCCTGCTTCTCAATGGTGATAACCTGATGGCCCGCTTTACGAAACGCATCGGCGGGAGAGGTAAACTCTGAATCTTCAAACTCGTCGGTGATCAAGACGGCTATTTTCTTGCTCATGATTCCTCCATGGTTTTGGCTTCAGAAAAAAATCCTGCGAACTATATAGTCTGGGGCAGGACGACGAGATTACAAGGGTGAAAAATCCGTAAAGGGGATATGAATGAGTCAGGTATTGATAACCGGCGCGACCGGGTTAGTTGGTGGGCACTTACTGCATCTTCTGCTTCAGGAACCGCGTATTTACTCGATTGCTGCCCCGACGCGCCGACCGCTTGAAGGATTTCCCGAAGTCTTTAACCCGCACGATCCGCAGTTAAGCGACGCGCTCGCGCAGGTCAGGACGCCCATTGATATCGTGTTCTGTTGCCTGGGGTCGACGATGCGTGAGGCGGGCTCAAAAGAGGCGTTCATCCAGTCGGATTACACGCTGGTGGTCGATACGGCGCTGACGGGTTTACGACTGGGGGCGAAGCATATGCTGGTGGTGAGCGCGATGGGCGCCAATGCGCATTCACCCTTTTTCTATAACCGCGTCAAAGGTGAGATGGAAGATGCGCTGATCGCGCAGCAGTGGCCACGACTGACCATTGCCCGGCCCTCCATGCTGGTCGGGGAACGCCATAAAAAACGCCTCAACGAGTCGCTGCTGGCCCCGCTGTTTGGTTTCCTGCCGGGGAACTGGAAGTCGATCAAGGCGCGCGATGTGGCGCAGGCCATGCTGACAGAAGCGTTATCACCGGAGCGGGAACCCGTCACCGTTTTGAAGTCAGGGGAGTTGCGCGACATCGCGCGGCGAGCAGTGTAGGCCGGATAAAGCGTTTATGTCGCCATCCGGCAATTGCGCTACACGGTGCCTGATGGCGCTACGCTTATCAGGCCTGCGATTGACGCAGGCCTTTGCCGTTACTGAATATAGGTAAACGCCGTGGTAACGCGTTTCACACCGCTAACGCGGCTGGCGATATCCGCAGCGGCTTTGCCTTCACGATCCGTTACCAGCCCCATCAGGAACACTTCTCCGTTTTCCGTTGTGACCTTCACGTTCGACGATTTAACCTGATCAGTCGTCAGCAACTGGGAGCGTACTTTCGTGGTTATCCAGGTATCCGTGGAGGCAGTCCCCAGGCTAATTGGCGCGCCCTGACGAATTTCGTTGAAGACTTCGGTTGCACCGTCAACGCCCATGGCTATCTGTTTGGCCTGAGAGGCCAGCGCGGTATTGGGTGCCTGACCGACCAGCAGCACTTTGCCCTGGTATGCTGTCACGTTGATGCGCGCTTCTTTCTTAATTTGTTCGTCTTTCGACAGCGCGGTGTTTACGCGTAGCTCCAGCGTGCCATCGTCAACCTGGGTTCCCACTGTACGTGGGTCGGTTGCCGCTTTCGTACCAACCGCAGCGCCGCCAACCACGGCAGCGGCGACGCATCCCTGAAGCAGCAGCGCGGAAATAAGGACTGCGACGGGCGAGAATGCCTTCATATGTACTCCTTAATCGTCCTGGTGTGGGAAAAGCGTGTTATCAATCAGATCGCATAAGCAATTCACCGTCAGCATGTGCATTTCCTGAATGCGCGCGCTGCGATGCGAAGGGATGCGAATTTCCACATCCTGCTGACCGAGCAAACCAGCCAGCTCACCACCGTCGTAGCCGGTTAACGCCACAATGGTCATATCGCGCGTCACGGCAGCTTCAACCGCTTTCACGATGTCGCGGCTGTTGCCTCGCGTTGAAATTGCCAGTAACACATCTCCGGCATGACCCAGCGCGCGAACCTGCTTGGCGTAAATCTCATCATGTAAGCGATCGTTTGCGATCGCCGTTAAGACCACGTTATCCGCATTAAGTGCAATCGCGGGTAAACCTGGGCGCTCTGTTTCGAAGCGATTGATCATACAGGCAGCAAAATGCTGTGCGTTGGCGGCGGAGGACCCGTTACCACAACAGAGAATTTTGTTGCCATTGAGCAGTGACTGCACAAGGGTCATAGCGGCTCGGGAGATAGCATCCGGGAGAGCTTCTGCCGCTGCAATTTGCGTTTGAATGCTTTCAGTGAAGCAAACTTTAATTCTTTCGAGCACGATTTCCCTTTAAATTCTTGATGTTGCTATTAGCTAAATGCGTTTTTAAGCCATTCGATCTCATTGCCCGTGAAGGCTACCACATCGAAACGGCAATCCACAGTATCAAAACTCCCATTGTGACGGGCGAGCCACAATTGAGCAGTGTGTAATAATTTATGTTGCTTGCTCCGGGTTACGCTGGCGGCAGCACCGCCATACGCACCGGAAGTACGGTAACGGACTTCCACAAAAACCGTTACCGTACCCTCGCGCATAATCAGGTCGATTTCGCCGCCGCGAGCGCGAAAGTTGGCGGCGATAAATGTTAACCCCTTATGTTCCAGCCAGCGACGCGCACGAAGCTCCGCCGCGTCGCCAGTCTGTTTCGTGGTTAGTTTGCTGAAACGACCTGCCCCTGTTGGTATTTGAGCCATGATAACTTCCTGTTAATCACGCAATCCTGAGTTGCCGTCAAATCGCCGGTGTTGCCGTTCAGCTCAAAGCCTGGCACCTGGCGCATTTGCGAGAAATGATTCGCCAGCGACCAGGCATCTGCGCCCATTGCATACAGGCGCGCCAGGGAATAGTCGTTATTCACCGCACGCAGTGCCTGCTGCATCAGAGACGGGTTGCTGCCCGCCAGCATTGGAATCTCACTGTACTGTAAGCCTTCCATCTCTAAACGGAAATCGGGCCCGGCGACGCCCTGCGCGCTACGCGAGCTGGCATACAACGTTGCGCCGCCCTGGCTGCCATTACGCATGGCGATCATCGGCTTGATGAACGCAATTTCCTGCGCTGTCGCCACGATGTACGCGGCATCCACTTTACCCCCGCTGCTGATTTGCGCGTCGCTCGGCGGTGCCGGAATGGTTAAATCGCCAATCGTTACGCTCTGCGGTTGATTCTGGCTGGTGGTGACCGGGCTGCCGGTCAGTGCAATACCGGAACCGCCGTTCACACCGCCGCGCAGCTCAGACAGGGAGCCAAATTTCTGCTGTAACACGGTACCGCCGCCCAATGATTGCCACTCTTCTGCGAAGGCGCGCGTTACGCGATCGCCCAGTGCGCTGCGTGGTACCAACAGTAGCGGAGCCTGTTTTCCCTGCTCGTGAATATGACGCGCGGCATCACGCGCTTCGTCTTCCGGAGAGAGCGCGAAGTAGCAAATGTTAGCACGGTTGGTGACTGACTCAGGCTGGTTAAGCGCCAGCACGTTCAGCGGCGTATTGCTCTTCAGCAGATCGTCGACATTGTTTTTCAACAGTGGGCCGACCACCAGCGTGACGCCATCCTGCTGAGCCTGCGTCAGAATCTGGCTCATAGGTTGCGTGGTGGTGTCATAAATTTTCAGCTCGGCGGACGGATTCGCAGCAACGGGCTGGGCCGCAGGCGTCGCAGGTGCGGTTGTGGCTGGCGCTTGCTCCTGTTGTTGTGGCGCAGTGGTAACAGACTGCACCGGTGCTTGTGCAGGCGCTGGGGCCTGTACTGGATGCGTCTGCGGTGTCGTCAGGTCAGTGACTTCAGCCTGAGACGGGCTCACCACGTTATTTGTCGATGCCGCCTGTGCAACCTGTTCCGGCACTGCGCTGCCGCTTACCGGAGAAATCCCGTTTTTCGCGGCTTCAAAACCTTGCTGAATGGCGCGACCAAACACCGCGGCCTGACCATTTAACGGCAGCAGCAGGGCTACCTTATTGGTTGATGCGGGTTTAAAGCTCTGCACGTTTACCAGTTGGGTCGGCAGCAGTTTTGCGCCTGGATTCTGTGGATAACGAGTTTGCCAGTCTTTGATTCCGGCTTTCATCATGTTGACATCGTTACGATTATCGAACCAGACACGTTGCAGATCGAGCCAACCTTGTAACACATTTTCATCGGCATTAATCACCAGCGCGTTAGCCTGTTCCTGCGTCATTGCGGAAAGCGCCTGCCAGGTGGCATCGATATTTTTCTGTTTTTCCGGTACGGCTTTCAACAGGGGTTCCTGCGCGATTAACGCGCGCAGCAACGCAAGGGTAGGCTTCCCTTGCTGCGAGGCGATGCCGTCGGCCCAGAAGCGGATCTGTTGATTGTTGCTCAGACCATTCGGGTCGATTTTCGCCAGCAGCGCTTCCGCGCCTTTGAAATCTTGCTGTGCCAGTTTGATCTCAACGGCCAGCAGGGACTGCTCCAGACGCTGCTCATCGTTAAGCTCTTTCGGTAACTGGCCGAACAGTTCCATTGCCTGCTGGCTCTTACCCTCTTTCAGCAGTGCACGAATGGCGAGTAATTGCCAGTTGGTCTTGCTATCATTCGCACTCTGCTGCATCTGCTGCAGGTAATAACCCGAGTCCGCTTGTGCGGTTCCCTCTAAATGGGATGCACTCTGGTCCTGTGTTTGCTGGGTGCCACAGCCGGCGAAAAGTAATGCCGCCATAACAACAGGCAGGCAGCGCGCGGCTTTAGAACGAAGAAATGTTGACGGTACCATATGTATCCAGTGATATTTTTTTGGCTCAATGCTCAATATTAAATCGGCAATACGGATGAAACAATGAAACAACACGAATCAGCTGAGAATTCTGAAGGTCAGCTCTATATTGTACCCACTCCTATCGGGAATCTGGCTGATATCACCCAACGTGCATTAAACGTATTACAAGCCGTTGATTTAATTGCCGCAGAGGACACGCGTCACACCGGTTTGCTGCTGCAACACTTTGCGATTAACGCCCGTTTGTTTGCGCTTCACGACCACAATGAGCAACAAAAAGCGGAAACGCTGGTGGCGAAGCTGAAAGAGGGGCAAAACATTGCGCTGGTGTCTGATGCCGGTACGCCGCTGATTAACGATCCTGGTTATCATCTGGTGCGTACCTGTCGTGAAGCGGGCATCCGCGTTGTCCCACTGCCGGGGCCGTGTGCCGCTATCGCCGCACTGAGCGCCGCCGGTCTGCCATCGGACCGTTTCTGCTATGAAGGCTTCCTGCCGGCCAAATCAAAAGGCCGTCGCGACGCGCTGAAAGCCATTGAAGAAGAGACGCGCACGCTGATTTTTTATGAATCAACACACCGTTTGTTAGATAGCCTGGAAGATATTGTCGCGGTATTGGGCGAATCTCGCTATGTGGTTCTGGCCCGTGAACTCACCAAAACCTGGGAATCTATTCACGGCGCGCCGGTAGGTGAACTGCTGGCGTGGGTGAAAGAAGACGAAAACCGTCGCAAAGGCGAAATGGTGCTAATTGTCGAAGGGCATAAAGCGCAGGAAGATGATTTACCCGCCGATGCACTGCGCACGCTGGCGCTGTTACAGGCAGAACTGCCACTGAAAAAAGCGGCAGCCCTGGCCGCGGAAATTCACGGCGTGAAGAAGAATGCGCTGTATAAGTATGCGCTGGAGCAGCAAGGGGATTGAGATAAATTGACCAGGTTGCGGCTCCCGATTAAGCCGCAACCCGACAGGCGTTCTATCTCGCGATTGACCCATCAACCAGACACGTCAACTTCTCGTGCAACCACAGCAATGAGGCTGGTGTTAGCGTACTTATCCTTTTTGACATAAACCGTTCCACAGCATCCTGTTTTCCCTCTCCTGCAATCAGCATAAGAACTTCTCTGGCACTCATGATTTCTTTCAGCCCTAACGTAATACCGAATTCAACGGGAAGACCTGCTTGTTGCAGCATGTCATGACCCCGCGTTTTATCATCAAGCTTGCTGATGTGGCAGAACGGTTCGAGAGTCGGTGAGGGTTCATTCAGACCCAGGTGACCATTTTTACCCAGACCCAGAACGCAGAGATCCAGCCCGCCGCGTTGGGCAATTTGATGCGTCACACGCAGGCACTCTGTTTCATCAATCCCTTCGGATCGGAAGCCGATTAGCTGGTCTGCTCGTAACGCCAGCGGTTGTATAACGTGTTGTTGCAGGAAATGCTCACAGGTTCCTGGTGTCTCTAAGGGTAAGCCCACCCACTCATCCAGTTTTACAAAGGTCACTTTGCTGATATCTATCTTGCGCTGGTGGATTTTCTCTACCAGATACTGATAAGTAAGCAACGGTGTCGCGCCGGTAGCAAGGCAAATGACAGCGTCCGGTTTGTTTTCAATGCAGGCAAGCAACAGATCGCTGGCTTGTTGGCTCAAAACGTCATAGTGACGACAGACATTAATTTTCTGCATGATGATAGGTCCTAAAGAATGCCCAGTGCTGAGGCGAGGATTGCCAGTACGAACGTCACGCCAATCAGTAATACCGGGTGTGATTTTTTCACCCGCAGGAAGTAGTACATCAGTAGCGTATAGCCCAGAGGCAGAATATTCGGGAAGACTTTGTCGAAGAAGTCCTGCTGGAGCGCAACTTTATGAGTGGCATCAATAGCGAACGTGGTGATCACGTTGATGTGCACGTAAGAGGCAATCAAACCCCCGATGACGGTGATCCCAAGGATCGTCGCGGAACGGGCAATCATTTGGGAGTTCTCACGCACTTTGTCGATCGCTTTGACGCCCAGCGTATAACCAATATGCGTCCAGCCGACGCGCAGGAAGAATACGCCCAGATAGACGGCGAAAAAGAGTATTGGCCCGAGCAGGTTCCCCTGACTGGCAAAAGATGAACAGATCCCGGCCATAATCGGTAACAATGTAAACCAGAAAATAGCGTCGCCAATCCCGGCAATGGGTCCAAACAATGCAACCTTTAACCCCTTGATAGTGCTGCGATCTTCTTTATTTTCCTCCATGGAAATTAACAGGCCCATCAGGAAGCCCACCAGGTTAGGGTGAGTATTAATAAACTCGAGGTTATCCTTCATTGCCGCGCTCAGCCCGGCTTTGTTGTCCTTATAGATTTTCTTTAGCAGCGGTAACATTGCCCAGGTAAATCCGCCGGCCTGCATACGTTCATAGTTAAAGCTGGCCTGAAGCAAAGAGGAGCGAAACCCTAAGCGGGTAATATCTTTTTTGCTAATTTCAGATCCCATTGCTGTAGTCCTCTGTTGATTCATTTTTCTGCACGACCTGCGTCGCAGCTTTGGTTTTTGCGTTGAAGAATTCCCAGATAGCAAAGCCTGCACCAAGCACGGCAACCGGCAGTAAGTTATTGACTGGGATAAAACAGACAAACAGGAACCCGGCTATCAGGTAAGGCGTGAACTGCACCTTAAACATCACGCGTAACAGCAGGCCGAAACCGACAGCAGGCAGGATGCCGCCAGCGACTTCAAATCCATGTGTTAACCAGCCTGGCATGGCCTTAACCAGTGATTGCATCGCCCCCTGCGCCAGATAAGTACACAGAAAAGCGAGCAGGGCATATGAGCTGGCGACAATCAGCATGGTCGTCCAGTTAAGCCTTGAAAAAGCCCCTGTGTTTGCTTCCTCTGCACAGCGGTCAGCTTTAGCCATAAACAGCGAGAAGGCTGAGTAGAAAAAGAGAATAATGTATTGCATCAGCAGGCTGAAAGGGAGACCGAGGCCAATCGCCGTTTTGGCATCAACGCCAGTGGAGTAAGCAATAACGGTGGTCATCAATCCGGCCATAATGGGGTTCGGAGGTTGAACGCCGCCCGCAGGTGTAAGACCTGCAAAGGCCAGTTCGGTTAATCCACCCGTGATAAGCCCCGTTTGAATATCTCCCAGAATTGCACCCGTTAACGTACAAACGATAATGGGGCGAAAAAGGAAAAGTGCTTCCAGCCAAAAATCAATTCCAAGGAAGAACACTAACGCGGCAAGGGATATCCCTTGCATTAATGTAATGTCATGCATATTAATGCCTCATTAATCAGTAATGTCGGGTTGAATATCTGGAGACCATCTACTCAGGTATGCTTTCTTTCTGATCTCCAGGGACGTCCTGAATAAAAACATTAATGTTCTTGTTCTTAATAAATTGTAAGTCTTCTAAATCTTGATCATTGATATAAACTTTATTGCTGATCTGGCGTTTACCCTCAGAGAAATGCATATTCCCTACATTCACCTCTTTAAGTGGTACACCACCTTCAACGAGTTTACGGACCGTTGCAGGCGTGCGGCAGATGAGGAATATTTTTTGATGGGGCGCAGCCTTACCAATGACGTTAATGGTTTTTTCTATAGAGAAAAATCGAATACCGAAACCATAGGTGTCTGCGGTCATGCCCATAAGCTTTTGCTGAATGTCATCACCCGCCACCTCATCATCAACAACGACTAACAGATTCGCTCCGATGGTTGATGTCCAGGTCACACCGACCTGACCATGAACTAAACGGTTATCGATACGAGTTAATAAAATATTTGGGGAGCTCATATTATGTTTTCCTGTCATAGAAATTTATTGTATTATAAGGGTGGTGAATACTTATTTGTGTCATTCATAAACTGAGTGTTTTTAATTACGTATTACTACGTAATTATTTCAAAAATAGCGTTATCCAGTTAATGCCAGATAACGCTATTTTCATGCTTTAATGCAATGTCATTTTTTTAAATAGAGAGTTAAGCCAGGGTTTAACTTATTGACTCAGCGAGTAGTTTTTGTGCTGAACCACAGACGGCAATTTTGTTTCTAACGATTTCTTTCATTGCATCCATCCCCACGCGCATATAATAGCGCGGGTCATTACCATCAGGATTTTCGCTAAACCAGTTTTTAACTGCCGCGGCAAAAGCAATTTTCAATTCTGTCGCAACATTAACTTTGCAAATACCTAACTCAATGGCGCGTCTGACATACTCGTCTGGCACATCACTCGCACCATGGAGAACCAGCGGAATATCAACCACTTCACGAATTTCGGCTAGTCGGGAAAAGTCAATTTTTGGGCGCTGTTTATATAAACCATGGGCTGTTCCGATCGCAACGGCCAGGCTATCTACCCCGGTCAGTTCCACAAATTGACGGGCCTCTTGCGGGTCGGTAAGAAAAGCGCTTTCTGCATCGACGCTCATGTCATCTTCGACGCCACCCAGGCGACCTAGCTCGGCTTCAACGCTGCAATCGTGGCGATGGCAGAAATCGACGACCGATTTCACCAAACGGACATTCTCTTCAAACGGATAGTGGCTGCCATCGATCATTGCGCTGCGTACGCCTGCGTCGACTTTACAGCGGATATCATCCAGTTTTTCATGATGATCGAGATGGAGAGCGAGGGGGATATCGTAGCTTGCTGAGTAGGCTTCACACAGCGCGTAAATCTCTTCAAAAGCGATGTGTTTGAAGGTACCCGGCGTTCCGGCCAGGATAACCGGCGATCGAAGTTCACTACATACTTCCAGGATCGCCTGAATAGTTTCGGCGTTATGAATATTGAATGCGGGAACGGCATAACCTTTTTCCTGGGCATCCTGAAGCAGGTATTTCGTCGAGATAATTGCCATTTGTCAGACCTCTCATGCGTTCCAGGGATGAATAGTGACGCCCTGAACGACACGGTTTACGGTTCCGTTAGCCGAAGGGGAGTCGGGGGTAATTCCGGCTTTTAGCGATTCCGAAAGGGCAAAAATTTGTGCGTAGATCAGGAAACAAAAGGCCTGTTCAACATCATGAAAATGGCGAGCGGGAGGTAGGTAGAAATGTGGGCCCGCGTCGATCGCAGGATGCTTCTCAGCAGAGATCGCGATGACGCGCATTGCTTGCTTGTCATTACGCAATTCGGTCAGAAGATCCAGATCGTACTGACGGGTGTACGGATGGCTTGAAATCATCACAACCACCAGCGTTTCCCCGTCGACCAATGATTTTGGTCCATGGCGAAAACCCGTAGGGGAATCGTAGAAGGCCGCCAACTTGCCCGCGGTAAGCTCGAGAACCTTCAGCGCAGATTCGCGTGCTACGCCTTGTAATCCGCCACTGCCAAGGTAGACGATGCGTTTAAAAGGAAGATCGCCGAAGGGATGGGAATGGAATTCGCCCAGAGATTCAATAATCTGCTGGCAGCGTTCAGAGACTGCGCTGAAGCTTGCAAGGTTAATGACTTCCGGGGCGAAAACGGCGAGGCAACTTACCATCATTGTGGTGATGCTGCTGGTCATGGCAAAGCCACGATCGTGCGTTTCAGCGGGCATCAACAGCGCGTATGCCCGAGGATTATTATGAGCATCCTGGTAAAGTGCGCCAGCATCATTACAGGTGATCATCAAATGGTAGCTGTTATCGATCATTTGATTGGCCAACTCAACGGCTGCCACGCTTTCCGGGCTGTTGCCGGATCGCGCAAAGGAGACCAGCAGCGTTGTGCGATCTTTACTGAAATGATCCATCGGATTACTCACGATATCAGTGGTCGGCACGGCAACGATATCAAGCTGAGTATGTCGGGCCAGCCAGGGCGCGATAATATCGCCAATAAAGGCTGAGGTTCCGGCTCCTGTGAGAATAATTTTGACGTTCCCGGCCTTCAGAACAGGTTTCAGGAACGCATCTATCTCACACCGTTGGTTATCAAGATTTTTGAGCGCCTTCAGCCAGGTCTCTGGTTGTTGGCGAATCTCTTCCTCCGTCCAGGTGGGTGCCGCCGTTGCATTGATATCCAGTGTTTCACTCATCACATCATCCTTAGCAGTAGCCATTCAGGAAATTACAGTGAGGGAATTGACCTTTCATTTCATTTCACTGCTTCTTTCGTTTCTTTTCCTAAAATCTATAGAAAAGAAAATGAAAGGTCAATCTGATAAAAGGAAATAAAACGAAATTTGTGAGATGTGAAAGGTGTTTTGTTTAACGTGATGAATTATAAGGTTTTATTTGTTTATCAAGATAAGGAAGTGAAAGAATCTGACTTACTGAGAGACTCAGTAAGTCAGTTGGAAACATAACGAAAGGTTTTAAATAGCGACGATGCCATTCACCCAGGTTTTCTGTACCTGTAAATGGCTATCCAGAGCGATAAGATTCGCGCGTTTTCCGACGTCGATGGTGCCCAATTCGCTATCCATACCCAGCAGTTTGGCAGGGTGCAACGATGCCATTTTGATCGCCTCTTCTGAACTGATGTCGCAGAACTGCACCATATTGCGAACCGCGGCATCCAGTGACAGCGTACTGCCAGCCAGTCCACCTTCCGCAGTGCGTACCACGCCTTGTTTCATGTCGACAGCACAACCGCAGATATCGTAACGCCCGTCCGGCATACCCGCGGCACGCATGGCATCGGTAATGAGAATAATGCGCTGGCGAGCGCATGTGCAACTCAACGCGAGTACCGAGGGATGAACATGATGACCATCAGCAATAAGCTCCAGCCAGGCATGGTCATCCGTAAGGCCCGCCCCCACCATACCGGGTTCACGATGATGTAATCCCGTCATGCCATTGAAACAATGCACCAGACCGTCAGCGCCAACATCGAAGGCTTTCTGTGTTTGTTCCCATGTCGCATCGCTATGGCCAAGCATGACAAGAACACCTTGTTGTTTAAGGTACGTAATGGCTTCCAGTGCTCCGGGTTTCTCTGGTGCAAGCGCGACGATGCGTAAGGTCCGTTGTGAAACAGTGATTAAGCGGTCAAGTTCGTTGAGATCTAATTCCTGAAACAATGCTGCTGGATGCGCACCACGGTTCTTCGGCGTGAAAAAAGGCCCTTCCAGATAACTCCCCAGAACCGTTGCACCGGGCCCGCCAGACTGGCAACGTTTAGCAATGCGAGCCAGAGCGTGATGTATCTCAGCCATTGGAGCGGTGACCGTTGTGGGCAGCCAGGCGCCAACCCCTTGTTGTGCTTTGAAAATGGCTAATCTATCAAGCGCGTCAGGATCGCAATCCATCACATCTACGCCATCGCCGCCATGAACATGCAGATCGATATAGGCTGGGCAGAGTAACTCAGCTTCACGGAAAGGAATCCCAATCGGTACAGGTTCGATGGCGGTAATCATTCCGTCTTCAATGCGAAGCAACTTGTCGTGACACCAGCCTTGCCCGGTCAATACATGCCGGGCACGGATGATTTGCGTCATATTCCTTCCTCAACGGGTTCGCTTTCGCGATTGCGGACAAGCTCATCGGCCAGACTGGTCAAACCGCGGTGACCGCACTCGAGAGCCTGCTGGCGAAAATCTGTGCAGCTCAGATCATCGCGTTCCATCGCCATTTCTAACAATAATTGCAGGTTGGTGCCGGTGATAACTTCGCAATCAGGGCGTGGCATCGCAAGCGTTGAAGCCACGCGGAAAGGCGTACCGCCCAACAGGTCTGTGAGAAAAATGATGCCTTCGGTTTCCGGTAATGTTTGTATTGCCTCTTCAAGCTGTGCGGTGAGAATCGCAGTGGAGGACGTTTCCGGGAAATCGATGGCAACAAACTGCTCCTGCTCACCAAGAATCTGTAACATCGCCTTTTCCATTCCGCTGGCGAACCCGCCGTGTCCTGTCAAAATAATGCTTAACATTGTGTCTCCTTATGCTCAAAGGAAGTGGGCAAATTTGCCGACGATCCCTAATACGACGGTGATACCAATAAGGCGCAATGGGCTCCAGCCGCGACGAACCAGTCCGTACATCGCCAGGGTGTAGACCAGGGGTAAAAAAGCAGGCATCAACTTATCAATGACATCCGCCTGAAGTTTAACGACCGCGTCGCCTGCGGTAATTTCGAGCGTTGTCGCCAGACGCACATAGGTTGCCACTAGCGCACCAATGACCGTCATGCCCACAATCGACGCCGCATGCCCCACTTTACGTGTATTGGCTTTTATAAGCGGAATTGCCGCGACACCCATCCTGTAAGCGTAATGCGCCAGGCCGAAGCGCAAACCTAAATGCACGACGTTAAACAGAACAATAAAAATAACCGCGCCGAGGATTGATCCCTGAAGCGCCAGGCTTGCGCCAATCCCGCCACAAATGGGTAACAACGTAAGCCAGAACATGGCGTCGCCAATCCCCCCCAGCGGTGCGCCGACGGCTATCTTGGTACTTTGAATGCTATTGACGTCCTGCTTAGAACGTTCCATTGCCAGAATGATGCCGATGACAAAGGTCACTAAAAAAGGATGGGTATTAAAAAATCCCATATGTCCTGTCATTGCCCGCGCGAGGTCGCGCTTATTTGTATGGATTTTTTTTAGCGCGGGGAGCAGACCATACAGCCAGCCAGATGCCTGCATACGCTCGTAGTTAAACGAGGCTTGTAAAAGCATTGAGCGCCATGCCACACGATTAATATCCTGCCGCGTCAGGTCAGCCCCCATTGACTGATCGTCATAAACATTTTCATTGACGCCGGTCAGCAGGGTTTCCTCTTTATCAGCAACCGGGGTCAGCGTGGTGTGATTAGATGCCATCTTCAAATTCCTCCTGCTGTGACGGTGCAGTTTTGGGTTCGGGATCTTTACGAACGAAATCGATGAGAGCCATTGCCAGCGCGGCGGCGGCAATGGCCAATACCGGTAGCTTCAGCCAGGCCGCTGCGACAAAACCGAGGATGAAGTAGGGAATGTAGACATTCTTCATCATAATTTTTAGCAGAACCGCGAAGCCGATAGCCGGCATGATGCCGCCTGCCACGCCGAGACCATCAATCAGGCGGGTCGGCAGAACATCAATAGCGGTTTTGGCGTGTTCAGCGCCGAAATAGATTGGCAGGAACGCACACAAAAAGTAGAACGTCCCCAGAGCCAGAAGTGCCAGATAGTTGACGCGTTCAATACCACGGGTATCCGCGTTAGCGGCCATATTGTCACAACGTGCCATGACCCCTGACATAACAGAGAACAGGAACGTAATGCCCATTTGCACGGCGACGGCAAAAGGGACGGCGACGCCGACAGCAACCTCAGGTTTTACCCCTGTTGTAATCGCAAACGTGGTGCCCACGATGGTGCCAATGATCACATTTGGCGGCTGTGCCCCTGCCAGAGGCGCCAGACCCATCCAGACCAGTTCCAGCGTACCGCCGGTCAGAATCCCCGTGTGCAAATCGCCCAGAATGAGTCCTACCAGCGGCCCGAGAACGACCGGGCGATGCATGTGAGTCAGGCCATTGAACATATCCAGACCGGCAATAAAGGCCAGTATTCCGAGTGCGGCAGCCTGTAATAAACTGATTTCCATGACACTCTCCTTCAGAGAAGTTTAAACAGATCCTGTGCGGGTTCTGTGGGGACGCCCTGGACAAAGCAAGCAACATTATTTGCCTTTAGTCCGTTGAACGCGGCGATATCCCGGGTATCGACGGAAACCGTTTTTGCGATTTGCTGTTTGCCGTTGACGTAGTGCATATTGCCGACGTTAATGCGGCTGACCGGAACGCCGCCTTCCACCAGTGCTAAAAAATCCGTTGGGTTTTTGCAAACCAATAGAATTTTCTGTCTGTCAGCGGCGCGGTGAATGTTGTCGATGACTTTTTGTAGTGACCAAAACCGTACAGCAATGCCTTCTGCCAGTACCATTTCCATGAGGTTCTGCTGAACGGGGTCTTCAGCCACTTCATCATTCGCGACCAGCACCAGATTTGCGCCAGCGAAACCCACCCACTGCACACCTACCTGCCCGTGAATCAGGCGTTCATCAATTCGGCTCAACACAATATTTGGCATAACATTTATCCTTTCTTTTCTTCTTTGTTATTGCGGCGTACAGGCTGCGTGATACTGACGCAGCACGTCCTGAATATGGTCGATGATCAATTCATGCACCGTCGCGGTGAGTTTGCCTTCGCGAACGCGCGCGTATTGCAGCGGTAAATATTGACTGAGGAGTGGAAGCGCGAGGGTTTCATGCTCCAGATTTCGTACTAACTGATGGTAAGCATCATCAATGCATTGATCGGGCCAGTAGTAGCGGATGCGGTCGGAATAGCTATAGCCTCGGGCCAGGCGGCGTACTGCGTTGTCTCCGTGGTAGTGGCTTTCCCAGTATTCTGGTTTTTCCAGCATGACATTTTCTACCACTGTACGAAGGCTGGCACTGGCACGAGAAGGGAGCAACTCTTCTTCAATGGCGCTAAGGGCAAAAAGCGCTTCCCGTAGCGCGAAGGTGAGCGCCGGGCCTACTTTAAGAATGGCAAAGTGATCGCAAACTAACTTTTGCAGCGATGCAGGATTCTGATAATCGGTCGAGTGCGCTTCAAAGATTAGTGTGTCGTAATCTTCGATCATTTGACTGAGTGCGGTGGCATTTTCAGGAACGTAATCGATAACCTGCGTGTTGTCGAATTCAACGCCTGGTTGAACGACAAGCCCGATGATTCTTGGCCAAATGGCAGTGAGCCCATGTTGTTCAAAGGCATCGTAATGAGCGCGTAGCGTCGCTTGCGCGGCAGAAGGCGTCGTCACTTCAAGTGTGTTTAGCGTTTCATGGGCCCCTCCCGGAACAGGCACTTCGGTACCGATGACGTAAACAAGGTCAGATTCACCAAACATCTCGCGGGCCGTTTCTTCGGCAATTGTCGCCAGTCGCGCGGCACGGCTGGCGACAATCGTGTCGGTCAGGGGAACAGGATCGTCGGCGCAGGACATGCTGCAATCAAGATGGATCTTTTTAAATCCGGCCTGAACGTAGCTTTTTATCAGATCTTCAGCGTGAGCCATGGCAGTAGCGGAGGATAATTTTTGCCAGCGATTTGGCCCTAAATGATCACCTCCAAGGATCAGATCCTCTGACGGGAAATGCCATTTGTTCGCCAGCTCTATAACAAATTGGCGAAAATCTACAGGTGTCATTCCCGTATAGCCGCCAAATTGATCGACCTGATTCGACGTGGCTTCTATCAGAAGCGGAGTTTGCATTTCACGGGCAAAGCGGATGGCGGCTTCAAGTACAACAGGATGTGCGGAACAGACCGCGTATATTCCTTTGGCTTTACCTTTTTTATGTTGCTCCACGACGTGCGTCAGATGTTTCACTTTCATCTCCCGGTAGGGTTTCGTGTCAGTAAATCTTTCGGTTTGTTTCATTTGATAGTGTATTAAGGTGATGTAAAAACAAAACGAAAGATAATAGAATTACGATCTGTTTCACAAAAGAAATATAACGAAAGGTTCTGGCGTGACTAAGAAACCGGTCTCTGCACCGTTTCCGGCTTGCTTTTTGGTAAAAGAAAGGGGTTAATAGACGAA
This sequence comes from Pseudocitrobacter sp. 73, assembly GCF_008369545.1. Taxonomy (NCBI): domain Bacteria; kingdom Pseudomonadati; phylum Pseudomonadota; class Gammaproteobacteria; order Enterobacterales; family Enterobacteriaceae; genus Pseudocitrobacter; species Pseudocitrobacter sp. 73. The sequence goes on along the minus strand of NZ_VTZO01000015.1, from coordinate 139,940 downwards.
ACGAAATAAAACGAAAGATTAAGAAAAGGATTATCGATGAGCGACTCTACTTCTGCGGACAAACGGATGACGGGCACCAGTGAGCGCCGTGAGCAGATTATTCAGCGGTTACGCCAACAGGGAAGTGTTCAGGTTAATGATCTTTCTCACTTTTTCGGTGTATCAACGGTAACTATCCGTAATGATTTAGCGTTCCTTGAAAAGCAGGGGATTGCTGTACGCGCCTATGGCGGCGCGCTGATTTGTGAAACGGGTGCAACAAACATAGAACCTAGCCTGGAAGACAAAAGTGCGCTGAATACCGGTCTTAAGCAGCGTATTGCGCAGGTTGCGGCAGAACTGATTCATCCAGGGCATCGTGTGATCCTCGACTCGGGCACGACGACCTATGAGATTGCCAGGAAGCTGCGCCATCATCAGGGCGTAATCGCGATGACGAATGGGATTAACGTGGCTAATGCGTTGCTGGAAGCTGAGGGGGTTGAGTTGCTGATGACCGGTGGGCATTTGCGCCGACAGTCACTCTCTTTCTACGGCGATCAGGCTGAACAGTCTTTGCAAAACTACCATTTTGATATGCTTTTCCTGGGCGTGGATGCGATTGATCTTGAGCGTGGCGTCAGTACCCATAACGAAGATGAAGCGCGGCTGAATCGTAAAATGTGTGAAGTCGCTGAACGTATTATCGTGGTTACCGACTCCAGTAAATTCAATCGTTCGAGCCTGCATAAGATCATCGATACTCAGCGGATCCATACGATTATTGTTGATGACGGTATTCCGCAAGAGTGCCTGGAAGGGTTGCGGAAGACGGGGATCGACGTTGTCGTTGTGGCGGAATAAAACACGATCCCAGGGCGATGTCAGAGTGCTGACAAGGTGCGCGTTGTTATTGCCGGATGCGGCGTAAACGCCTTATCCGGCCTACAAAATAGTGCAAAATCAATATATTGAAGATAACTTGTAGGCCTGATAAGCGTAGCGCATCAGGCAATTTTGCGTTTGTCATCGGTCTGACATGGCCCTAAGGCCATGTTTTGCGAGGAATATTCCAAAAGGATATCAGGTAACCGGTGCCGGGTTAAACACCGCCAGCTGGTTATGCAGCCCCCACTGATCCGAGAAGGTTTTCTTCTTCCCGCTGGCGACGTCGAGAATAAACTGGAACAGCTTCCAGCCCACATCCTCAATCGTCTCTTCGCCAGTGGCAATAGTGCCCGCGTTGATATCCATTAAGTCGTACCAGCGGTTCGCCAGTTCGGTACGCGTCGCCATCTTAATGACCGGGACCGCCATCAGACCATACGGCGTGCCGCGCCCGGTGGTGAAGACCTGCACCGTAATACCGGAAGCTACCTGCTGAGTGCCGCAGACAAAATCGCTGGCAGGCGTGGCCGCGTAGATCAGCCCGCGTTTGGTTGGGCGCTGACCAGGTGACAGCACTTCCACAATGGCGCTTTTGCCTGATTTGGCAATCGAGCCGAGCGCTTTTTCCACCACGTTTGCCAGCCCGCCTTTTTTATTGCCCGGGGATGGGTTGGCGCTGCGGTCGGTTTTCCCCATATCGAGATAGTTATCGTACCAGGCCATCTCTTCCAGCAGGCGTTTCCCTACCTCTTCGTCAATAGCGCGCGGTGTTAGCAGGTGGATAGCGTCGCGTACCTCAGTCACCTCTGAGAACATCACGGTTGCGCCGCAGCGCACCAGCAGGTCAGACGCGTAACCCACTGCCGGGTTCGCCGTCACGCCGGAAAACGCATCGCTGCCGCCACACTGCATCCCGACGACCAGTTCAGATGCCGGGCAGGTCTCGCGCTGGCGTTCGTTCAATTTTTTCAGGTGACGTTCAGCGACCTGCAAAATGTCATCAACCATCGATTTAAAGCCGACGTGCTGTTCGTCCTGCAAACGTACAATGCTGGCGCTGTCGACCGGGATGGCATTCACATCCGGCGTGCCTTCCAGCAGACGTTCCGGCTGAAGTTTTTCACAGCCGAGACCAATCACCATGACCTCGCCGCCAAAGTTCGGGTTCAGGGCGATGTTGTGAATAGTGCGGATAGGTACGATGGCGGCAGGCGCATTAATCGCCACACCGCAGCCATAGAGGTGGTTCAGGCCGACGACACCATCAACGTTGGGATATTTCGGTAGCAGATCGCGTTCAATAATTTTGACGACATAATCGACAACACCCGCTACGCAGTGAACACTGGTGGAGATCCCCAGCAGATTTTTCGTTCCCACGCTGCCATCGGCGTTGCGATAACCTTCAAAGGTGTAACCCTCAAGCGCAGGTAGCGGTTCCGGTACTTTGGTGGCCAGCGGCAGCGTATTCAGCGGCGGCGCTTCCGGCAGCGACACGGTGGATTCGTCGATCCAACTGCCTTTCACGATATCGCGCACCGCATAGCCAATGACTTCGCCATAGCGAATAATTTCGCCATTAGCGGGAATGTCCACCAATGCCACCTTATGGCCTTGTGGAATATGTTCAATTAACTCCAGCCCATCAGGAAAACGTGTTCCTGCTTTTAAGCCATTATCATTAACAATAATCGCCACGTTATCCGTATCGTGCACTTTTATATAAAATGCTTTCGGCGCGTCTTGGCGAATTTCGATGTTAGCCATTGTCCAGTATTCTCCAGCCAGGTGGTAAACCTAAAAATTACAATAAAGGGTATCGCTTTCTGACGAAGCAAAAGTATTACATCGCGTGATGGCATAAAGAATGTCAGGAGTTTAACGGTAAAAATGTGACGCAGATCACTACTTAATAGCCTGTCAGGCCAGCTATGACGGGTAATACGTAAATCTGTGCATCAGCGCCCAAAGTCATGGGCGTATGCACAATAGTATGCAATATTAAAATATTCAAATTGTGTAATTGCACAGTGTGTAGACCAGCAATGCTGATTATACTGAATCACGATTTCATTGTGTCTGGTTAGTTATCCGATATTCCTGCTGTCGATAAATAATCAGTGAAATATGCCTTAGTAAAAAATAAATAATATAAGGCATCCTGTGCCCGAGGATAAATTAAATGATGCTGGATACTGCTGTCGAATCGAAGAAAGGTGTACCAACCCGATATTTAATCTTACTCATCATCTTTATTGTTACCGCCGTTAACTACGCGGACCGCGCTACGTTATCCATTGCTGGTACAGAAGTGGCCAAAGAGCTGCAATTGAGTGCGGTCTCGATGGGCTATATCTTCTCAGCGTTTGGCTGGGCTTACCTGCTGATGCAGATCCCTGGCGGCTGGCTGCTCGATAAATTCGGCTCGAAGAAGGTTTACTCTTACAGTCTCTTCTTCTGGTCACTGTTTACTTTCCTGCAGGGCTTCGTGGATATGTTCCCGCTCGCCTGGGCAGGTATCTCCATGTTCTTTATGCGTTTTATGCTTGGTTTCTCGGAAGCGCCATCCTTCCCGGCTAACGCACGTATTGTCGCGGCCTGGTTCCCGACTAAAGAGCGTGGCACCGCGTCCGCTATCTTTAACTCGGCGCAGTACTTCTCTCTGGCGCTCTTCTCTCCGCTGCTGGGCTGGCTGACCTTCGCCTGGGGCTGGGAGCATGTCTTTACCGTGATGGGCGTGATTGGTTTTGTGCTGACGGGGCTGTGGATCAAGCTGATTCATAACCCGACCGACCACCCTCGTATGTCGGCGGAAGAACTGAAGTTCATTTCTGATAACGGCGCCGTGGTCGATATGGATCACAAAAAGCCAGGCAGCACGACACAGGGGCCAAAACTCCACTACATCAAACAGTTATTGACCAACCGCATGATGCTGGGCGTGTTCTTCGGGCAATACTTTATCAACACCATCACCTGGTTCTTCCTTACCTGGTTCCCGATTTATCTGGTGCAGGAAAAAGGGATGTCGATTCTGAAAGTGGGCCTGGTGGCATCAATTCCGGCGCTGTGTGGTTTTGCCGGTGGCGTACTGGGCGGTGTGTTCTCGGATTATCTGATTAAACGCGGGGCCACCATTACGTTAGCGCGTAAGTTACCGATTGTGCTGGGTATGCTGTTGGCGTCGACCATCATCCTGTGTAACTACACCAATAACACCGCACTGGTGGTCACGTTGATGGCGCTGGCGTTCTTCGGTAAAGGGTTTGGCGCGCTGGGCTGGCCGGTAATTTCCGACACCGCGCCGAAAGAAATTGTAGGCCTGTGCGGCGGAGTATTTAACGTGTTTGGCAACGTAGCCTCTATCGTGACGCCGCTGGTGATTGGCTATCTGGTTAGTGAACTGCATTCTTTCAACGCCGCGCTGGTCTTCGTCGGCTGTTCGGCACTGATGGCGATGTTCTGCTACCTGTTTGTCGTCGGTGACATCAAGCGTATGGAATTGCAGAAATAATTAACGGTTAAGAGACAAGGTATAAGCGATGAATAACGATATCTTCCCGAATAAATTCAAGGCCGCGCTGGCCGCCAAACAGATTCAAATTGGCTGCTGGTCAGCGCTGGCAAGCCCCATCAGCACCGAAGTGCTGGGCCTGGCCGGGTTCGACTGGCTGGTGCTGGACGGTGAACATGCGCCAAACGATATCTCTACCTTTATTCCACAACTGATGGCTCTGAAGGGCAGCAGCAGCGCACCGGTGGTGCGTGTGCCGACGAACGAGCCGGTGATTATTAAGCGCCTGCTGGATATCGGTTTTTATAACTTCCTGATCCCGTTTGTGGAAACCGAAGAAGAAGCCGTGCAGGCCGTAGCCTCGACGCGCTACCCACCGGAAGGTATTCGCGGCGTCTCCGTTTCACATCGCGCCAACATGTTTGGCACGGTGCCGGACTACTTCGCGCAGTCGAACAAGAACATCACCATCCTGGTGCAAATTGAAAGTCAGCAGGGCGTCGATAACGTTGATGCTATCGCGGCGACCGAAGGCGTGGACGGTATTTTCGTTGGCCCAAGCGACCTGGCTGCGGCACTGGGCCATCTTGGTAACGCATCGCACCCGGATGTACAGAAAGCTATCCAGCACATTTTTGCGCGTGCAAAAGCACACGGCAAACCGAGCGGCATTCTGGCCCCGGTTGACGCGGACGCGCGTCGCTACCTTGACTGGGGTGCGACCTTTGTCGCCGTCGGCAGCGACCTCGGCGTTTTCCGTTCTGCCACGCAGAAACTGGCTGATTCCTTTAAAAAATAACCACCACCGCAATAAGAGAGAGAGACAATTATGACGATGAAAGTTGGTTTTATTGGCCTGGGCATCATGGGTAAACCAATGAGTAAAAACCTCATTAAAGCCGGTTACTCGCTGGTGGTTTCCGATCGTAACCCGGAAGTGATTGCTGAGCTGATTGCCTTAGGCGCAGAAACCGCAAGCACTGCCAAAGGTATTGCCGAGCAGTGCGATGTGATTATCACCATGCTGCCTAACTCCCCGCACGTGAAAGAGGTTGCGCTGGGTGAAGGCGGAATTATCGAAGGTGCGAAGCCGGGCACGGTTCTTATCGACATGAGTTCTATTGCGCCGCTGGCGAGCCGCGAAATCAGTGAAGCACTGAAAGCAAAAGGCGTGGATATGCTGGATGCGCCGGTCAGCGGTGGTGAGCCAAAAGCGATCGACGGCACGCTCTCTGTCATGGTTGGCGGCGACAAGGCGATTTTCGACAAATACTACGACCTGATGAAAGCGATGGCGGGCTCCGTGGTGCATACCGGTGAAATTGGCGCAGGCAACGTCACTAAACTGGCAAACCAGGTGATTGTCGCGTTGAACATCGCTGCGATGTCCGAAGCGCTGACGCTGGCAACCAAAGCGGGTGTTAACCCGGAACTGGTATTCCAGGCGATTCGTGGCGGCCTGGCGGGCAGCACCGTGCTGGAAGCTAAAGCCCCTATGGTGATGGATAGAAACTTTAAACCCGGCTTCCGTATCGATCTGCATATCAAGGATCTGGCGAACGCCCTGGACACTTCTCACGGTGTTGGTGCACAACTGCCGCTTACCGCTGCGGTCATGGAAATGATGCAGGCCCTGCGTGCTGATGGCCTGGGAACGGCAGACCATAGCGCTCTGGCGTGCTACTACGAAAAACTGGCGAAAGTGGAAGTCACTCGCTAAGGACGTTGTGCCCGGTGGCGCTTAGCTTACCGGGCCTACATTGTAGGCCGGATAAGTGAAACGCCATCCGGCGTTGTGCAGCAACAGGCTATCACTATGAAAATCGTAATCGCCCCAGACTCTTACAAAGAAAGCCTTTCTGCCTCCGAGGTAGCTCAGGCGATAGAAAAAGGATTTCGGGAAATATTTCCTGATGCGCAGTATGTTTCTGTTCCGGTTGCTGACGGCGGCGAAGGAACGGTTGAAGCGATGATTGCTGCCACGCAAGGCTCTGAACATCATGCGTGGGTCACCGGGCCTTTGGGCGAAAAGGTGAACGCCAACTGGGGAATGTCTGGCGACGGAAAAACCGCGTTTATCGAAATGGCGGCAGCCAGTGGGCTGGCGCTGGTTCCTCCGGAGAAGCGCAATCCACTGGTGACAACCTCTCGCGGTACCGGTGAGCTCATCCTGCAAGCGCTGGAAAGCGGCGCAACCAACATTATTATTGGCATTGGCGGCAGCGCCACTAATGACGGTGGTGCAGGCATGGTCCAGGCACTGGGCGCGAAACTCCAGGATGCCAATGGCACTGACATCGGTTTTGGCGGTGGCAGCCTTGAAAGCCTGAATTCCATCGATATCTCGGGCCTCGATCCCCGCATTCAACATTGCAGCATCCGCGTCGCTTGTGATGTGACCAACCCGCTAATCGGCGATAGCGGCGCATCCCGCATCTTTGGCCCGCAGAAAGGGGCTGACGAGGCGATGATCCGCGAACTCGATAACAACCTGTCGCACTATGCCGATGTGATCAAGACATCGCTGCGCGTAGACGTTAAAGAGGTGCCTGGCGCGGGCGCGGCAGGCGGCATGGGGGCTGCGCTGATGGCGTTTCTTGGTGCGGAGCTGAAAAGCGGCATTGAGATAGTCACCACCGCGCTGAATCTGGAAGAGCATATTCACGACTGCACGCTGGTGGTCACCGGGGAAGGGCGCATTGACAGCCAAAGCATTCATGGCAAAGTGCCGATTGGCGTGGCAAGCGTGGCGAAAAAGTATCATAAACCGGTGATTGGTATTGCGGGTAGCCTGACGCGTGACGTGGGCGTGGTACATCAATATGGTATCGATGCGGTATTTAGCGTGCTGACCAGTATCGGCACGCTGGAGGAGGCGTTTCGCGGCGCATTTGACAACATTTACCGCGCTTCACGCAACATCGCGGCCACGCTTGCGGTCGGAATGCGCAGTGCGGGGTGACAAGGGCGCGCAAACCCTCTATACTTCGCGCCGAAGCTGACCAGACAGTCGCCGCTTCGTCGTCGTCCTCTTCGGGGGAGACGGGCGGAGGGGAGGAAAGTCCGGGCTCCATAGGGCAAGGTGCCAGGTAACGCCTGGGGGGTGTAACAGCCCACGACCAGTGCAACAGAGAGCAAACCGCCGATGGCCCACGCAAGTGGGATCAGGTAAGGGTGAAAGGGTGCGGTAAGAGCGCACCGCGCGGCTGGCAACAGTCCGTGGCACGGTAAACTCCACCCGGAGCAAGGCCAAATAGGGGTTCATAAGGTACGGCCCGTACTGAACCCGGGTAGGCTGCTTGAGCCAGTGAGCGATTGCTGGCCTAGATGAATGACTGTCCACGACAGAACCCGGCTTATCGGTCAGCTTCAACTTCTTTAAAAACAATAAGTTGATGTATCTCAGGCACTTAGAAGAATAAATGAGATACAGAATGGGATACATCAACGATTGTTACCTACCTCATACGCTTCAGCGTAACGGCGTTTTTTACGCTTACTTCAGATTGTCTGATAATCAATTTTTCCGTTGCTCGCTTGGTACGGATAGCCCACGCCGATGTCAGTTCCTGATCTCCCGACTAACGCCATTCTTCGCTCTTTTGCGATCTGGTACTATCCACCGCGATCAGTTACAGAGAATCATACGAATGATGAAAAAGCTATCCCAGCATGACATTGATGCTTTCGTAGCCGCGCAACATGCAGAGATTTATGGCTATGTTGAGAATATCCCCGCCGACGCTCGCCAGCGAAAAATAAGGGGAGATGTAACCCCACCGTTATCACCAGATACTGGTCGGGCGTTCGCACAGTTTTTTCAAGAGTTCTATGAAGATCAACTCTTCAACGGCGAAGCATCCCCGACGGAATCTTTTTTTCTTGAGTCTCTGGCTCAGCGTTTCGATATTTCAGGTATGGAAAGTGCCATTGTCGCCGCAGCGTCAAAGTACGATATTCTTTTGCACCAGTCGCAGAAGGCCAATGCAGCTTTTCTGAGTAAAGATTTTTCGACGTACTCCCAGATCCTCAACGATCTGAAACAGAAAATCCCTCTACCTGTCGCAGTGTCTCCGGTTGAAGATTCTGCGCCAGCCATGACATTGCAAAAGGCATGGGATGGTTTTCTGGTGTTCAAATCAGATTGGAATCCGAAGATTCGGAAGGGGAACGAAAAGTACTTCATGGTCATCAGAGAAGTGCTGGGGGCTGATACGCCAGTGGACAAAATCACCCGCCGCGATATCAAAAACTTGCTGGAAGTGGTGGCGGGTCTACCCCGTCAGAACAAGAAGCCATATAACAAGATGACGGTTCGGGAGTGTTTAGATTTGGATGAGGTTCCCGAGGATGACCGTGTGGCACCGAAGACCGTTAAAGATTATCTGAAGCTATGCCAGGGGTTGTTCTCTACTTATCTAACATCTGAAATGGATATACTGGCATCTTCACCGACGCTAAACGTTCGTTATGAAGCACACAGCAAAAGCTATGGAGACTACAGCAAAACAGAAATGCGCAGGCTGGTGGCCCATTTCAAAAATCTATCAGGTTGGAAAAAGTGGATACCGCTCCTCCTTGCCTATACTGGTGCACGTCGGGCAGAGATCGCCAAACTAAAGCGTTCGGATGTTCGTCTTGATGATGATTCCCAGCGTTACTACATCATGATTGATGATACCAAAACCGAAGCAGGTACGAGGCAAGTACCGCTATCACTTCATCTGCTTGATCTTGGATTTTTGGACTATGTAGAGGGATTCTCTGCTGGCGATTCGCTTTTCCCTGACCTCACTAACTTCAACCAGATCACCCACTTTTTCCACGATATTCGTGAGGTTCTTGAGATCCCTTATCTCAATGATTATGGCGCTCGCCGCGTCGTGCACAGCCTTCGCCACACATTTATTACAGAAGCGCGAAAAACTAACGAGCTTACGCCAGTTCAGAAGGTGGTCGGACATGAGCATAGTGGGGAAGGGCAAACCCAGCGATACACCCACAAGTTTACTGTGACGAATTTACTTCCAGTGGTTGATGGTATTTGCTGGGACTAAACTCTCATCAACCTTCCTGTAAGTGCAGGGGGGATTCCCCCTACTTTTATAAATTATGGCAAACAGCGTGTTTTTCTCATCAGGTACGCCACCGCTTCCAATGGTTTAATTTATTGATTTTAATAGTGAAACTCATAAAGTGCTTGACAAATGAGAATGATTCGTGTTATTATGTAATTAAGGGGAAGATTTCCCCGACATCCCACCGAAACACATAAAATCCCGCAGGTGCCAGTTTCTGCCTCTTCTCCTTGGTAGGCTGGATCAATCCGCTTGCGGGTTTTTTATTACCATCAGGAAATCATTATTTGGAAAATAAAAACTTAGCGTCAATCGACGTAACGGACTCCGCACGTCTGCGCGGCAAGGTTGACCACACCACATGGCACGCGTGCAAATCGCGGCTAAAACTGCTGGGCCTGCCACAGACACCGAAACGAATCGGCTTCCTTCTCTGGCTGGAACACCAGCAACATCACGTCTTCACCTTTGAAGAGTACGTGGAGAGATGGGGCTACAACAACGCCCATCTGCATCTCAATGAGTATGAAAAAAGCGGACTTATCCATCATCGCGACGAGTATTTTCTTAGCGAAACTGCCACCAGCACCGATAGCCCATTCCGCTGTAAGTGCTGCAAGTCCATAAATCTGAACAAAATTCTTAAAGCAAAGGAGCGCATTATTAATGAAACTAACTAAAGAACAAACAGCCCTCATCCAGCGTCTTTATGACGAACGTATCACGCAAGCGGAAAAAGTAGCATTGTCCGAAGTCAGCACCACCATCGTCTTCAACGAGGTATTCCCGCTGGTCATCACTAAGGCGGCTGCTTATCTGGACAACGGTTACATCCTCAATCCTCAAGCCTGCAACCATTATCAATCTTCGCCTTTCTTCGAGGTGAGCATGTTTAAACCGGAGATTCTGCTGGTACAGGAACGCCAGGAGGCTGTAGCGGCGGCATCTGAACGTCTGAAGTCGGATATCGCCGCAGAAGTGTTGGAAATCGTCCGTCAACAACGCCAGCGAAAGCAGGAAGCAGCAGCAGCCGAACAGTCAGCCAAAGACGCTATCACTACTGAACAAGCGATCTTCGCAGCATTCGAGGTGTGATGGTAGACGCACAATTTCAACAGTTCGCTATGCCGTCAGATTCCCGGCGGTTAGCCTCCCGGCAACGCCCGGCTTACAGAGAAATGATGTCCTCACTCCAGGATGGTAAAGACCCGATTACGGGCACCAGACTAAATTCTCCATGCATCGACCATGACCACGATACAGGGACATGTAGGTTGGTCCTCAATCGCTCAACAAACACGTTTGAGGGAAAGGTGCGAGCCTTCCTAATTCAGCAGGGTTGGAAGCCGCAGCAGTTCGCTCAGCCGTTATTTGATGCATGGTTGGGACGTAATGACGCAGTAACCACGCAACTTTATGAGTTCGCTCTGGAGATCTGGCCCTACCTAAGCTGGGAACGCTTCCTAACGTACCTCCGAAATCTCGCCGTTTACTACGGGACAGCATGGGCGTACTACGACCACTTGCTTTATGAAAAGCCTTCAAAAACAGGATGCTAAGCCATGCAATTAATCGTTCCAAAAGACATTGAACAATGGCTGGACAATACGCGCGAACACCGTTCACGCGCAGCACAGATTATTAAACTTTTATACGACGCACAGGAGCACGACACCTATGACACAAGAGACGACCACACACACAGCCACACCCCCACCCCCAGTTGAAGCCTTCTCGCTTCACCTGCGTAGCCAGGGATACGCCCTGATTTCACTGCCTGGTGGCGTTAAGTTGCGCAACATCAACACAGGCACCGATCATAGTCTCGATTCCCTTGCGGTACATTACGCTCGTTTTTCAGGGAACTCATGGAATCCACTATGGCAGTCCGTTGTATTTCGAACACTTCCATACATTGCCCAAAGTATCTTCAATCCGGCGTTGCCGTCTGGCCTTTCTGACGATGGGATTCTTAATACATTTCGCAAATTCTCCAGTGACAAGTCTCCAGTAGACATCCTTACACCATGGTTTGAATACTTGGTGAGGATGTTCCCTGATGGAGACGATCGCGCCAACGTCTGCGCTTGGTTAGCTCACTGTTTCCAGCGCCCAGAAGAGCGTCCAACATGGCATCTTGTGATCCCATCTGATACCGGCACGGGCAAAGGATTTCTCTTCCAGAAAATACTTTCACCGCTGCTGGCGGGGCAAACAAAGCATTATTCGAGCTACTCCCAACTAACCGAAAAACATAACGGCGCGTTAGCCGATAATCTGATAATTGTTTTCGATGATCCTCCGAAAGCAAGCCGCCGAGTTGCAGAATCACTGAAGTCTATACAGACCGAACCAACAGTGGACATTAGACCGTTGTACGAGAATGCCCGTAAGGTAGCGACATACACGCGATTCATGACGTTTAGCAACAGTCCAACGCCAATAGAAGTTGACGATAACGACCGCCGGCACTATGCGACACACTTCATTAAGCACCAAGTGGATCACGATGAAACAGCAGCATTCATCGCACGCCTTAGCGACTGGTTAGAAGCTGGCGGGCTGGAGGCCGTCTATCGTTGGTTCATGCAATACGATCTCAGTGACTTCAATCCATACCGACCACCACACAGCGCAGCGTTGGAACGGATGAAACAGGCAAGTGTCTCCCCGGCAGAGTCAGAAGCGGCAGTATTCACCGAAAGCCACCAAGTGTTCTCTTTCAATGCTTTTCGTGAAGGTTGTCCGGCATTTAGTCGGGACAATGAAGCAACGGATTGGCTAAGTAAACACGGTTATACCAGCGCAAGATTATTCACACTCACTCGATTTAAGGACACTCCGTTAACAAAGGGTGCGCTTTGGTATCATTCTGACATGGATAAGGGACACGCCCGTGAATGGTATCTGTCGAAATACTACCCTCAGATCGAAGCTGCATAACAGCCCTAAAACGGCCCTGACAAAATAGAGCCGTACTATCCCAGCCCTTGGGAAATAAGGCCTAAACGGGGCAAGCGTCCCTAACGGCCCTAAATCTTTTTTTCTTATTCATTAAGACTGTGACAACCCAGTTGGAACATAACACGTGTCCAATCGTTCGTTATGCGTGGCACCTTGGCTAATGGCGAAGGTCGCCACCACGACGAAAACGCATGTTTGCTTAACAACTTCGTGTAAACGCGAAATTAAAAAAACTTATCTATCCCCTGATCCGAGGAATGTCGGACAGGATTCATCATTCCCCCAAATGGCGCAGTAGAGCGCCGGAGACTTTATCTATGGCAAGACAAAAAAACTCTGAAATTGATGCTCAGTTAAGAGCGTTGGGTGCACCAACAGGCGCTATAAACGGTGTTTACAACGAATGGGAGGGATTGCCTTTCGTAGAGGTAGTTCCTGGTTTCTTGGTTTTGCAGCAGGATCTGAACGATGTAATCCTACCAGCAGAATCGCGTGAGCCGATTAATTACGATCTGGAAGAGTTCTATCTGAACGTGAGTGGAAACCGAGCGTGGCGCTGGCGTATTGAAGATGGGCGGTTTATTGCCTCTACAGGCACTTGTGATTGATAAAAATGTACGGCAGGAGTGGCGTTTTCATCACATTGCTGTGCACTTACTTTGCATCATCGGTTTGAAAGGTTTTGGTATACGGACATTTCCCCTTAGTTACGTAGGTGAAGAGGTAATTGCTGTTCTGATACGTGCATAGCGTTTTCCCGCTCTCCGTCGTTTCCTGCTGAGGATCGGACATTGTGATCTGCTCTGCTGCCACAAACTGCGAGAACAATAGCCCTGATATCGCCAATATTACTCTTGTCACAAACTTTCTCCTTTGATTCCGTTGTCAAAACCCATCGCTCCCAACAACTGTGCATAGGGATTATAGTTTCAAGATTGATCAATTTAATCGATCAATTCAATGCAAATCGATCAATTCAATGCAAATCGATCGTTTTTATCAATTGATGGTTTTATAATGACTCCCGATGAATACCTAACTCACAGCAAAAAGGAAGACCATGAAAAGATTGATTCTCGCGGCGCTGATCGTTCTCCCCTTCGCCTCAAGTGCAACCACGTTCACCTGTAAGGCGATCCAGGAAGGGCAGATCGATTCTGGTAGCCAAAAATCCTCAGTCGAGACTCGTCTTGATGTTCAGGACAAAAGCATGAAAGTGAGCATGGGTGGTAAAACCTGGCGGCTGGGTTTCATTGGAGAGAAAAGTATTGCGAAGATGTACGCCACCCCAGACGGTGGAATAGCGGTTACTTACATTGACAACGGGAGTGATCCTGTTTTCGTTATGCGCCCAACTAACAACGACGGGCAGACCGCTATCTATACGCTTAGTTTGTGTTCTGAGGCTTAAAATTAGGCGTGAGCAATCACGCCATTTCCTTCTTGATGCGGTAAAAAGTGGCGCGTGATACTCCAGCCAGTTCCATTACTTTAGCGGGTTTGTGTCCTGCACTGAGTAAAGATTTAACAACCTCCCGCGCCCTTTCATCCTTAGCTTTACCGACATACACACCAGCCTCTTTTGCTTTCTCGATACCTTGCTTTTGACGTGCACGTCGAGTCTCATAATCCTGACGGGCCATAGTAGCCAGCATATCGATCAGCATGTTATTTACTGCTGCCATAATGCCATCCACCACAGATGACGATTTATCCCCTTGAAGCATTTTCCACGAGGTGGGTAAATCCACCACTACCAGCTTCAGTCCCTTATCTTGGATGGTACGCTTCAAACTTTCCCATTGGACAGCCTCCAGACGACTCAGGCGGTCAATAGACTCCACCAGCAACAAATCCCCATTGTTAGCCTCATCAAGCAACAGCGATAGCTGAGGACGTTCAAGGGAAGCCCCGGAAGCATTCTCGACATATTCCTTACTGATAGCCCAACCACGCTCCCTTGCAAACTCACGCAACGCCGGGACAGCACGTGTGGAATCTTGTTCTCTGGTAGAGGCTCGTGCATAAATTAGGACGTTCATCTTTTGTCTCTTTGAGGTTTTACTTCAACACTCAAAGTATACAGCACACATGAAACGTTATCAATTCTATACTACCAACACCCTATTGATACTAAATATCACGTTGTCAGTGAGGTATACCCAAAAGAGAAAGTACCTATAGTCTTTTATCAAGAATGATTCTCATCAACTTACTGCGGAATTTGTGGTGTGTTTAGCAGTGAGGAACTATTTGTTGTGCAAGTAAGCGAGACAATAGAAAACCGCCCGAAGGCGGTTAAAGAACCCTGTATCTAACTGCGATCAATGAATGGTCGTCTATCGGACCAGCTCGCTCGATACGTTTATAGAGGCTGGATGCGAAACTTGAAGGGTTTTCTAATGTGTTCGGTGAGAAACGTGGTCTTTTTTCCCAAAATGCATGTGTACCATCTGACATCAAATATACGAATGCTTCGTCACGGTCATTAAGCAGCTCATCATGAGGGATAAAGGTTTGCTGGAAATCGAGCGGGATCGCATTCGCGATTGCCGTAGTGAGAGTATTCTTGCCCGGCAACTGTTTCAGCTCACTCTTGCTGTATATTTTATCATCAAGTAGCTTCTGGTGCTGGGTGTGGTCTTTGGTGATTTGTTTGAGTTTAGAATCCGTTTTCACATACAAACGACAATCCCCAACATGTCCAATATGAAGGCCCTCATCATCAACAAAACAAAATGTCAGCGTTGTAGCTGCGTGAGAAAACTTGATGTTCATCTCAGACAATGAAGAAACCCCCTCCTTGAGAGAAAGAAAAAGGCTCGTCATATTTTGCAGATTTCCCTTTCTGACAAGTTCAGGTAGCTCTCTTATAGCTGATTGAGACGCGTTTTGTGCACCGTCATACGATCCAACGCCATCAGCTACAGCAATCAAAAAACCATTATTGATGAGTAGTGGTGGAAGGATGGTATCTTGATTTTCTCTGCGTGGCTCTTTCGAGAAGGAGAACAAGCCACAAGTTAATAATTCAATCATAACCCATTCCCTATAACTATTTTTTCCAAGTCTGCGAGCATTTCATGCACAGAACTATGTCTTTTGGGCGGCTTCCTGGCTGTACTTTTCGTAACCAAGTCATCTACACCCGGTATTGCCCCTAAGTCCATGTCTTCAATGAGGACACCTAAGGCAAAGATATCTGTTTTTTCTGAATAGATCCCAGCAAAAACCTCTGGAGCCATGTAACGTTCGGTACCCATGATTGCAGCTACCTTTGTTATCACCTCCGACTCGGCTTTTTGATCCGCATTCTTGACTAAACCGAAATCAGAAATTTTGTAAGTTCCGTCAGAAAACCTCAAAACGTTTTGAGGTTTTAAATCTCGGTGCCAATAGTTGTGATCGTGAAGGTATGCAACGCCTTCCAGTGTCATGCGAATGGCGCTGATCTTATCTCTTATTGTCATTTCGCCTGAACGCAAAGCCGTTACCAAATCTCCTTCGGCTAAATCCATCACAAACCAAGGCTCATCACCAACCAAGTGATGAAGATAAATAGGCACAATATTAGTATGCTTACAGTCCGCTTGGTAAGTGACCTCTCTTTCGAACCTACGGATGAATTCATCTCTATAGGCTGGGTCTTGTAGCGCGAAGACTTTTCTTGCATATGCTCCGCAGGTGTGACCTTGGTAATTTTGGAGCCGAATCTCTTCAACGTAGCCGAACCCGCCCTTACCAATGCGCCTTATCGGCTTGATAACATAGTTACCATGTGCATCATCCATTTTCACTTCCCGTGCTGGCACTTAATCGTGTGATTTTACATCAATCTTTCTGACGAAGCATATGCAAACGTCATTGTTTCTGAAGATCATTAAACCAAAAAAATGCTCACAGATATTTGATACGCTTGCCGGTTTATAGCAGGGTACGTCAAAAAAATCGGGTTAGATGGTTTCTCCAACCGCGCAACTTCAAATGAGATACAGAATGGGATACATTATTGGCTACAACCCGCATTCCACCGCTTCTGGTGCTTGATTGCATGGGATACAAAGCTGACTTATCGGTCAGTTTCACTTTTTTCAGGCAAAACCCGCTTCGGCGGGTTTTTGCTTTTCTGCCCCGACAACCGGTAATGCCTTCTCTTCATCCTGCATCTACGTGTGCCATTTTGCAGAATTGCGACACGATGCACAAAACACTGATCGGATAAAATTTAGTGGGTTTTTATGCTGCCTGGTGTGCTTTTTGCTTAATTATTTTCTCGTAAAACAAAACAAAAACAGGTTTTTGAAATATCTGCAATGTTTCGTATTGGTTTCTAGTATGTTAATGATAGTGATCTGAACATATTAACGTGAATGTATGTTTGTCCTGGGTATCTGTGACGTTGTACGAAGAATTTTTTTGATAACAGGCTTTTTTACCAGTTTATTTTATATATTAAAAAGAATGTTAATGCGCACAATAGGGTAAAAAACGCCCTGAAATTGGTTGAAAGGTGATCTTTTAATTTGGTTTTTTATATGTTTAAAGGTGCTTTATTTATCGCCATAAAATAAAGTTATACACCTTATTTTTGTTGATAAAAGTCAGGGTAAAGTCACTTGAGTGTATTAATAACTATATGATTTATAATGTTTTTATTGTATTTTGTGACCTGTGTTTATACAGGTTTAAAGTAAATTGTGAGTAATAGCACACATCTTACTCTCCTATATTTATTAGAATCCCTCTCGCCAAATGGAAATAAAGGGGGAAAGAAAAATGGATAATGTTCTTCTGCCAAAAACACAACAGTTAGTGGTGTTTCAGGAAGTCATTAGAAGTGGTTCTTTTGGTTCAGCTGCCAAGCAGCTTGGGCTTACCCAACCGGCGGTCAGCAAAATTATTAACGACATTGAGTCTAACTTTGGTATCGAGTTGATGGTGCGTAAAAATACCGGCGTCACGTTGACCAGCGCAGGTCAGGTGTTGCTGAGTTACTCAGAATCCATCACCCGTGAAATGAAAAACATGGTCAACGAGATGAACAGTCTGAGCTGCAACAGCGTGGTTGACGTTTCGTTTGGTTACCCATCGCTAATCGGTTTTACCTTCTTACCCGAGATGATTAAAACCTTTAAAACGGTGTTCCCGGCGGCGCAGGTCACCATGTTTGAAGCACAGCTTTCGTCGTTTTTACCGGCCCTGCGTGATGGCCGCTTAGATTTTGCCATTGGTACATTAAGTGATGAAATGCAGCTTCAGGATTTGCAGGTAGAGCCGCTGTTCGAGTCTGAATTTGTTGTCGCCGCATCGAAATCGCGAACGTATACGTCAACGGTCACGCTGGAGTCGCTCTCAAACGCGCAGTGGGTTTTACCGCAAACGGATATGGGTTACTACAAAGAACTTCTCACCACCCTCCATCTTCATCACATCAGCACCGAAAATATTGTAAAAACCGATTCTGTCGTCACCATCTACAACCTGGTGCTGAATGCCGGATTCCTGACGGTGATCCCAAGAGATATGATTGCGCCGTTTGGCTCTAAACAATTTATTACACTAAAGGTTGAAGATGTATTACCGGTAGCGCGCTATGCAGCCGTGTGGTCTAAAAATTATCGGATTAAAAAATCTGCCTCAGTATTGGTTGATTTGGCGAAAGAATATTCGTCGAAGGCCGGGAAGGCGGAAATGAATTAATAGCCTGTTAAATAAAAACAGCTAATAACGTAAACAAAACCCAGAGTCATTAAATACTCTGACACCCTGATTTTGTCTAAACATCAGAAAGCCATTCTGATAAGAGGATATGATGCATATTACCTACGATCTGCCTGTAACGCTTGACGATATTCAAACAGCGAAAAAAAGACTGGCCGGTAAAATTTATAAAACCGGGATGCCGCGCTCAAATTATCTTAGCGAACGCTGCAAAGGTGAAATATTTCTGAAGTTTGAAAATATGCAGCGTACGGGTTCCTTTAAAATTCGCGGCGCATTTAACAAACTAAGCGCGTTGACGGAAGCTGAACGCCGTAAAGGCGTGGTCGCCTGTTCAGCGGGCAACCATGCGCAGGGCGTTTCTCTTTCCTGCGCGATGCTTGGGATTGACGGCAAGGTCGTGATGCCAAAAGGTGCACCGAAATCGAAAGTTGCGGCGACGCAGGATTACTCTGCGGAAGTGATTCTTCACGGCGATAACTTCAACGACACGATTGCCAAAGTCAGCGAAATCGTTGAAACCGAAGGCCGCATCTTTATTCCTCCTTATGATGACGCGCTGGTGATTGCTGGTCAGGGAACGATTGGTCTGGAGATCCTTGAAGACCTTTATGATGTGGATAACGTCATCGTGCCAATCGGCGGCGGCGGCCTGATTGCCGGGATCGCCACGGCGATCAAATCCATTAACCCGACAATCAAAATCATCGGCGTGCAGTCTGAAAACGTGCACGGTATGGCCGCATCGTTCTATGCCGGTGAAATCACCAATCACCGCACCTGCACGACGCTGGCTGACGGCTGCGACGTTGCGCGTCCGGGCAACCTGACCTTCGAAATTGTGCGTGAGCTGGTTGACGATATTGTTCTGGTCACTGAAGACGAAATTCGCGACAGCATGATTGCATTAATTCAGCGTAATAAAGTGGTGACAGAAGGCGCGGGGGCATTAGCGTCGGCGGCACTCTTAAGCGGCAAGCTCGACGATTATATTCGTGGCCGTAAAACGGTCAGTATTATTTCAGGTGGGAATATCGACCTTTCTCGTGTTTCCCAAATTACAGGGTATGTTGGTGCTTAATCCATTTTCCTGATCATTATTTACGGGCCGCGCGCCGAACGGCGCTGGCCTGGTATTTAAAGAATGACGGGTACTTTAATCAAAGGATAAGATATGAGTACGACAGAAAGTATTAATGTAAGCCATTCTAAAGAAGCCTCCTGGCGTAAATCGGATACCACATGGACGTTGGGTTTATTCGGTACAGCGATTGGTGCCGGGGTTTTATTCTTCCCAATTCGCGCAGGTTATGGCGGCCTGATCCCAATATTATTAATGCTGTTATTGGCTTACCCCATTGCCTTTTATTGCCACCGCGCGCTGGCGCGCCTGTGTCTTTCGGGATCTAACCCTTCCGGGAACATCACCGAAACGGTAGAAGAGCACTTTGGTAAAACCGGCGGGGTGGTTATCACCTTCCTGTACTTCTTTGCTATCTGCCCACTGCTGTGGATTTATGGCGTTACCATTACCAACACCTTCATGACCTTCTGGGAAAACCAGCTCCAGATGCCCGCGTTAAACCGTGGCCTGGTGGCATTGTTCCTGCTGTTGTTGATGGCGTTTGTCATTTACTTCGGTAAAGATCTGATGGTGAAAGTGATGAGCTTCCTGGTGTTCCCGTTCATCGCGAGCCTGGTGCTAATTTCGCTCTCCCTGATTCCTTACTGGAACTCTGCGGTTATTGACCAGGTTAGCCTCAGCGATATCTCGCTGACCGGTCACGATGGCATTCTGGTCACCGTGTGGCTGGGGATTTCCATCATGGTGTTCTCCTTCAACTTCTCACCGATTGTCTCCTCTTTCGTGGTCTCTAAGCGTGAAGAGTACGAAGGCGAATTTGGCCGTGATTATACCGAGCGTAAGTGCTCTAAAATTATCTCCCGCGCCAGTATGCTGATGGTGGCCGTGGTGATGTTCTTCGCCTTCAGTTGCCTGTTTACCCTCTCTCCGGCAAACATGGCGGAAGCGAAAGCACAGAACATTCCGGTGCTGTCATATCTGGCGAACCACTTCTCCTCCATGGCGGGTCAGAAATCGACGTTTGCCACCACGCTTGAGTATGGTGCCTCCATCATCGCGCTGGTTGCTATCTTCAAATCCTTCTTCGGCCACTACCTGGGCACGCTGGAAGGGCTGAATGGCCTGGTGCTGAAGTTCGGTTACAAGGGTGACAAAACCAAAGTTTCTACCGGCAAACTGAATACCATCAGCATGATTTTCATCATGGGTTCTACCTGGGTGGTGGCCTACGCCAACCCGAACATCCTGGACCTGATTGAAGCCATGGGCGCGCCGATTATCGCTTCTCTGCTCTGCTTGCTGCCGATGTATGCCATCCGTAAAGCACCGTCGCTGGCGAAATACCGCGGCAAACTGGATAACGTCTTCGTTACCGCGATTGGTCTGCTGACCATTCTGAATATCGTCTACAAACTGTTTTAATTAACATGCTCAGGATGAGCGGAGTCGTAATATGAATGAGTTCCCGGTTGTATTGGTTATTAATAGCGGTTCATCGTCTATTAAATTTTCAGTACTGGATGTTGATACCTGTGATGTATTACTGGCGGGTATCGCGGAGGGTATTAATACTGAGCAGGCGGGTTTAACGGTCAACGGCGGCGATATTTCGCCGCTGTCCCAACCCACTTATGAAGCTGCATTAAGCGCTATTTCATTTGAACTTGAAAAACGCAATTTAATGGACAGTGTGGCCTTAATTGGCCACCGCATCGCCCACGGCGGCGATATCTTTACCCAGTCTGTTTTAATTACTGACGCAGTGATTGACAGTATCCGTAAAGTTTCGCCGCTGGCGCCGTTGCATAACTACGCCAACCTGAGCGGGATTGAGTCCGCCCGCCAGCTTTTCCCGGGCGTACAGCAGGTTGCCGTGTTTGATACCAGCTTCCATCAGACGCTGCCGCCAGAAGCGTATCTCTATGGTCTACCATGGAAATACACTGAAGAGCTGGGCGTGCGCCGCTACGGTTTCCACGGCACCTCTCATCGTTATGTCGCAAAACAGACGTATGGCCTGCTGGGGTTACAGGAAGCCGATTCCGGGCTGGTGATTGCGCACCTGGGCAACGGGGCATCTATTTGCGCGGTACACAACGGGCAGAGTGTAGATACGTCGATGGGCATGACGCCGCTGGAAGGCCTGATGATGGGGACCCGCAGCGGTGACGTCGACTTTGGCGCGATGGCGTGGATTGCCAGCCAGACCAACCAGACGATGAGCGACCTTGAGCGCATCGTCAATAAAGAGTCTGGTCTGCTGGGTATTTCCGGATTGTCATCAGACCTGCGTACGCTGGAAAAAGCGTGGCACGAAGGGCATGAGCGCGCGCAGCTGGCGATCAAAACCTTTGTCCATCGCATTGCGTGCCATATTGCCGGACACGCGGCATCGCTGACCCGGCTGGACGGTATTATTTTCACCGGCGGTATCGGTGAAAATTCGGTACTTATCCGCCAAATGGTGATGGAGCATTTACGCGTGCTGGGCGTGGTGGTGAGTCGCGAAATGAATAACCAACCTAATTCCTGCGGCGAACGTATTATTTCTGACGAACATTCCAGTGTCGTCTGCGCCGTTATTCCGACCAATGAAGAAAAAATGATTGCGCTGGACGCTATCCGTTTAGGAAATATTAATACGGTAGCGGAATACGCCTGAGTTAATCGCTTTTAAAATTGAGAGAAGAGTTTCATGAAGGTAAATATCGATCTTAACGATATGCATTTTGCCGATGCATGGCGCGGTTTTAAGGGTAGCGAATGGCAGGACGAGATTAACGTTCGCGAATTTATTCAGCAGAACTACACGCCGTATGAAGGCGATGAGTCTTTCCTTGCGGAAGCGACATCGGCGACGACCGCATTGTGGGAAAAAGTGATGGAGGGCATTCGTACCGAGAATGCCACTCACGCCCCGGTCGATTTTGATACCAATATCGCGACCACCATCACCGTGCACGATGCGGGTTATATCGAAAAAGATCTGGAAAAAATCGTCGGCCTGCAAACGGATAAACCGCTGAAACGCGCGCTGCATCCGTTCGGCGGCATCAATATGATCAAAAGCTCTTTCGAGGCCTATGGCCGCGAAATGGATGCCGATTTCGAGTACCAGTTCACGTCGCTGCGTAAAACCCATAACCAGGGCGTATTTGACGCCTACTCGCCGGATATGCTGCGTTGCCGCAAATCGGGCGTGCTGACCGGCTTGCCGGATGGCTACGGGCGCGGGCGCATTATCGGCGATTACCGCCGTGTGGCGCTGTACGGCATCCGTTATCTGGTGCGCGAACGCGAGCTGCAATTTGCGGACTTACAGAACAAACTGGAGTGGGGCGAAAGCCTGGAAGCCACCATTCGGCTGCGTGAAGAGCTGGCCGAGCATCGCCGCGCGCTGCTGCAAATGCAGGAGATGGCAGCGAAGTATGGTTGCGATATCTCACGCCCGGCACGTAATGCTCAGGAGGCGGTGCAGTGGCTCTATTTCGCCTACCTGGCGGCGGTGAAATCGCAGAACGGCGGCGCGATGTCGCTGGGCCGCACGGCCACCTTCCTTGATATCTATATCGAGCGCGATATGCAGGCGGGTGAGCTAACGGAACAGCAGGCGCAGGAGCTGATCGACCACTTTATTATGAAGATCCGCATGGTGCGCTTCCTGCGAACCCCGGAATTCGACACGCTCTTCTCCGGCGACCCGATTTGGGCGACGGAAGTGATCGGCGGGATGGGGCTGGATGGCCGCACGCTGGTAAGCAAAAACTCATTCCGTTACCTGCATACCCTGCACACCATGGGCCCGGCACCGGAGCCTAACCTGACCATTCTGTGGTCGGAAGCGCTGCCGAAAGCATTCAAGCAGTATGCGGCGCAGGTCTCTATCGTCACCTCATCCCTGCAGTATGAAAACGATGACCTGATGCGCGCTGACTTCGACAGCGATGACTACGCCATCGCCTGCTGCGTCAGCCCGATGGTTATTGGCAAGCAGATGCAGTTCTTCGGTGCGCGCGCCAACCTCGCTAAAACGCTGCTGTACGCCATTAACGGTGGGGTGGACGAGAAGTTGAAAATCCAGGTCGGGCCGAAAACCGCGCCGTTGATGGATGACGTGCTGGATTACGACACCGTCATGGAAAGCCTCGACCACTTTATGGACTGGCTAGCGGTGCAGTACATCAGCGCGCTGAACGTCATTCACTACATGCATGACAAATACAGCTACGAAGCGTCGCTGATGGCGCTGCACGACCGCGATGTCTATCGCACCATGGCTTGCGGTATGGCCGGGTTGTCGGTGGCGGCAGATTCCCTGTCGGCTATCAAATATGCCCGCGTAAAACCGATTCGTGATGAAAACGGGCTGGCGGTCGATTTTGAAATCGAGGGCGATTATCCGCAATACGGCAACAATGACGAACGTGTTGACAGCATCGCCTGTGACCTGGTTGAGCGCTTTATGAAGAAAATCAAAGTGCTGCCAACCTACCGTAACGCCGTGCCGACCCAGTCGATTCTGACCATTACCTCGAACGTAGTGTATGGCCAGAAAACCGGGAATACGCCGGACGGCCGCCGCGCGGGCACGCCATTTGCGCCGGGTGCCAACCCGATGCACGGACGCGATCGCAAAGGTGCGGTTGCCTCGCTGACATCGGTGGCGAAGCTGCCGTTTACCTATGCCAAAGACGGGATTTCCTACACCTTCTCGATTGTTCCGGCAGCGCTCGGCAAAGAGGATGCGGTACGCAAGACCAACCTCGTCGGCCTGCTTGATGGCTATTTCCATCATGAAGCGTCGATAGAAGGCGGCCAGCATCTTAACGTCAACGTGATGAACCGCGACATGCTGCTGGATGCCATCGCGCATCCGGAAAATTACCCGAACTTAACGATTCGCGTCTCGGGCTACGCGGTGCGCTTTAATGCGCTGACGCGTGAGCAGCAACAGGACGTAATTTCCCGAACCTTTACTCAGGCACTTTGAGAACTGGAGAGCGCATGAAAAAGATGATTGAAACCACCCGTGCGCCGGGTGCGATTGGCCCCTACGTACAGGGGATCGATTTAGGCAAAATGATCTTCACCTCCGGGCAGATCCCGGTGAATCCACAAACCGGCGAGATCCCGGCGGATGTGGCGGATCAGGCGCGAATGAGCCTGGAGAACGTCAAAGCCATCATCACGGCGGCAGGCCTTGAAGTGGGGAGTATCGTGAAGACGACGGTATTTATCACTGACCTGAATGATTTTGCGACCATCAACCAGGTTTATCAGCAGTTCTTCGACGATCATCATGCGACCTACCCGACGCGTAGCTGCGTGCAGGTGGCGAGATTACCGAAGGATGTGAAGCTGGAAATTGAGGCAATTGCCGTTCGGGGAGATAGCCTGTAAATCAGTTGTAGCCACACCGGGCTGCTATCCGGCAGCCCGTCTCTGAAGTCGTATCGAGGTCACGGATATGATTAGCACATTCGATATGTTCAAAATCGGCGTTGGGCCATCCAGTTCGCACACGGTTGGGCCGATGAATGCCGGGAAATCCTTTATTGATGAACTCGAGAAGAGTGGGGCGCTGTCGCAAATAACCGGTCTGACGGTCGATCTCTATGGTTCGCTGTCGCTCACCGGGAAAGGGCATGCCACCGATATCGCGGTGATTATGGGGCTGGCCGGCAATCGCCCGGATAGCGTCGATATTGACGCCATTCCGGCATTTATTCGCGCCGTACAGCGCAGCGGGCGTCTACCGGTCGCGCAGGGCGCTGCCGTGGTGCCGTTCTCTGTGAATGATGACGTGGTCTTTCATGACGAGACCCTGCCGCGCCACGAGAACGGCATGCGTTGTACTGCGCGTCACGGCGATCAGATTCTGCTGAGTAAAACTTATTACTCGGTGGGCGGCGGTTTTATTGTCGAAGAGGAAAAGTTTGGCCAGGCGCATGACATCGAACAGCCGGTGCCGTTTCCATTCCGTTCAGCCAGTGAACTGGTAAAACAGTGTACGGATAACGGGTTGTCTATCTCAGGCCTGATGATGCAAAACGAGCTGGCGCTCAGGAGCAGAGAAGAGATCGACACCGGTTTTGCGCGGTTCTGGCACGTCATGCGCACCGGGATCGAGCGTGGTATGAATACGGAAGGCGTGTTGCCAGGGCCGATGAATGTGCCGCGTCGCGCGGTGGCGTTACGGCGGATCCTCGTCTCCAGCGATAGCACATCCAGCGATCCGATGAATGTGATCGACTGGATCAACATGTTCGCGCTGGCGGTCAGTGAAGAGAATGCGGCGGGTGGGCGCGTCGTCACCGCGCCCACCAACGGTGCCTGCGGTATCGTACCGGCAGTGCTGGCCTATTACGACAAATTCCGTCGTACGGTGAACGGCAACTCCGTGGCGCGTTTTTTACTGACCGCCGGGGCGATTGGCGGCCTGTATAAACAGAATGCTTCAATTTCTGGCGCGGAAGTGGGCTGCCAGGGCGAAGTGGGCGTCGCGGCTTCAATGGCGGCGGCGGGCCTGACGGAGCTGCTTGGCGGCAGCCCGCATCAGGTGTGCATGGCGGCGGAAATCGCCATGGAGCATAACCTGGGCCTGACCTGCGACCCGGTTGGCGGTCAGGTGCAAATTCCCTGTATCGAGCGTAATGCCATCAACGCGGTAAAAGCGGTCAATGCGGCGCGAATGGCTATTCAGCGTACCAGTGAAGCGCGTGTCTCTCTCGATAAAGTGATCGAGACAATGTATGAAACGGGCAAAGATATGAACGATAAGTATCGCGAAACGTCTCGTGGCGGGCTGGCGATAAAAGTGGTGTGCAGTTAACACTCTCCAGTCACGAAGAAGCTCCGCACGACGGAGCTTTTTTTTATCCTTTTTCCCTGGATTAAAAATGTGATGTTGTTCAAACATACTTTATTGGTAGTATCTTTTTCTTCATGTGCGCCTTGGCAGAGAAAATTTTTGTCAATATTACCCTCTATTCATCTTAATATTGTGAAATATTTCTCTCAATCTACGAGTATGATGCCTTTATATTAATAATAAGCCTGCCAAAAATACGTTGTATATCGCCTTTGTAGCAACGAGATAAATAATAAACATCTTACCTATACACAGAGTGGTTACGTTATGGAAACGGCGACAAAAAATTGTGTTGCTCGGGAAAGTGCTGTACCTCTTTCTCGGGAGAATATGAGTGAGCAAGCCTGGAAAGAAGCCATCAAGTTCGACAGCACCGATACTGGATGGGTTATTATGAGTATCGGTATGGCAATTGGTGCGGGCATTGTTTTTTTACCTGTGCAGGTTGGGCTAATGGGCCTGTGGGTTTTTTTACTCTCTTCGATTATTGGTTATCCGGCAATGTATCTTTTTCAGCGACTGTTTATTAATACCCTCGCTGAATCACCAGAATGCAAAGATTATCCCAGTGTGATTAGCGGCTACCTCGGTAAAAACTGGGGGATCCTGTTGGGCGCTCTCTATTTTGTGATGTTAGTCATTTGGATGTTCGTCTATTCAACTGCAATCACCAACGACAGTGCATCTTATCTGCAAACCTTTGGCGTAACGGACGGGTTGCTCTCCGAAAACCCGTTTTATGGGTTAGTGCTTATTTGCGTTCTGGTGGCAATCTCCTCCCGGGGAGAGAAACTGCTGTTCAAGATCTCATCAGGTATGGTACTGACAAAGCTTCTGGTTGTCGCTGCGTTGGGGCTGTCAATGATAGGGATGTGGCGTCTCTATAATGTTGGTGCTTTACCGCCGTTAGGCCTGCTAATCAAAAATGCGATCATTACGTTGCCTTTTACACTGACGTCCATTCTCTTTATTCAGACACTGAGCCCGATGGTGATTTCCTACCGTTCTCGGGAAAAATCAATAGAAGTCGCTCGCTATAAAGCATTGCGCGCCATGAATATTGCATTTGGCATTCTCTTTGTAACTGTGTTCTTTTATGCCGTCTCATTTACGCTGGCGATGGGGCATGATGAGGCTGTTAAAGCCTATGAGCAGAATATTTCTGCACTGGCGATTGCTGCGCAATTTATTAGCGGCGCAGGTGCTGGTTGGGTGAAAGTTGTCAGCGTTATCCTGAATATTTTCGCGGTGATGACCGCCTTCTTTGGTGTCTATTTAGGCTTCCGTGAAGCGACTCAGGGTATTGTAATGAACGTACTGCGCCGTAGATTTTCATCTGATGCAATCAATGAAAAAATCGTACAGCGCGGCATCATGATATTTGCAGTTCTCCTGGCCTGGAGTGCAATTGTTCTGAATGCCCCGGTACTTAGTTTTACTTCGATTTGCAGCCCTATATTCGGCATGGTCGGATGTTTAATTCCTGCCTGGCTGGTCTATAAAGTTCCTGCATTGCATAAATATAAGGGGTTATCCCTGTGGGTCATTATTGTTACTGGCCTTCTATTATGTGTATCTCCATTCCTGGCATTTTCCTGATATCGCTATAAAAGGTTGTTGTTATGTTTGAGAATGAAATAAACCCCAAATGGGATGTATTTCTCGCGGCAGTAAAGCAGGAGGTAAAACCTGCGCTTGGCTGTACTGAGCCTGTCTCATTGGCGCTCGCAGCGGCTGTGGCGGCATCGCATTTACAGGGAAAAATTGAACGCATTGACGCGTGGGTCTCGCCTAATCTGATGAAGAACGGCATGGGCGTGACCGTTCCGGGAACCGGGATGGTGGGCTTACCTATTGCGGCGGCGCTGGGGGCGCTGGGCTGTGACCCGCAGGCTGGGCTGGAGGTACTGAAAAACAGCACCAGGGACCACCTTACGGCGGCGAAATTGATGCTGGAAAATGGGCAGGTACGCATCGTATTGCAATCGCCGTGCGAGGATATTCTCTACGCCAGAGCCAGGCTTAGTGCTGGCGAGCGCTGGTGTAGCGTGACCATCGTTGGAGATCACACGCGTATCGTCAGCATTGAGACGCAGGATGGAACGCTATTTTCCCTTGCGGAGAAGGGCGGCGAAACGCGTCGACCTAATCCTCTGGAAAGTCTGGCATCGGCTACGCTTGCGGAGATTGTCGATTTCGCTATTCAGATTCCCTTTGAGGCGATTCGTTTTATTCTCGACTCTGCCCAGATGAATGATGCGCTCTCCAGGCAGGGGCTGCAAAGCGAATGGGGATTACACCTTGGCCGAACGCTAGAAAAACAACGGCATCGTGGGTTGTTGGCTGATGATATTTCGACGGCTATTTTAATCCGCACCAGCGCGGCGTCTGATGCCAGAATGGGAGGGGCGTCGCTTCCTGCCATGACCAATTCAGGCTCAGGTAATCAGGGGATTACTGCCACGCTTCCGGTGTTGATTGTCGCGGAGCATTTTGCGGCAGATGATGAAAAACTGGCGCGAGCATTAATGCTGTCGCACCTAAGCGCCATTTATATTCATAATCAACTTCCGCGACTTTCTGCGCTCTGTGCGACTACGACAGCGGCGATGGGGGCTGCGGCGGGGATGGCCTTACTTGCGGGGGGCGATTATGCCGTGATCTCAATGGCTATCGCCAGCATGATTGGAGACGTAAGCGGGATGATTTGCGATGGGGCGTCTAACAGCTGCGCGATGAAGGTCTCTACCAGTGTGTCTTCTGCGTGGAAAGCCGTTCTGCTGGCGTTAGATGGTTCGGCGGTAAGTGGCAACGATGGCATTGTGGGGTGTGACGTCGAGCATTCAATTGCTAATCTGTGTGCGTTGGCGCGCCATGCGATGCAGCATACGGACCAACAAATTATCGAGATTATGTCTCACAAGGCGACCATTTAAATAACAATCCCCGGTATCACCGGGGATTTTTTTACGCCGCTTCCTCTTCCGACTGGCGGTTTTGGGCATCAGCGACAATCGCTTCGAGTTCGCTTAACATCTCTTCATAACCGAAACTTACCGGCGCTGAAATGACGGCCTGGGGTTTTACCTGCTTTTTCGCCTGCGGCTTCTTATGGCTTTTTTTGCTCATCTGCTCACTCTTTTCATCCTGAAAATCACACAGGTAAATCTATCAGTAAAGCGCGCAGCGGCGTATCGGCAACCAGCGTTATGTTATCTTCGTCACGAATAAATGCGCCATCACCGCAGGTGAGCGCCCCTTTTTCCAACGCCTGCGTTTCGGCATGCACGGTACCGTGAATCGATTGCAGATAAGCGCGCGGGCCGTTGAGGTGGAAACTGGCTTTTTCCCCTTTTTTTAAGTCGATATGGTGGATCCACACCTTCTGACGCAGTTGCAGACTGCCGTCTGCGCCGTCCGGTGAAGCGAGCAGTTGTCGTGATGCATCTGCAATGTCCACTTTCTGAACCAGCGGGTTTTCGCGTTCCGGGCAGGCGTCAAGCCAGAGCTGCATCCGGGTGAGCGGCGTATCTTTACTGACGTTATGTTCGCTGTAGCTGATGCCCGGCTGGGTCGAAATCAGCAGCGCTTCGCCTGCTTTCGCCTGGACATGATGGCCTTCGCTGTTGCGGTACTCCGCTTCCCCTTCGAGGATGATATTAAGGATATCCACTTTCGGGTAAGTTCGCGGCTGGAAGGAGGCCCCTGGTGCCAGCACTTCCTGGTTCAGGACACGCAAAGAGGCGTATCCCAGCAGTTTCGGGTCAAAGTAGTGTCCAAAGGAGAAAGTGTAGCGAGCCTGGAGCCAGCCGAAGTCCGCCTGTCCACACTGTTTGGCTGTTCGGGTAGTAATCATAGTTTTTGACCTCTCTTTACACTAAATCAATGGTAAAGGTATGGACGCTGCATTGTTAGCCAGATATTCTGCCCGGTATATTCAAATTTCCTGAATGATAAAACGATGGCTAAAGAGAGAGCATTAACGCTGGAAGCCCTGCGGGTGATGGATGCAATCGACCGTCGCGGCAGCTTTGCCGCTGCGGCTGATGAGCTGGGACGCGTTCCGTCTGCATTAAGCTACACCATGCAAAAACTGGAAGAAGAACTGGACGTTGTGCTGTTCGACCGCTCGGGTCATCGAACAAAATTCACCAATGTCGGGCGGATGCTTCTGGAACGCGGGCGCGTGTTGCTGGAAGCGGCGGATAAGCTGACGACCGATGCCGAAGCACTGGCGCGCGGTTGGGAAACGCATCTGACGATTGTCACCGAAGCGCTTATTCCAACGCCTACGCTCTACCCGCTGATTGAGAAGCTGGCGTTGAAAGCTAACACCCAGTTGTCGATTATCACTGAAGTGCTGGCCGGTGCGTGGGAACGTCTGGAGCAAGGGCGTGCGGATATCGTGATTGCGCCGGATATGCATTTCCGCTCGTCGTCGGAAATTAACTCCCGCAAACTCTATTCGGTGATGAACGTGTACGTCGCCGCGCCAGATCACCCGATTCATCAGGAGCCGGAACCGCTCTCTGAAGTGACGCGCGTGAAATACCGCGGCGTGGCGGTGGCAGATACAGCGCGTGAACGCCCGGTGCTGACGGTGCAGTTGCTGGATAAACAGCCGCGCCTTACCGTAACCTCAATGGAAGATAAGCGCCAGGCTCTGCTGGCCGGATTAGGCGTGGCGACCATGCCGTATCCGCTGGTGGAAAAAGATATCGCCGAGGGGCGTTTGCGGGTAGTGAGCCCGGAATACACCAACGAAGTGGAAATTATCATGGCGTGGCGTCGCGACAGCATGGGCGAAGCGAAGTCGTGGTGTCTGCGGGAAATTCAGAAGCTGCTGGCGGTTAAGTAGTCTTTTTGTTCAGTGGCGTGGCGAAGTCGGATGGCGGCTGCGCCTTATCCGACCTACAGGACTTGCGTAGGCCGGATAAGCGAAGTGCCATCCGGCAATAAACGCGCTACGAATTCAACTTCGGATCCGCCCCAAAGCGGTTCTCGCCCGGCGTACCCGACTGGCAGTTGAAGATAATAATCACCAGCCAGCCGATAATCGGGATGATCAGCAGCAACAGCCACCAGGCTGAGCGGTCGGTATCATGCAGACGGCGGAACTGGACGGCCCACCAGGGCAGGAAAATCAGCACACCATAAATTGTTGTCAGAATGCCTTCACCGCTGGCGCGTTGCCAGCCCAGCATCTTATCGAGAATACCCAGCACCAGCGTAAAGATGACGTTGACCAGAATAAACATCCAGTACTCTTTACGGCGCGCGCGGCCCCCAAAACCGATGTAATTTCGTAGAACTTTGAGATACCAATCCATTTTCTGCCTCAGCTAATCGTTAATCACTTGTTTTCTAAGCGATCAAATTAAGAATAGCTGTGAATGAAACGGTGGTAAATATTTACGTAACCAATTAATAGGGCATCCCGAAGGATGCCCTGTTTCATTAACGGAAGCGCTCATCACGCCCGTGCGGCTCGTCGAGATCCTGCCACGGCCCGATGGAAATGATTCCTGTAGGGTTAATCGTTTTATGGCTGCGGAAATAGTGATTGCGGATGTGATCGAAATTCACCGTTTCGGCAATGCCCGGCATCTGATAGATATCGCGCATAAAGCCGTGCAGATTCAGGTAATCGCTGATGCGGTGTTTGTCGCACTTAAAGTGCGTGACATAAACCGGATCAAAGCGAATCAATGTGGTCCACAGGCGAATATCAGCCTCAGTGAGTTGGTTGCCCGTCAGATAACGATGCTGACCGAGGATCTGCTCAAGGCGTTCCAGTGAGGTGAAGACTTTCTCGACTGCGTCGCTGTAGGCTTCCTGGCTAGTGGCAAAGCCGGCTTTGTAGACGCCGTTATTCACGGTGTCGTAGATCCAGCCGTTCAGTTCATCAATTTGCTCGCGCAGGGCGACAGGGTAGTAATCGCCCGCTTTTGCACCCAGACCGTCGAAGGCCGTATTGAACATGCGAATGATTTCGGCAGATTCGTTACTGACGATGGTATGGTTTTTCTTATCCCACAGTACCGGCACAGTAACGCGCCCGGTATAGTGCGGGTCGGCATGCAGATAGAGTTGATACAGGAATTCATGCTGATACAGCGTATCGCCGGTCGCAGCCGGGAAGCTGTCATCAAAGGTCCAGCCATTTTCCAGCATCAGCGGGTTAACCACGGAAACGGAAATAAACGGCTCCAGGCCTTTCAGTTTACGCAGAATCAGCGTGCGGTGTGCCCACGGACAGGCGAGCGAGACGTACAGGTGATAGCGATCTTTCTCAGCGGCAAACCCGCCGACGCCCGTTGGGACTGCTTCGCCATCCGCAGTGAGCCAGTTACGGAATGCCGAGACTGAACGTTGAAATTTACCCCCGGTGGATTTGGTGTCGTACCAGGTGTCATGCCAGACGCCGTCAATCAGTTGTCCCATTTTTTCTCTCCTTCAGATGGCAAAAGCGAGGAGATGTCTCCTCGCTTTGATTCAGTATAGTGCGATTACCATTTTTTATTCAGCACGCGGTCGATGCTGAATGCGCCCGGGCCAGTGATGGCCAGCAGCAGGAAACCGCCCGCGATGGTGAGGTTTTTCATAAACATCAGCGAGTTTACGCCTTCCGCAAAGTTACTGTGGAACAGGAACGCGGTCAGGATGGTGAAGCCCGCAGTAAACAGTGCGGTGGTACGGGTCAGGAAACCAAACAGCACTGCCAGACCGCCGCCAAACTCAAGCAGGATAACCAGCGGCAGCATAAAGCCAGGGACGCCCATTGCTTCCATATATTGTTGGGTACCCGCATAACCGGTGATTTTGCCCCAACCTGCGGTAATAAACAGGATTGGCATCAGAATGCGCGCTACCAGTACACCAACATCTTCTAATTTTTTCATCTTATAACTCCAGGAAACCCATCGGGCGAACAATGTTATTTATTGTGCAAATACACGTTGATGCTGTGTGCCTGCTGTCGATGGAAAGAAGAATACCTGCGGCCTGGATCAATTGTTAGCAAGGAAAACTGTCGAATTGCTTCAAAAATTCTGAGTAATGCAATGCAAGTTGAATATTTTTGTCGAGGCTGCTCGGGGAGTGGTGAATTGCCTGCTGACGGCGAGGTTTATCGGCAGGATACTCAACGCAGGACACTTATTGGACAGGATGTCATGACTGAGACAACGACCCCGACACCGCATGATGCTGTTTTTAAAACGTTCATGACCCACCCGGAAACCGCTCGCGACTTTCTGTCGACGCCCCTTTACGTGCGCAGTGCGACCTGTCGACGCTGCAGCTGGAATCGAGCAGCTTTATCGATGAGGAGCTGAAGGAAACGCACTCCGATGTGCTGTGGTCTGTGAATACGGCGCAGGGGAAAGGGTATGTCTATGCGCTGGTTGAGCATCAAAGCACGGCCCAGAAGAACATGACCTTTCGCCTGATGTACTATGCCTTTTCCGCGATGCATCGCCATCTCAAAAACGTCGATAACCAGTTGCCTTTGGTTATCCCGATTCTGTTTTATCATGGCGAACGCAGCCCTTATCCCTATTCCATGCGCTGGTGGGAAGCGTTTAGTCATCCGGCACTGGCGAAACAGCTCTATTTTGAGGCGCTGCCGCTGGTGGATATCACGGTGCTGTCAGACGATGAGATCGCCACGCATCGGCGAATGGCGGTGCTGGAATTTCTACAAAAGCATATTCGCCGCCGCGATCTTCTTGAGCTCACCGATGCGCTGGCAAGGCTTTTAGCGCCAGGTTACACTACCCAAAGCCAGTTCGATGCGATGATGAGCTATATCGCGCAGGCCGGCCATTCCGCCAGTCTGTTCGTCTTTTTTCGCCGGCTGGCGCGTAAGGTACCTCAACATAAGGAGACGTTGATGACGATTGCGGAGTGGATGGAAAAAGAGCGGGAAAAAGGGATCGATTTTGGCCGTCGGTTAGGGATGAACAAAGGGCGTCGCGAAGGTTTTAGTAAAGGGCTCGATAAGGGTTTTGATAGGGGCGAACGCAACGCCAAACGCCAAATCGCCCAGGCATTATTAGCCACCGGCATCGACGTGGCGATTATCGCCAAAACCACCGGCCTGGCTGTTGCCGAGATAGAAGCGCTCGCCTAAAAACAAGGCCCGGCATGGTATACCGGGCCCTGTGTCAGATTAACGCAGCGTATTTTTCACCAGCCGCCAGGCACTCCAGACGCTGAATCCGCGTCGTGCCCAGCGCACCAGCCTGTTCGGCTGACGCAAACCCCAGACGGCGAACACACCGCTCCCCGCCAGCGCCCAGGTCCGCAGGCTGAGCAGCATCGCCCATTTACGGTCATAGACGTGGGTGAGTTCCAGCCAGTCGCGTCGGCCCGCACTTAAGTCCAGCCGCTGTTGCTGAATCTGGCTCAGCAAATACGCCTTACGCGCCTCACGCTCCTTTCGGTTACTCACGATCGTCCTCCAGCAGCGCCCGGTCGTTGGCCAGTTCGTGACGTGTGTGACGCAGCAGGGTTGAGCGTCGCACTTTACGTAACGTCCAAAGGCCGCCGATTAACGCCAGCACCAGTAAGGTGACGGTGGTACCAATCATCACGTTCAGCCGATATTGTGGATCGACTGCCCAGATAATCAGGACCAGCAGGCTCATCAGACCGAAAGCGGCAAACAGCAGGGTTAAGCCAACCAGCAGTAATAGCTGGAAGATGTTGGCTTTCTCTTCTTCCAGCTCCACCACCGCAAGGCGCACCCGCGTCTCAACCATCTGCACCAGTACGGTTACCAGACGTTGGCCGATGCCGAGGATGTTTTTCCCCGGGCCTTGTGTGTGTTGATAATCCGCCATTATTAGCGACGCGTCAGCAGTACGCCCAGCACCAGACCCACCGCTGCGCCAATTCCTACACCGGTCCACGGATTTTCACGTACGTAACCATCGGCACGCGCCGCGGCTTCGCGGGTTTGTTTGGCCAGTGCATCGCTGGTTTCACCCAGACGATGGCGGCTCTCTTTCAGTGCGCTTTCCGCTTTGCTGCGCAGCTTACTTATCTCTTCTTTAGACTTATCAGAGGAGCTATTCAGTACTTCTTCCAGGGTGTCAGCCAGTGATTTCAGTTCCGCGCGCAGATTATCTGCATTGGTATCTTTAGACATGATGCTCTCCTGTTTGAATGTCCATGTGCTTAGTACTGGCGAGACTCCAGTTCTTTAAGCTCGTGCTGAGATTCCGCGAGTTTACGCTCGCGCTTGCTAATTTTATCCGCATCGCCTTTTTGCTTTGCTTCCTGCAGGTCACGCTGACGTTCAGCGATCTCTTCTTTCTGCTCGGCAATTTTTTCCTGATGGTCGGCGCGTAGCTTACTGTCGGAACAGTGTGCTTTGACCTCACTTAACGCTTTTTTCAGGCCATTTATACGGTTTTGATTGTTATGCTTTTCGGCATAGCTTATCTCACGCTGGATGTCCTGTTCTTTCTCCTGACAGAGCGTGGTCGCGCTAGCGCCAGCAGTAAGGGACAGAAGAGCGATGGTCAGTGCGATGCGGTATTTCATGTAAGAAACCTTCCATTGTGTTAAGTACATCAGGAATGTACGGGTTCCAGTAATGTGGGGTGATAGGTTACGCCCACTTACTTAAGCATAGTTAGAAAAATGGGAAATCACCAAAGCCAGTGATTAGATACAGAATTATCCAAAGCGATGCGGCGTGTCGCGCAACAGCGAAAGCCAGGTGGAGGCATCGCGATCGTCATCCTGCTGGGCGATGATGTACTCGTGCGGCAGCGTGCTGTCGAGCACCTTTTTGGCCGCGGCGCTTTGCGCGCTGGACTCAAATTTAATGAGTAGAGCATCCTTTTGCGGCGTAATACTTTTGAACTGAATGCCGTTAGCATCCAGATGATGCCAGATGGAGAAGCCATCCGGCATGCTGGCGCCCTGATTGAGCGGGCGAATTGCCAGCGTGGATTCTTTCTGCTGTAACGTCGCGCAGAGCCAGAGAATGGCGCAAAACAGCAGTAATGCGCCAAGGCTCAGGGTAAATCGACGTAGCGTGACCTGTTTAAGCCCCATTATGAGCTCCGGTTGCCGTATTTTTTCTTCCACAGAACAACCAGCGACCCTACCAGGCCAATAATCAACAACGCTACCGGCAACAGCATCAGACAGGACATCAACGCATCTTCATACTTCAGGAATACCGGCGTTTTGCCAAGCAGGTACCCCAGCGAAGTCAGGATAAGCACCCACAGCAGGCCGCTCATCCAGTTAAAGAACTGGAAGCGCGCATTGCTCAGCCCGGATATCCCGGCGATGGTTGGCAGAAGGGTACGTACGAAAGCGATGAAACGGCCAATCAGCAACGCAGAGAGCCCATGTTTATGGAACAGATGATGCGCGCGTTGGTGATAGTGGGCCGGAAGATGCGAAAGCCAGTTCTGCACAATGCGCGTATTCCCCAGCCATCGCCCCTGAATGTAACTGAGCCAGCAGCCCAGACTTGCGGCGGTGGTAAGCAAAAGAATGGTTTGTGGGAAACCCAGCGCGCCTTTGGCAATCAGAACGCCAATCAGCACCAGCAGGCTATCGCCTGGCAAGAAGGCGGCAGGTAACAGCCCGTTCTCAAGGAACAGGATCATAAACAAGACGAAGTAGAGCATGCCAATCATGGACGGATTCGACAGGGTTTCGAAATCCTGGCTCCATAACGCATTTAATAACTGGGATAATAGTTCCATTCACGATTCCTGGTACAACGATTAACGTAACGCCTGAACGCACTGCGACATTGTTTATATTTTAATCGGTCGCGGTAAACACATCCGTGTTAATGGCGAAGTAAGCAATTGCTAACTCACAGAACGACAAAATGCATCTAATTGTAACAAACGCCTGAGTTTTACGTCACAGATTTTGCAGTTTGTTGAGGTTTGATTTTGCGTGTTGTGTGGGGGAGAGGCGAGGGTATTTACAAAGGCTGACACTATATATGTTTTGCTTACCCACATTAAACGTCAGGCCAGTCTGAAGACTGGCCTGAGAAGGGATAGACGATTATTTGGTGCCGTTGGCGGCCGTGTCGAGATGCACAACCGGGTTCTCAGCGAACAGGTAGCGATCGGCATTAAATTCGAAGTCATCGCTGGTTTCGTTGAACAACATCAGCTTGGTGTTTTCGAGATGCTGCCACATCGCCAGTTTGGCAGCATGTGGGTCTTTGCGTATCAACGCTTTCAGGATTTGGTCATGGTCATCGCACCAGTTATCGACCGTACGCGCATCAATATGTTCATGCAGTTTTTTCCAGTACGGGTTATGGCTACGCTGGGTCCACATTTTCTCGACGATGGCGGCAAGGGCGGTATTCTGCGTGGCTAGCGCGACCTGAATGTGGAATTGCAAATCCCATTCGGAGTCGCGGAAACACTTCTCGTTGCGCGCTTTGTCCTGGATCTCCATCAGCTTCATGATGTCCTGCTTGGTCACCTGGGTAGCGGCAAACTCGGCAATATTACTTTCAATGAGCTGACGGGCCTGGAGCAGCTCGAATGGGCCGTAATTGGCGAATTCCATGGATTCGTCAGGCGCCTGCTGATGGCGTGGCGTATTGGAAATAACATGGATGCCGGAGCCTTTGCGCACTTCAACGTAGCCTTCGACTTCCAGCATGATAATGGCTTCACGAACCACTGTACGGCTCACGCATTTTTCGTCAGCAATAAAGCGCTCGGCAGGCAGTTTGTCGCCCACGAGATAAACGCCTTGCTCAATGCGCTCTTTCAGCTCAGCGGCAAGTTGCTGATATAAACGACGTGCGTCAGTGATTTCCATATTCTCTCCAGGCAGGGTACGGCAGATTAGATTTGTTATACCACTTTTACGAGGATCTAACCATAACGCCGCATGAAAAAGCCGCCATAATCGGCGGCTTTTGCTACAGGTTTAACACTCTCAAACTAGCTTTGCGTGGCCGGTTGGTGCGTTTCTTGCTCAACCTCTTCAGCCGGTTTGTTTTTCAATACCGTCCAGATGACCAATGCACCCAGCAGGTCGAAGATGGCCAATACCGCGAACAGCGGGCTGAAGCCGATGGTATCTGCCAGCGCACCGACCACCAGGGCGAACAGAGTACTTGCCAGCCAGGCGGACATCCCGGTCAGGCCGTTAGCCGTGGCCACTTCGTTACGACCGAATACGTCAGAAGAGAGCGTAATCAGCGCGCCTGACAGTGCCTGGTGAGCAAAGCCACCGATGCACAGCAGGCCGATTGCAACATACGGGCTGGTGAACAGACCAATCATACCTGGGCCAATCATCAGCAGGGCGCCCAGGGTGACAACCATTTTACGGGAAACAATCAGATTCACGCCAAACCAGCGCTGGAACAGCGGCGGCAGGTAACCCCCCACGATACAACCCAGGTCAGCAAACAGCATTGGCATCCAGGCGAACATGGCGATTTCTTTCAGGTTAAAGCCATACACTTTAAACATGAACAGCGGGATCCAGGCATTGAAAGTACCCCAGGCAGGCTCTGCCAGGAAACGTGGCAGGGCGATACCCCAGAACTGACGGTTACGCAGAATCTGACCCACGGACATTTTCTTCGCCGTACCGACCTGGTGCTGGGCTTCCTGGCCGTTAATGATGTAGTCGCGTTCTTCGTCGGTCAGTTTTTTCTGGTCACGCGGGTGTTTGTAGAAGATAAGCCATGCCATCGCCCAGGCGAAGCTCAGCACACCGGAGATAATAAATGCCATCTGCCAGCTGTGCATGACGATTGCCCATACCACCAACGGAGGCGCAATCATCGCACCGATTGAAGAACCGACGTTGAAGTAACCGACCGCGATAGAACGCTCTTTCGCCGGGAACCATTCGGAGCTCGCTTTCAGGCCAGCCGGGATCATCGCAGCTTCTGCCGCACCGACCGCACCACGCGCCAACGCCAGCCCACCCCAGCTACCTGCTAATGCGGTTGCGCCGCAGAAGACAGCCCAGGCAACGGCGAAGAAGGCGTAACCAATTTTGGTGCCCAAAATATCCAGCACATAACCGGCAACAGGCTGCATTACCGTATAGGCCGCGGAGTAAGCGGCAATGATATAGGAGTATTGCTGTGTAGAAATGTGCAGCTCTTCCATCAGTGTTGGAGCAGCGGCTGCAACGGTATTACGCGTCAGGTAGCCCAGCACGGTGCCCAGCGTCACCAGTGCGATCATGTACCAACGTAATCCTTTAATTTTACGCATGTAAACCTCATCGTGTCGTTATTCCGCATCTTCATACGGTCTTCATCCAGTACTACGGGAGGATGTCTCAATCGAGGGGCTTACCGGGAGAACCCGGCACGACCCGAACCTTGCCTTCGTACTTGTGCTTAATTCGGTATCCGTACCGTAAGTCAGGTGTATCTTTCACCAACAATGCATTCCGTCGGCTTATGTTTGACGGGGTGCACAATAACTTGTCATACAACTTTAAAAGGTGAATGCTGTCACAAAAGAGGTATTTTACGTGTGGGTATAGGTGGTAGGGCTTGAAGTCAGTCGTGGCGCGGCTTAGGTCGCTTTTTTTAGTTTTTTAATGTCATTTTTTGTCAATTTTTATTGATCTAACTCACGAAAAAATCTTCGGCTTGACGAAATTGGTGTGATAACTTTGTCTGCATTACAGATAAACATCTGACCACTCGTGAGAGGAAGACGATAATGACCCCGTTTATGACTGAAGATTTTCTGTTAGATACCGAATTTGCCCGCCGTCTGTACCACGACTACGCAAAAGATCAGCCGATTTTTGACTATCATTGCCACCTGCCGCCGCAGCAGATTGCTGAAAACTACCGTTTCAACAACCTGTATGACATCTGGCTCAAAGGCGATCACTATAAGTGGCGCGCCATGCGTACAAACGGCGTCGCTGAGCGTCTGTGCACCGGTGATGCCTCTGACCGTGAAAAATTTGATGCGTGGGCGGCGACCGTGCCACACACCATTGGCAACCCGTTATACCACTGGACGCACCTTGAACTGCGCCGTCCGTTTGGCATCACCGGCAAACTGCTTTCGCCGTCTACCGCGGACGAAATCTGGAATGAATGCAACGAACTGCTGGCGCAGGACACGTTCTCCGCGCGTGGCATCATGCAGCAGATGAACGTGAAAATGGTCGGCACCACCGATGACCCGATCGACTCGCTGGAACATCATGCGACCGTTGCCCAGGACAGCACTTTCTCCATCAAAGTCCTGCCGAGCTGGCGTCCGGATAAAGCGTTCAACATTGAGCAGGCCACCTTCAACGACTACATGGCGAAACTGGGTGAAGTGTCTGACACCGATATCCGTCGTTTCACCGATCTGCAAACCGCGCTGACCAAACGTCTGGACCACTTCGCCGCGCACGGCTGTAAAGTGTCTGACCACGCGCTGGATGTGGTCATGTTCGCCGAAGCGAGTGAAGCCGAGCTGGATAGCATCCTGGCGCGTCGTCTGGCGGGTGAAACCCTGAACGAGCATGAAGTCGCCCAGTTCAAAACGGCAGTACTGGTCTTCCTCGGCGCAGAATACGCCCGTCGCGAATGGGTACAGCAGTATCACATTGGTGCGCTGCGTAATAACAACCTGCGTCAGTTCAAACTGCTGGGCGCGGACGTCGGTTTCGACTCCATCAATGACCGTCCGATGGCGGAAGAGCTCTCCAAACTGCTGAGCAAACAGAACGAACAGAATCTGTTGCCGAAAACGATCCTGTACTGTCTGAACCCGCGCGATAACGAAGTGCTGGGCACCATGATCGGTAACTTCCAGGGCGAAGGGATGCCGGGCAAAATGCAGTTTGGTTCCGGCTGGTGGTTCAACGACCAGAAAGACGGCATGGAACGTCAGATGACTCAGCTCGCACAGTTGGGCCTGCTGAGCCGTTTCGTTGGCATGCTGACCGATAGCCGCAGCTTCCTGTCGTATACCCGTCACGAATACTTCCGTCGCATCCTGTGCCAGATGATTGGCCGCTGGGTGGCCGCGGGCGAAGCGCCGGCGGATATCAACCTGCTGGGCGAGATGGTGAAAAACATTTGCTTTAACAATGCGCGTGACTACTTCGCCATTGAACTGAACTAAGGTCCGGGGTTGATATGCAATACATCAAGATCCATGCGCTGGATAACGTTGCGGTAGCATTAGCGGATTTGGCTGAAGGCACGGAAGTTTCGGTCGACAACCAGACGGTAACGCTCCGTCAGGCGGTAGCGC
Source organism: Pseudocitrobacter sp. 73 (assembly GCF_008369545.1). NCBI lineage: Bacteria > Pseudomonadati > Pseudomonadota > Gammaproteobacteria > Enterobacterales > Enterobacteriaceae > Pseudocitrobacter > Pseudocitrobacter sp. 73. Next base: position 98,587 of record NZ_VTZO01000015.1, on the reverse strand, counting down.
GTGGGCATAAATTCACGTTGTGCTCTATCGCCAAAGGTGAAAACGTCATTAAGTATGGTTTACCGATTGGCCATGCGCTGGTAGATATTGCGGCAGGTGAACATATTCACTCGCACAATACGCGTACCAATCTGAGCGATCTGGATACGTATAGCTATCAACCCGATTTCCAGCCTGAAGCGGCGCAACCGGCAGATCGCGATATCAACATTTATCGTCGCGCTAACGGTGACGTTGGGGTGCGTAACGAAATCTGGATCCTGCCGACTGTGGGCTGTGTTAACGGCATCGCGCGTCAGATCCAGACTCGCTTCCTGAAAGAGACCAATGACGCCGAAGGTACCGATGGCGTGCATCTCTTCAGCCACACCTACGGCTGCTCTCAACTGGGCGACGACCATATTAATACCCGCACCATGCTGCAAAACATGGTGCGTCACCCTAACGCGGGCGCGGTGCTGGTGATTGGCCTGGGTTGTGAGAACAATCAGGTCGATGCCTTCCGCGAAACGCTGGGTGACTTTGATGCCGACCGCGTTCACTTTATGATTTGCCAACACCAGGACGATGAAGTGGAAGCGGGGATTGAGCATCTCCATCAGTTGTACAATGTGATGCGTAATGATAAGCGCGTACCGGGCAAGCTGAGCGAGCTGAAGTTTGGTCTCGAGTGCGGCGGTTCCGACGGCCTCTCCGGGATCACCGCCAACCCAATGCTGGGTCGCTTCTCCGACTACGTGATTGCCAACGGCGGCACTACCGTGCTGACCGAAGTGCCGGAAATGTTTGGCGCGGAACAGCTCCTGATGAGCCACTGCCGTGACGAAGCCACGTTTGAGAAACTGGTCACCATGGTCAATGACTTCAAGCAGTACTTCATTGCCCATGATCAGCCTATCTACGAGAATCCATCACCGGGTAACAAAGCCGGTGGCATCACCACGCTGGAAGATAAATCGCTGGGTTGCACGCAAAAAGCGGGCTCCAGCCAGGTGGTGGACGTGCTGCGCTACGGCGAGCGTCTGAAAACGCCTGGCCTGAACCTGCTGAGCGCGCCGGGTAACGACGCGGTTGCGACCAGTGCACTGGCGGGAGCGGGCTGTCATATGGTGCTGTTCAGCACCGGTCGCGGCACGCCGTACGGCGGTTTTGTGCCGACGGTGAAAATTGCCACCAACAGTGAACTGGCGGCGAAGAAAAAACACTGGATCGACTTCGACGCGGGTCAGCTGATTCATGGCAAAGCGATGCCGCAGTTGCTGAACGAGTTTGTTGATGTGATTGTCGATTTTGCTAACGGCAAACCAACCTGCAATGAGCGCAACGATTTCCGTGAACTGGCGATCTTTAAGAGCGGTGTCACATTGTAATAAAAATGTGATCTGATACGATAAAACGGCGTTTCACTTCCTGAAACGCCGTTTTTTTTATGGTGTTCACTAAGGACTTCTCCATGACTGCGTATTGGCTCGCCCAGGGCGTAGGTGTACTCGCGTTTATCATCGGTATCACCACCTTCATCAACCGCGATGAACGGCGCTTCAAGTTTCAGCTCTCCCTCTACAGTGCGACGATTGGTGTGCATTTCTTTCTGATGGGAGCAATTCCGGCGGGAATGAGTGCGGAGCTTAACGTTATCCGTACCATTATTTCAGTGTACACCCGCCGCATCTGGGTAATGTTTGTGTTTATTGCCCTGACGCTTATCCTCGGGTTAAGCAAGCTGCATCACGCGATGGAACTGCTGCCGATTGCGGGTACGGTGGCCAGTACGTGGGCGCTGTTTCGTTGCAAAGGGTTATCGGTGCGCTGCGTAATGTGGTGCTCAACGGCCTGCTGGGTTATCCATAACTTCTGGCTTGGCTCAATTGGCGGCACGATGATTGAGGGGAGTTTTCTGGTAATGAATGGACTGAATATTATCCGTTTCTGGCGCATGCAGCGTCGTGGTATAGACCCGTTCAATGTTGAGAAGAAAACACAGGAAGAAAGCCCCTCCGCCTGACGGCGAAGGGGGAAAACATTAACTACGCAGCGCGTTTTTAGCCAGACGCTCGTCTTCTGCGATGCAGGCCGCAGCCGTAAACAAGACGTCGGTAGAGGAGTTCAGCGCCGTTTCACAGGAGTCCTGCAGCACGCCGATGATGAAGCCGACGGCGACCACCTGCATGGCGATATCGTTGGGAATACCGAACATATTACAGGCCAGCGGAATGAGCAGCAGTGAACCGCCCGCCACGCCGGATGCCCCACAGGCGCACAATGAGGCGACGACGCTCAGCAGCAGCGCCGTGGGCAAATCAACCGGAATACCCAGGGTGCTGACCGCCGCCAGAGTAAGTACCGTGATAGTGATTGCCGCCCCGGCCATATTGATGGTGGCTCCCAGCGGAATAGAAACAGAATAGGTGTCTTTATCCAGATTCAGTTTTTCACACAGCGCCATATTAACCGGAATGTTGGCCGCAGAACTGCGGGTAAAGAACGCATAGACACCACTTTCACGCAGGCACATTAGCACCAACGGGAAAGGGTTACGGCGGATTTTCCACCACACCAGCAGCGGGTTAATGATCAGAGCGACCAGCAACATGCAGCCTACCAGAACCAGCAACAACTGCGCATATCCCCAAAGCGTTTCGAAGCCGGTCGTCGCCAGGGTGGAGGCCACCAGGCCAAAGATACCGATTGGCGCAAAGCTAATCACCAGCTTCACCATAAATGTCACAGCATTTGAGAAATCATTGACCAGGTTTTTGGTGGATTCATTACCATGGCGAAGCGCGAAACCCAGGCCCACAGCCCACACCAGAATACCGATATAGTTAGCGTTAAGCAGCGCGTGAATAGGGTTAGCGACTACGCTCATCAGTAAACCCCGCATCACTTCAACGATGCCTGAAGGCGGTACGATATCAGTGGCTGAACTGGAGAGATGCAGCGTTGAGGGGAAGAGGAAACTGAAGACAACAGCGGTAAGCGCCGCGCTGAATGTGCCTAACAGATAAAGGAATAATATTGGGCGAATGCTGGTTTTTTGCCCCTGCTGATGGTTGGCGATAGAGGCCATGACCAGCATAAGTACCAGCACCGGGGCGACCGCTTTCAGAGCACCGACGAACAGCGTACCCAGAAGGCCAACGGCGATAGCCGCGGGTTTAGAAACCCATGCCAGCAAAATACCGAGAACCAACCCGACGAGAATTTTTTTTACCAGACTACCCTGAGTGAACCTGCGGAGTAATCCGCTTGTTGGTTGCGTTGTCATTTCTGTTTCCTTGAGCGTGTTGTGGCTGCCATTCTGACGTACTCTGGAGGTACTCTTTGTCAGAATGTAACAAATGTTTGCACAGTCGAGTATAAAGAAACGGCGGCCGGGGGGAAGTGCAAAATACTGGTTTTTTATCGCGGATCTTATTTTTTAACTATCTATAAACAATATTTTGACATTGATAGAAAACTCAGGGGGACAACCCCGGTGAAGAATTCACCGGGGCCACCTCTTATTTTGTCTCCAGCTTTTTATCGTTCTGGTGGTTGACCCAGGCATTGATCAACAGCGTCAGTACCAGAATACCGCCTACGACCCCAAGGGAAATCGCGATCGGGATATGGTAGAAATCGACAATCAGCATCTTGATACCGATAAACACCAGGATCACCGCCAGGCCATATTTAAGCATCGAGAAGCGCTCTGCCACGCCGGCCAGCAGGAAGTACATTGCGCGCAGGCCGAGGATTGCAAACAGGTTAGAGGTCAGTACGATAAACGGATCGGTAGTGACCGCGAAGATCGCCGGAATGCTGTCGACGGCGAAAATAATGTCGCTGAACTCGACAAGAATCAGCACCAGCAACAGCGGCGTGGCGTAGACAACGCCTTTTTGACGCACAAAGAAGTGCTCGCTCTCTATCTTATCGGTCATGCGCAGATGACCGCGCAGCCAGCGCACCAGCGGTTTATCGCCGATGCCGCTCTCATCTTCTTTCGCCAGCGCCATTTTGATGCCGGTGAAGAGCAGGAACGCGCCGAACACATACAGCAGCCATTCAAACTGGGTAATCAGCCAGCTTCCGGCGAAGATCATGATTGTACGCAGCACGATCGCGCCTAATACGCCATAAACCAGTACGCGGCGTTGCAGCGCTGCCGGAACCGAGAAGTAGCTGAACAGCATCAACCAGACGAAGACGTTATCGACGGCCAGCGATTTCTCAATCAGATAACCGGTAAGGAAGGCGAGCGCCTGCGGATCGGCCACCGCGCGACCCTGTGTCTCAGCCAGATACCACCAGAAGGCAGCGTTGAACAACAACGAGAGCGTGACCCAGACGATAGACCAGGCCGCAGCCTGTTTCATGGTCATGGCGTTAGCGCCGCGTCGGCCCTGCAACATCAGGTCGATGGCTAACATGATCACGACGACGACAGCGAATCCGCCCCACAGCAACGGTGTGCCGACACTATTCATAGATATTTTCCTTACGCATAAAAAAATGGCTAACGTCGGAAGACGTCAGCCGCTGCTTTTTTATGCATAGACCTCGCCTTCCGGCAAGGTCTCACTTACAACAAAAAGTATGTACTTCAAACGGTTGCCCGAAGGTGCATACGTTTTATTGCCCGGCGACCGGATATGGTTTTTCACATATCGTAATGACGATCCACCGGCAAGGAAGTTACTCCCCTTTGCGGGTTACAAAATATTACAGGCCATCGACGACGTCAATGACCTGTAACATCCGTTTTACATAGCTTTACGCAGGCACCTGCTCGCTAACGTCATCCGCAGGGAAAGTGACGCCAGTCTGGCGGCGAATCTCCGTTTGCAGTTTCGCTGTTGTACGGCTGACAGCAAGCCCCGGATGATTCACTTCATTGGTTTCGACCAGACGGGCAAAGACCTCTGCTTCATACAGCATAGTATTAATATGCTGAGGCTGAGTGAGATCCTGCGCTTTGCCGCCGCGCGGCACGAAGGTGACTTTCTGGCATTCGGAAATCTTCTCAATGACCAGCGAACCCTCTTCGCCCTGGATTTCGCTCGGCAGCACCGAGTCACTCACTTTTGAGTGCTGAAGGGTAACGCTGAAATCGCCATAATCGAGCACCACCAGACCGTGCGCATCTACGCCGCTTTCCAGCAGGCTCGCGGATGCCTGCACGCCGTGTGGCTCGCCCCACAGCGCGACCGCTGAGGCCAGGCAATAAAAACCGATATCCATAATCGAACCGTTAGAGAACGCCGGATTAAAGGTATTTGGGTTTTCACCGTCGAGATAGCGCTGATAACGGGAAGAGTACTGGCAGTAGTTGATAAGCGCTTTACGCACCTTACCCACTTTGCTTAACGACTGCTGTAAAAGCAGGAAATTTGGCAGGCTGGCAGTTTTAAACGCTTCAAACAGCACCACCTGATTTTCGCGCGCGGTTTCAATCGCGGCTTCCACTTCGCGCAGGTTTGACGCCAGCGGCTTCTCACAAATCACGTGCTTTTTATGGCGTAAGAAAAGCTGCGTTTGCGGGAAATGGAATGAATTCGGGCTGGCGATATACACCGCATCAATGGCATCGCTTTGCGCCATCGCTTCAAGTGAAGTAAAGAGATGCTCGACGGGGTAATCGTTGGCGAAGGTTTGGGCCTGCTCAAGGCTGCGGGAGTAGATAGCGGTGAGCTTATATTTGCCGGTCTCGTGGGCGGCATCGACAAACTGTTTGGTTATCCAGTTTGTACCAATGACTGCGAAACGTATCATAGACGCTGACGTGCTCCATAAAAGGGGATCTTCCTTCAATGTAGCACGCGGGCGTGACAAATTGAGTGCGCGGTAACGCACTTATTTCGTGGCGGGGCAACCATGCTCGCTGTTTGGGCCAATCACCACCGTGGGGCCGAGATATTTGGGTTGCCTGTGAAAGATTTGGGCATCAATCAGTGCGCTGACGCGGGCGAGTTTTTCCCGCAGGCGCGTGTACGTTCCACGCTTATTCTCCAGGTCTGGCGCGTTAAAGCCTATAGCATCGATGCTATATTGCTTCGCCAGCCAGATGGCGCGCTGATTATGAAATTCCTGCGAGATAATCGTAATGTTATTTTCGCCAAAGACTTTATTGGTACGCACGACCGAGTCGAGGGTAGAGAAACCGGCGTAGTCACAGAAGATAGCACTGGCGGGGACGCCTTTGGCGATCAACGCCTGCTGCATGCCGGAAGATTCATCGTAATTTTTACGGCCATTATCGCCGCTCACCAGCAGCCATTTCACTTTTCCAGCATGAAATAATGCCGCTGCCGCGTTAATCCGCCGGGCGAAGTAATTGTTGCCCGGTTTGGCGCCTAACAGCAGGCCAACATTACGCGCGGGTATTGCATCGACGTCATTCCATGTCAGTTGCTGGCTTGCTTTGACTATCTCCCGGTTGGCGAAAAAAATCATAGCAATAGCCGCAAAAAGCAGAAAACAGACGAACCTGAACATGCGTCGAGAACAAAGAAGGCGACGGAGAAAACGGGCTGAAACGCGAAGCATTGATCGTTATCCTTAACGAAAGCGGGGGAACATGGATTGTAGACGTTAGTGGATAAATTCATAACGATCGACGATCGAATTCAGATTTTGTCTTAACCCAATGACATTTGTGTCAGCCACAGCCGGGTATCAAACTCCAGCTGGTGGTACTGCGGTTCCATATGACAGCACAACTGATAAAACGCTTTGTCGTGCTCTTTCTCTTTCAGGTGCGCTAATTCATGCACCACAATCATGCGCAGAAACGGCTCTGGCGCATGGCGAAAAACGGTGGCGACGCGAATTTCCGCTTTGGCTTTCAGCTTTCCGCCCTGAACGCGCGAAACGGCGGTATGAAGCCCTAACGCATTTTTCAGAACATGGATTTTGTTGTCGTACATCACCTTGTTAATCGGCGGCGCATTACGCAGAAACTGACTTTTCAGATCCTGCGTGTACTGCCAGAGGGCTTTATCCGTCGCAAAATCATGCGTTCCCGGGTAGCGTTTCTCCAGTACCTCACCTAAACGCTGTTCGGCGATAAGCGTGCGCACTTGTGCCAGCAGGTGTTCCGGGTAGCCCTGGAGATAAGTTAGTTGCGTCATCACAGCCCCAAATCGGATTAAAAAGTGTATACTCACGCACCCTTTTCAGGGATAACGCCAAATTTTACCATTCTGGAGGGCCGATGAGCCACATAGACAACGGTTTCCGTTCACTGAATCTGAAACGTTTCCCGGAGACGGACGACGTCAACCCGCTACAGGCGTGGGAAGCGGCGGATGAGTATCTGCTGCAGCAGTTGGACGACACCGAAATCAACGGCCCGGTCCTGATCTTCAATGACAGCTTCGGTGCACTGAGCTGCGCGCTGGCGGAGCATAAGCCGTACAGCATTGGTGACTCTTACGTCAGCGAGCTGGGCACGCGCGAAAACCTGCGCCATAACGACATTGACGAATCCAGCGTCAGATTCCTCGACAGCACTGCTGAATATCCGTCTGCGCCTGACGTCGTGCTGATTAAAATCCCAAAAACGCTGGCGCTGCTTGAGCAGCAACTGCGCGCACTGCGCGAGGTTATTACGCCGCAAACGCGTATTATCGGCGGTGCGAAAGCGCGTGATATTCACAACTCCACGCTGGCGCTGTTCGAGAAAATCCTCGGCACGACTACCACCACGCTTGCGTGGAAGAAAGCGCGTCTGATCAACTGCACTTTCACTAAACCGGAGCTGGCAGACGAATCGCAGATCCTGAGCTGGCCGCTGGAAGGCACCTCGTGGACCATTCATAACCACGCGAACGTCTTCTCACGTACCGGGCTGGATATTGGCGCGCGCTTCTTTATGGAACATCTGCCGGGAGACCTGGAAGGTGAGATTGTTGATCTCGGCTGCGGTAACGGCGTGATTGGCCTGACGTTGCTGGAGAAAAATCCAGAAGCAACGGTAGTGTTTGTGGATGAATCACCGATGGCGGTGGCCTCCAGCCGCCTTAACGTTGAAAGCAACCTGCCGGACGCCATCGATCGTTGTGAATTTATGATCAACAACGCGCTTTCCGGCGTCGAACCGTTCCGCTTCAACGCGGTACTGTGCAACCCGCCGTTCCATCAGCAGCATGCGCTGACTGATAACGTGGCATGGGAGATGTTCCACCATGCGCGTCGTTGCCTGAAAATTAACGGCGAACTGTATATTGTGGCTAACCGTCACCTCGACTACTTCCATAAGCTGAAGAAGATTTTCGGCAACTGCACCACTATCGCCACCAACAGCAAGTTTGTGGTGCTGAAAGCGGTGAAACTGGGGCGTCGCCGTTAAGGCGAATCCCTCACGCCGGCCCTCTCCCACTGGGAGAGGGAGAAATCCACCACTTCTGGAAGCGTGCGCGCATTATTAAAATTCTACCTCTCCCTTCCCTTATATCGCTCCATTTGACGTGTATTCTCACTTCGCCTTAATGATGTAACGTATTGCCAATTTGGCAACATGCGTTATGATATTGCCAATTTGTCAACGGAGTTGATGAAGAATGCACCTGATAACACAAAAAGCATTGAAAGATGCGGCCGAAAAATTTCCGCAGCATGCAATGGAGATCCTTGCGCTGGGAAGGGTGGTTTCAAAAGGATACTTCAGGACGCCTGAGGCACTAAAGGGGCTTTTTCCCACTCTGGATAATTTTAAATATCTGGATAAACATTATGTTATCGACATTGGCCGGAACGAATTACGCGTTATTGTGATGATTTTTTTTGATTCACAGAAGTTCTATGTTCGGCATGTCTTCACGCATAAAGAGTACGATAGGTTTACAGCAGAGCATCGAGGAAGGGGAAAAAGATGATGGTCATTTCTGAAGTACTGAAGGCAGGTGAAAAGCTGACACAAGCCGCCCCTTTTTTGGCCGGCATCCAGAACGACGAGCAATATAGGGAAGCGCTCATGTTGATCGAACATCTGTTGCTTAACGATCCTGATAATCCACTCGTTGATCTGGTTTGCGCAAAAATCACGGCCTGGGAGACATCCGCACCAGAGTTTGCTGAATTTAATGCAAGGCTTGAAGCGACGCCTGCAGGCATTGCGGTAATACGTACGTTAATGGATCAGTACGAATTAACGTTATCCGATCTTCCAGAAATCGGCAGCAAATCAATGGTATCCCGGGTTCTCAACGGACAGCGAAAGCTAACTCTTGAACACGCGAAAAAGCTGGCGGCCCGTTTTGGTATTTCACCGGCGTTGTTCATTGATTAAGGTGCCGCTGCCTTAACATCACGCACATTCGGTTCCTCTCCCTGCGGGAGAGGTTGTCAAATCTCCAGCGCCAGCCGCGTTCCCTGCGCAATCGCCCGCCGCGCATCCAGCTCCATCGCCACATCGCAGCCGCCGATCAAATGCACGGTTTTCCCGCTTTCCGCCAGCGGTTGCGCCAAGGCGCGCTGCGGATCCTGTCCGGCGCAGATCACCACATGATCGACCTTTAACACCTGCGCTTCACCGCCAATCGTGATATGTAACCCTTCATCGTCGATCTTCTGGTAACTCACCGCCGGGATCATCTTCACGCCGCGCGACAGCAGCGTTGCCCGGTGGATCCAGCCGGTGGTTTTGCCGAGCCCATCACCGGGTTTACTGGCTTTACGCTGGAGCATGACAATTTTTCGCGGGCTCTTCTGCAGCATCGCACCTTCCGGTCGAAGGCCGCCCGGTTGTTGCAGCGTGGTATCGATGCCCCATTCCTGGCAAAACTCATCAATATTTTGACTGGTCGAAATGCCTGGCTGGCTTAAATACATCGCGGTATCAAAGCCAATGCCACCGCAGCCGATAATCGCCACCGAATTTCCCACCGGCACTTTATCGCGCAGCACCTGGAGGTAGGTCAGCACGTTGGGATGGTCGATCCCGTCAATTGCGGGCATGCGCGGGACGATCCCGCAGGCGAGGATCGTTTCGTCAAATGCCTGCAGATGATCCGCTGTGACCCGATGATTCAGTTTGAGCGTTACGCCCGTGACGTCGATCATCCGGCGGTAGTAGCGCAGTGTTTCATAAAATTCTTCTTTGCCGGGGATCTGTTTGGCGATATTAAACTGCCCGCCAATTTCGCTATGTGCATCAAACAGTGTGACCTGATGCCCGCGCGCGGCGGCGTTAATGGCAAACGCCAGCCCGGCCGGGCCCGCGCCGACGACGGCGAGGTTCTTCTTATTCAGCGCCGGAACGATCGGCATTTTTGTTTCGTGACAGGCGCGGGGGTTCACCAGGCAGGAGGTGACTTTGCCCATGAAGATCTGATCGAGACACGCCTGATTGCAGCCAATACAGGTGTTAATCTCATCGGCGCGGCCCGCCTGTGCTTTTGACAGCAGTTCAGCATCAGCGAGGAACGGGCGCGCCATCGATACCATGTCGGCATCACCACGCGCCAGAATATCCTCCGCGACGCCGGGATCGTTGATGCGGTTGGTGGTCACCAGCGGGATCGAGACATGGCCTTTGAGCTTGCGGGTCACCCAACTGAATGCGCCGCGCGGCACCGGCGTGGCGATGGTAGGGATCCGCGCTTCGTGCCAGCCAATACCGGTATTAATGATCGTCGCCCCCGCTGCTTCAATGGCCTGCGCCAGTTGTACGGTCTCATCGAATGCGCCGCCGTCTTCCACCAGGTCCAGCATTGAGAGGCGAAATATGATAATGAAATCTTTCCCCACGCGTTCGCGTACCGCACGAACCACTTCCACGGCAAAGCGCATCCGGCGCGGATAGTCCCCGCCCCATTCGTCATCGCGATGATTGGTACGCGCCGCCAGAAATTCGTTAATCAGGTAGCCTTCTGAACCCATCACTTCCACGCCGTCATACCCGGCTTCCCGCGCCAGTTGGGCACAACGGGCGAAGTCGTCAATCAACACGAGAATTTCGTCGTGCGTTAACGCATGCGGCGTAAAGCGGTTGATGGGGGCCTGAATGGCCGAGGGCGCCACCAGATGCGGCTGATAGCTGTAGCGCCCGGTGTGCAGAATTTGCAGGGCGATTTTGCCGCCTTCCTGATGAACGGCATCTGTCACCTGTCGATGATGTGGCAACTGGCTGGCGTCGCTCAGAACTGCGCCCCCCTCCATGCCGACACCGGAAAGCGCAGGGGCGACTCCGCCGGTGACAATCAGCGCTACGCCGTGACGTGCACGTTCGGCATAGAAAGCCGCCAGGCGCTCCGCGCCATCCGTATGTTCTTCCAGCCCGGTGTGCATCGAGCCCATCAGGACGCGGTTTTTTAGCGTGGTAAAGCCCAAATCCAGCGGGGCGAACAGTGACGGATAGCTCATAAGGTTGTCCAGTATGTAAAATTATTGTTATGTGGTCGGATGAGTTTAATTTAGCCGTCGGCGTAGAAAAGGGAAAAGGGGAATGCAGGGATTGTGATGGGATTCAAAGAACGCCCCCCCACGAAAAGAGGGGGGCGTGAGATTTACTGCTCTGTTGTGGCCTGTTGATCGACCCGTAATGACGCCAGCGCCTTGCGTGTGGCCTTCAGCACCTGCTCGCACTGTTCGATAGTCAGCGTAAGCGGTGGCTCTATGCGGATGGTTTTAGCATTGTTGAGCGTCCCGGCAACCAGCACGCGCTGGCGGAACATTTCACTCGCGAAGCTGTAGCCGATTTCGTTATCAACAAATTCAATCGCCATCAGCATCCCTTTACCGCGCGCTTCACGCACCAGGTCCGGGTATTCGCGTGCCAGGCTGCGGAAGCCGTCCAGCAACATATCGCCTTTTTGCTCCGCCTGCGCCGGAAGGTTCTCCGTCAACAGCACGTTGATGGTGGCGAGTGCGGCCGCACAGGCCAGCGGGTTGCCGCCAAAGGTGGTGGTATGCAGGAACGGATTATCGAACAGCACCGAAAAGACCTCTTCGGTGGCGATGGTTGCGCCGATGGGCATCACGCCGCCGCCGAGTGCTTTCGCCAGGCACAAAATGTCCGGCTGAACGTTCTCGTGTTCGCAGGCAAACATTTTGCCCGTGCGCCCCATCCCGGTTTGCACTTCATCGAAGATCAGTAACGCGCCAAACTCGTCGCACAGCTTGCGTACTGCGGGCAGGTAACCCTGCGGTGGCAGGATCACGCCGCCTTCACCCTGGATAGGTTCCAGGATCACCGCCGCTACGTCGTCACCGGTTTTCTGGCATTCGGATAGCGCCAGACGCATGGCGTCGATGTTGCCAAACGGCACATGACGGAAGCCCGGCAGCAGCGGCATAAACGGCTTACGGAACGTGGATTTCGCTGTGGCCGAGAGTGCGCCAAGCGATTTCCCGTGAAACGCGCCGCTGGTGGCGATGAAGGTGAATTTACCCCGTGGTGATTGATACGCTTTGGCAAGCTTCAGCGCCGCTTCCACGGATTCGGTGCCACTGTTGCTGAAGAAACTGTACTTCAGTTTCCCCGGCGCCAGCGCGGCCAGCGTTTTTGCCAGCATCGCACGAAGCGGGTCGAGCAGCTCCTGGCTGTGTAGCGGTTGTTTGACGAGCTGATTCTGTACGGCGGAAACCACAACTGGATTACGGTGCCCCACGTTGAAAATGCCAAATCCACCCAGACAATCAATAAACTCCTGTCCCTGGGTGTCGACAAGCGTATTCAGGCTCCCCGCTTGCCACTCTACGGCTCCGTAATCCCCGCCGGCGGTCACAGATTTTCGATACTCCAGAAACCCCGGGTTTACATGCTCTTTAAAGTATTCTCTGACCTCCTGATTGAGAGCTTTCATCTCCTCATGATCAAGCGTGCGCTTTTCAATGAGATTCAATGCGTGTGCGCTACAGGCCAAAGCCGATGCGCTGGAAGGTAATCTGTTCAAAATAAGCTCCCGGGGGTCACGTATCACACGATACTGAATTAAGTATTGCAGGGAATGCGCCACTTCGAAGCGGGCGCTGAAAATCGGGATAAACACCAGGGAGAAATGCAGTTGCACAATATTTAATCGTCCAGCGGCCTTGTTGCCGCAGGAGATAGAAAAATCTCATTTCGCCAGAATGGGGCGAGCTGCGCGAAAACGGGGCAGATCCTGCGCCATTTTGACGCGTAAGAGAATATATCCTCTAAAAATGCGAGCTGAATCGAGATTAACGAATAAAGCTCAGTCATCCGCCGCCGACATAACCTTTACACAATAAGCCTTATTACCGGCAAGGATACCTGCATGTCTTCACAACCCTGGGTTAGCCAGCATGAATACCCGCTGGATGAACAGACGACCTTAATGTCCACCTCCGATCTCAACAGCTATGTCACTCATGTGAACGATGCGTTTATTCAGGTGAGCGGCTACAGCCTCGAAGAGATTAGCGGTCAACCGCATAATCTGGTGCGCCATCCGGATATGCCGAAAGCGGCGTTTGCCGATATGTGGTACACCCTGAAACAGGGCGAGCCGTGGAGCGCAATTGTCAAAAACCGACGTAAAAATGGCGACCATTATTGGGTGCGCGCCAATGCGATTCCGATGGTGCGACAAGGGAAGGTGACTGGCTATATGTCGATTCGTACCCAGGCGACGCCAGAAGAAATCGCGGTCACGGAGCCGCTCTATCGTGCGCTCAAAGAGGGGCGAAGCCACAAGCGCCTGCACAAAGGTATGGTGGTAAGTCAACGCTGGTGGGGCAAACTACCCGCGATGCCGCTACGCTGGCGCGTGCGGGCAATCATGATGTTTATTTTTGTGCTGTTAGCGGGGGCGTTATTGGCTACACATGCGTCGTGGATAGCCTTGGCCGTCGCGGCATTGTTGATGGTTTTCGCAACGATCCTTTTTGAAGTACAGGTAGTGCGTCCGGTAGAAAACGTCGCGCGTCAGGCATTAAGCGTGGCGACGGGCGGGAGAAACAGCGTGCAACATCTGAACCGCGGTGATGAGCTCGGGCTGATTTTGCGATCGGTCGGGCAACTGGGGCTTATCTGTCGCTGGTTGAAAAATGATGTCGCAAGCCAGGTCTCCAGCGTCAGTCAGGGAAGCGATACGCTCGCGAAGGGCAACGATGTGCTCAATGAACGCACCCGACAAACGGTGGTTAACGTTCAGCAGACCGTAGCAACGATGAACGAGATGAATGCCTCCGTGCAAAGCAATTCGCAAACGGCGGCGGCAGCCGATAAGCTCTCAATTGCCGCCAGCGGCGCGGCGGAGCAGGGCGGGCAGGCAATGCAGGGCGTGGTCAGAACGATGGACGAAATTGCTGACAGCACGCAGCGGATTGGCTCAATCACCACGCTTATCAATGATATTGCTTTCCAGACCAATATTCTGGCGCTTAATGCGGCGGTCGAAGCCGCGCGAGCGGGCGATCAGGGGAAAGGCTTTGCGGTGGTCGCGGGAGAGGTGCGCCAGCTGGCGAGCCGCAGCGCAACGGCGGCCAACGACATTCGTAAGCTGATTGAGGCCAGCGCCAGCAAGGTGCATTCCGGCGCCGATCAGGTTCACGCGGCGGGGCGGGTGATGAACGATATTCTGGCGCAGGTGCAGAATGTGACGCAGTTGATTGCACAAATCAGCCAGTCGACCTCAGAACAGGCCAACGGGCTGTCGGATATTACCCGCGCGGTGGCGGAACTGGATGCCATTACCCAGAAAAATGCCGGGCTGGTTGCCGAAAGCGCCCATGTGTCGGCGATGGTAAAACATCGCGCCAGCCGGCTTCAGGACGCTGTCACGGTACTGCATTAATCAAGCTGTGAAATTTCCAGCGCCGCGCGGTCGATCACGCCAACAATCTGTTTTAGCTGCGCGTCGCTGATTTCGCTCTGGTTCACTTTCAGGTTCAGTACGGCCTTGAAGTTTTCCAGCGCGCGTTTCATTTGCGGATCTTTACGCAGTTCGTGGCCGACCATGCGGAGTTTCAGTTTCGCCTGAACCTGCTCCAGCACCTCTTTGTTTTCCACCAGCACATTACTGCCTTCCCCGGTGATGGCGATTTTTTTACGTCCACCGTCTTCTTCCTGGATGGTGATCAGCCCCTGATCCTGCAACAGGTCGAGTGTCGGGTAGATTACGCCAGGGCTTGGGCTGTAGTTGCCCTGGGTCATGTTTTCGATCTCTTTGATCAACTCGTAACCGTGGCTGGCGTTGCGGGAGAGGATATCCAGTACCACCAGACGCAGCTCGCCATGGCCGAAGAAACGCTGACGACGCCCGCCGCCAAAGCCGCCTCCACCGCCGTGACGACCTTCACCACGACCACCGCGGCATTCGCGCTCACCATGGCATTCACGACCACCGCGACCTTCACGACCAAACTCTGAAAAGTGTCTCATCATTTTTTACCTTAATTTTGTTTCGATATATCTAATTTATATCTAAATGTCTGGATTTAGCAAGGGTGAGGCGGGGTGTTTTTATATATTCATGAAATATAACAAATTAATTTTATTTCCCCAATTTTTTGTGCGATATATAAAGTATATCTTAAAAAAACTTGCTTTCTGTCTAATTGCCAATCATTATCATTTGCATCAAGTTTAGATATATCTATTTTTTCACGATGGCGACGGATAACATCACTATGACAGAAAAAAAATACCCACAGCGTGTGCGTAATGAACTGCGTTTTCGCGAATTAACCGTGTTACGCGTTGAGCGCATCGGCGCCGCTTTTCAGCGCATTGTGCTGGGTGGTGAGGCGCTGGAAGGCTTCTCCTCACGCGGCTTTGACGATCACACCAAACTGTTTTTCCCTCAGGCCGGCGAACGTATCGCCCCGCCGACCATGACCGACGAAGGGATCGTTTGGCCGGATGGTGTGCGCCCGCAGTCGCGAGACTACACGCCTCTCTACAACGCCGAGCGTCATGAGCTGGCCTATGACTTCTTTATTCATGATGGCGGCGTGGCAAGTTCATGGGCGATGAATGCCCGCGGGGGGGATACGCTAACGATTGGTGGGCCGCGTGGTTCGCTGGTGGTGCCGGAGGATTACGCCTGGCAGCTTTATGTGTGTGATGAATCGGGTATGCCTGCGTTGCGCCGCCGCCTGGAAAGCCTGCGCCAGCTGCCGTCGCGCCCGCAGGTTAAGGCCATTGTGACGATCGCGGATGAGGCGTATCAGGACTATCTGGCGGAGTTCAGCGAGTTTGATATTGAGTGGGTGGTGGGTCATCACGAACAAGCCGTGGCCGATAAGCTGGCGACGCTGGCCGTTCCGGCAGAAGACTATTTTATCTGGGTGACCGGGGAAGGCGCGGTGGCGAAATCACTGGTGAGGCGTTTTGAAAATGACGCGATTGATCAACAACTGGTGCGGACTCAGGCGTACTGGCATAAGAAGTAAGTGCGTTGGTTTTGTCGGGTGGCGCTGCGCTTACCCGACCTACAAAAGCTGAAAACGCGGTGTGTCGGGTGACATCGCATTTGCCAAATTCCGACTATGCTTTGCCGAAAATAATCGTATTGCCCCACCCGGCGCGGCGACTCGCTTATAACCTTTCGTAATAACACATTCCTTTTTGTTGTTTGCTATCTATCACTCATTCCCGATATCGTCTGGACGTCCATACTTCTAAACCGCTATTTGGCAGACGAATGATAGTACTCAGGAATATTTCAAAGATTTTTAACCCTGGAAAAGGGACGATTACGGCGGTCGATAACGTCAACCTGAGCATTGAGCAGGGGCAGATTTACGGCATTATCGGCTACAGCGGCGCGGGAAAAAGCACGCTGATTCGCCTGCTTAACGGGCTGGAAAAACCCACTACGGGTAGCGTTGTCATTAACGGGCAGGATATCTCCGCCGCGAAAGGCGAAAGTCTGCGCCAGGCACGCCTCAAAATCAGCATGGTATTTCAGCACTTTAACCTGCTCTGGTCGCGCACGGTCAGCGAAAACATCGCTTTTTCGATGCAGATTGCCGGCGTACCGAAAGCCAAAATTCGCGCTCGCGTGGCGGAACTGGTTGAGCTGGTGGGCCTGAAGGGGCGTGAAAATGCCTATCCCTCACAGTTAAGCGGCGGGCAGAAACAACGTGTGGGTATCGCCCGCGCGCTGGCCAACGACCCGGACGTGCTGCTGTGCGATGAAGCCACCTCGGCGCTCGACCCGCAAACAACCGATCAAATTCTCGACCTGCTACTGGATATCAACCGCCGCTTCCGTTTAACCATTGTGCTCATCACCCATGAAATGCACGTGGTGCGCAAAATCTGCGACCGCGTGGCGGTGATGGAAGACGGCAAAGTGGTGGAAGAGGGTGATGTGCTGGAGGTCTTTACCCATCCGCAAAAACCGATTACTCAGCAGTTTGTGCGCCAGGTAAGCCAGTACGTCGAAGAGGAGGCGTTTAACCCCGATCTCACCGACGGCCTGACCGGCAGCATTATCAAGCTGACCTTTACCGGGCAGACGACCCATCGCCCGGTCGTCGGTGAACTGACGCTGCGCTATGGCCTGCCATTCAACATTCTGCACGGCAAAATGACGCAGACCACGCACGGCGCGTTTGGTCAGCTCTGGCTGCACGTGGTGGCGAACCCCGAACAACTGAAAAGCATCCTCGCAGATTTGCAGGAAACCGGCATCGACAGCGAGGTAGTGAAACATGGCTGAGCAATTCTTACCGCATCTGAAATGGGATGCCCTGTGGGCCGCCACCCAGGAGACGCTCTACATGACCGCGCTTTCCGGTGTGGCGACGTTTGTCCTCGGCATCGCGCTCGGGCTGGCGCTGTTTCTGACCGCCAAAGGCGGGCTCTTTTATAACCGCCCGCTGTACAGCGTGATTTCGGTGGTGGTGAACGTCTTCCGTTCCATTCCGTTCATTATTTTGATTGTGTTGCTGATCCCGTTTACCAAAACGATCGTCGGCACCATTCTCGGCGCGAACGCGGCGCTGCCCGCCCTGATTGTTGGTGCGGCTCCGTTCTATGCGCGACTGGTCGAGATTGCCCTGCGTGAAGTCGACAAAGGGGTGATTGAGGCAACCCGGTCTATGGGCGCACGTTTGTCGACGCTGATTTTTCGCGTCCTGCTGCCCGAATCTTCCCCGGCGCTGGTTTCCGGTATTACCGTCACGCTGATTGCGCTGGTGAGTTACAGCGCAATGGCGGGGGTGATCGGCGCAGGTGGCTTAGGGAATCTGGCTTATCTGGAAGGATTCCAGCGCAACCACAATGACGTCACGCTGGTCGCGACGGTGACTATTCTCATCATCGTTTTCATCATCCAGTTTTGCGGCGACGTACTGACTTCTCTGTTAGATAAACGCTAATAACACACACAGGAACCATCATCATGAAAAAGACACTCACGCTAATCGCCGCCGCTACCCTGAGCGCCCTGAGCTTTGCTTCCTGGGCTGACACCCTGACCGTGGGGGCGTCCAACACGCCGCACGCGGAAATTCTGGAGCAGGCGAAACCGATTCTGGCGAAGCAGGGTATCGACCTGGAGATTAAACCGTTCCAGGACTACATCCTGCCGAACACCGCGCTGGCAGGTCGCGACATTGACGCCAACTACTTCCAGCACATCCCGTATCTGAACAGCGTGCTGAAAGATCATGCGGGCGATAAAGATTATGATTTCGTGAGTGCCGGGGCGATCCACATCGAGCCGATTGGTATTTACTCCAAAAAATACAAGACGCTGAAAGACCTGCCGGAAGGCGGCAAAATCATCATGCGTGACGCGGTTTCCGAAGAGGGACGTATTCTGACCATCTTCGAAAAAGAGGGCGTGATCAAACTGAAACCGGGGATTGATAAAGTGACCGCGCGTATCGGCGACATCGTGGAGAACCCGAAAAAGCTGCAATTCCTGCCGAACGTCGAAGCGTCTCTGCTGCCGCAGATGTACAACAACGACGAAGGTGCGGCGGTGGTGATCAACGCCAACTACGCGATTGATGCGGGCCTCGACCCGGTGCATGATCCGATTGCGGTCGAGAGCGGTGAAAATAACCCGTATGCGAATATCATTACCGTGCATCGCGGCGACGAGAAGAAAAAAGATATTGTGGCGCTGGTGAACGTGCTGCACTCCAAAGAGATTCAGGAGTGGATCCGCACCAAATACAAAGGTGCGGTTATTCCGGTGAATAACTGATCCTTCCGCCCGGTTAACGCCGGGCGTTTCTCTCTCTCCAACACTTCTTTACAGCAATAAGATTGCCAAACCATTTTCGTCCGTTAAGATTAAGCCCGTATTTATACGAGGTAATGATGATTCATCGGCAGCGAAAGGCGATTTTACTGGTAGCCCTTGCATGTCTGGTGGTGCTGGTTTGCACCGCGCAGCGCATGGCGAGCCTGCACGCCCTGACGATGAACGTTGCCTCCGTAAGCCAGACCGTCTCATCGGATGGCGATGCGCCCGTCACGCCTTGCGAGCTGAGCGCGAAATCGCTGCTGGCGTCGCCGCCGGTGCTGTTTGAAGGCGCGCTGTTTGCCGTTGCGTTGCTGCTGGCGGTACTGGCGGCGCTGCCCGTCTTCTTCACGCGTGTCTGGCCTCCTCGCGTTATCTCTTCGCCCCGATTGCGGGTGCATCTACGATTGTGCGTCTTCCGTGAGTGAGTTTTAGCCTGCGTTATTCAGGTTAATTAATTACTTACGGAGAAAACCGATGCTTACTTTTTTCAGGCAGCTTCTGCTCTGCCTGGTTTGTCTGTGGCTGCCCGCAAGCTGGGCGGCGGACAGCGGCTGGCTGCGCGCCGCCGATAACGACCACGCCAGCGTGCGGCTGCGCACGCAAACTCTTCCGGGCGGCGATACGCGCCTGCTTCTGGATGTTCAACTGGAGAAGGGCTGGAAAACCTACTGGCGCTCGCCGGGCGAGGGTGGGATTGCGCCCACTATCGTCTGGGATAATGCGCCGACGGTGACCTGGCGCTGGCCGGTGCCGCAACGTTTTGATGTCGCGGGTATTACGACGCAGGGCTATCACGATAACGTTAGCTTCCCCATCACGCTGCATGATGTAAAAACGCCGACGCTGAGCGGCGTGCTGACGCTCTCTACCTGTAGCAACGTCTGTATTCTGACGGACTATCCGTTCTCGCTCGACCTGCGCGCGCCGACGAATAAAAACATCGATTACGACTTCACCCGCGCGATGGGCACCCTGCCACGCGAAGATGGGCTGACCACCACATTGCGGGCGGATTACGCGCCGGGAAAAATGATCGTTACCGCCACGCGTGAGGGCGGATGGCAATCGCCCGCGCTGTTTCTTGATACGCTGGATGGCGTGAGTTTTGCCAAACCCAGTGTCCAGATGAACGGCGATACGCTCACTGCCACCGTGCCGGTGACGGACGAATGGGGCGATAGCGCGCCGGATTTACAGGGCAAAACGCTGTCGCTGGTGCTGGTGGATAAGGGCCTCGCGCAGGAGAGTACGCGGGTAATTGGCCTGGCGAGTGGGCTGTCGTCAGAAAGCGTGTCGCTGTGGCTGGTGCTGTCGATGGCGCTGCTCGGTGGGCTGATCCTTAACATTATGCCCTGCGTATTACCGGTGCTGGCGATGAAACTTGGCTCGGTATTACAGGGTGATAGCACGCAGCGCGGCGTAGTGCGGCGGCAGTTTCTGGCCTCGGTGGCGGGGATTGTGGCGTCATTTCTGGCGCTGGCATTGATGATGACAGTACTCCGCCTGAGCAATCAGGCGCTGGGCTGGGGAATACAGTTCCAGAATCCGTGGTTTATTGCGGCGATGGTGCTGGTAATGGTGCTGTTCAGCGCCAGCCTGTTGGGATTGTTCGAAATTCGCCTCTCATCAAACACCACGACGTTTCTCGCTACGCGTGGCGGTCACGGGCTGGCGGGGCATTTCTGGCAGGGCGCATTTGCCACGCTGCTGGCAACGCCCTGCACCGCACCGTTCCTTGGGACGGCGGTATCGGTGGCGCTGGTTGCGCCGCTGCCGAAACTGTGGGGCATTTTCCTTGCGATGGGGATTGGCATGAGCCTGCCGTGGCTGCTGGTTGCAGCCTGGCCGGGGCTGGCGCTGCGCCTGCCGAAGCCGGGCCGCTGGATGAACGTCGTGCGTGTTGTGCTGGGCGTGATGATGCTGGGCTCTGCACTCTGGCTGCTGACGCTACTGAACGCGCATGTTGGGGCCGCCGTCACCTGGGGAATTGGCGGTGTGCTGGCGCTGCTGCTGTGCGCCGCACTGGCCTGGCGCTATCGCGGGCGTGTGGCGCTGTGCGCGGCGGGGCTGATGCTGCTGACCGCGGCGGCGCTTTTCTGGCTTCCACAATCGGCTTCCCCCCTGCGCGACCAAATTGACTGGCAACCGCTGAGCGAACAGGCGATCCAGACGGCGCTGGCTGACGGTAAACGCGTGTTTGTCGATGTGACCGCCGACTGGTGCGTCACCTGTAAAGCCAATAAATACAATGTGCTGCTACGCGATGACGTTCAGCAGGCGCTGACTGCGCCGGATGTTGTCGCCCTGCGTGGTGACTGGAGCCGCCCATCCGCCGTCATCAGCCAGTTCCTCCAGCGCCGCCAAAGCGCGGCTATCCCGTTTAATCAAATTTATGGCCCCGGAACGCCGCAGGGCGAGATTCTGCCGCCGCTGCTCAGCCGCGATGCGGTGTTGAATGCGTTATCGAACGCCAAAGGAAAAAACTAATGCGTGTATTTACTCTGATGTTACTGCTGTGCATGGCCACCTTTAGTCAGGCACAAGAATCGGACACCCAATCGCAGCTCACTGAGATGATTTTCAATGATCCGTCCAGCCCCCGTAAAGGCGCGGAAAAACCGGCGCTGGTGATCGTCAATTTTACCGATTACAACTGCCCTTACTGCAAACAGTTTGACCCGATGCTGGAGAAAATTGTGCAGGATTACCCACAGGTGCAACTGATCGTCAAACTGCTGCCGTTTCGCGGCGAAAGTTCGATGACCTCCGCCCGCGTGGCGTTAACCACCTGGCGTCAGCAGCCGGAAAAATTCTGGGCGCTGCATCAGCGGTTAATGGCGAAAAAAGGCACGCACGATGACGCCTCGATCCTGAGTGCGCAGCAGAAAACCCAGACGGCGGATATCAAGGCGGATGCGCAAAGCACGGACAGCGTGAAGCTGAATCTGATCCTGTCGCAGGTGCTGGGCATTCAGGGAACGCCCGCGACGATCGTTGGCGATCAACTGGTGGCGGGCGCCATCGCCTATGACGATCTGGAGGCGCTGGTGAAAGAACAGCTGGCGAAAGCCAATGCGCAGTAAATTACGCCGCTGGCTGAAGGATCTGGTTGTCCTGCTGCTCCTGGCAATGGCGCTGATGTGGGGGATGGATCAACTGCGTAAGCCTGAACTCCCGGAGAATGTTTCCGGGATAGCCTTACAGACCCTGGACGGCGAAACCCATTCGCTGGTGGATCTGAGCCAGGAAAAGCCGTTGTTACTCTACGTATGGGCGACCTGGTGTGGCGTATGCCGCTACACCACGCCAGCGGTGGAGCAACTTTCGCAGGAGGGTCAGAACGTACTGAGCGTGGCCCTGCGCTCCGGAGACGACAGCCAACTGGCGCAATGGATGGCAAAAAAGCACCTGACCCTGCCCGTGGTAAACGACCCGCGCGGTGAGCTTTCCGCGCGCTGGCAGGTAAGTGTGACGCCCACGCTGGTGGTTATTTCGCAGGGCCAGGTGGTGAATGTGACTACCGGCTGGACCAGCTACTGGGGCATGCGCGCCCGGCTGTGGTGGAGCGGGCTTTAGTAGGTCACGTTGATAGTGACCGTGTCGGCGTAGGTGTCGGGCGTGTAATTCGCGCTTGGCACCGTGGCATACGCATTGTAGGTGGTGGTTTGCCCGTTCCCCGTTCCGGCAACTGTATTGGTGCCTGTGCTGTTTCCCCATGGCGCACCGCTGTTTCCGGCGGCGGAGCGAAGCTGATACGGCACCTGATCGCTGTTGCTGGCATTGCCAGTATTGGTTTTCATCACCCCACTACCCGTCGTGCTGTTGTTGGACGGTACCAGCCCGATGGTATAGGGCGTATTGTTGGTGCAGGCCACGCTAATGCTGTTGTTAGCGCTCAGGTTGGTATCGGTGAAGGCGGCATTGCCAAAATTGATATTACTCGCCGTGGTGACGTTGCAAAATTTGGTCACGGTAGCCTGGACGTTAAAAGGAAAAGTTGGCCCCTGCGTGGTTCCACAGGTCGTCGGTGGCGCCAGCAGGCCGACGTTGATGGTCATGCTGGCGGTCGCCGCCGTATAGGTATCCTGATAGCTTCCCGGCACGACGGTGGTTTGCCTGGCAGGCACTTTGGCATACACCGTCGCACTGCCCGTCACTGGCGTCAGGTTTAACAAATTAAGCTGGATCGCCGGAACGGTGGTCCCGCTTTGATACTGACTACCCCAGACAGTGGTGTACCCCGCATTCTGATAAAGCTGATAATCGAGCGTCCCGGCGGGTGGTCCCGCATAAGCCATTCTGCGCGGTATCACCTGACCGCTGTTCGCCGACACGCCGATGTTAAAGCAGATAGTCACACCGGCCAGTAAATCGCCGAGCTCTTTAGTACAGCTGTAGTTGAAGGTCATGCTGGTATTGGTATCCGCGCTGCTTAACGGGTTGACGTTACCAAAGTTGATGTTTTGCACGCCGGACATTGAGCACACCACCGCTTTGCTGGCCAGCGGGCAGAGCAATAATCCCAACAGTAATACCAGATGAATTAACCGCACATCACGACTCCTGTAGTTAGCGACAGACCAATGGGCCAATTTGCGGGATGCCTTTGGCCTGACGCGGGTAATCGAACTGCACAGCACACTTGCCGCCCGGCAGGGCAACTTCCAGCGTATTATGCGGCGACACCATGTCGAAATAGGCCATCCCATCGAAACCGATCATCACCGTATCAGTGTGCTTTTGGCCTGGGTTGAGCGTGGCCTGGCTGCCTTCCGGTAACGCGTGGCCCTGGGCATCCACTAAGACAATCAACGCGGGTTGCGTGGCGGTAATACCAAACTCAACCAGCGTGCCGGAACGATCGGCGGGAACGGCGGCGGTGTTAACGCGGTCGACGCGCGTGTTGGCCGGAAGATTCAGTGTATCGATGCTTATCTGATTGTTTTGATAGCTATTGAGCTGCGTCACCAGCAGCAAGCCGTCGTCGTCGCTGGTGCCGACGACGTTGTTTTCCAGCATCACCGGCACGTCCGGCACGCCCTGCGTCGACACCACCGCAAAACCATTATTGATTTCACGCGCGGCGAACAGGCCACCGCCCATCATCACCAGTGAACCGGTCGCGCCCGCGTAGGCGTAGTGGTCATCGGGAACACGGTTAAAGCCGGTATAGACCTTCCCGTATCGTCCCTGATAGCCGACTTCGCCCTGGCCGCTGGTTTCAGAGGCCTGGCGATTGGCGGCAATATTCCAGCCCCATCCGCCTTCGGACGGCAGCATCTGGCTGGCATTCATCATGTAACCCGTCTCATTGTTGGTGCGCTGGACGGTACCACTGACGGTACGGTTGTTTTCAAGAGAGACTGTCAGCATCAGGTAGACGCTGCTGTCCTGATGATCGTCAAGATTCTGGTTCAGCCCGAGGTTAAGCCAGGTTTTTTCCGTCAACGATTTCGACCAGTTGGCATTCACATAGCGCAGGTTGCTGTCATGAGGGTAGCGAAACTGCAAATAGCCAACGCTGAAATTGCCGAGTGACTGGGCGTTATAGCCTACTACGGTATTGCTGTTGAGCTCCGGCGGCGCCTGGCCGTACGCGGTGGCGATGTCGCGGTAGTCGCCGCTGGTGGCGGTGGTTAAGGTATTAAAGCTAAAAATATCGTTCGACCAGCGATAGCCGAGGCTGTACAGCGTGCCACTTTTTCCTTCATCATCGCTGAAGGCGAGGGCGACTGAAATCGTACCGCTGCGCGGGCCAGGCACCCAGTCATTACTGATGCCACCGTTAATCAGGCTGTCACTGGCTTCACCGTGTGCAGCAGTGGTGAACGTGTTACTGACGCCGTGACGCCAGGTGGCGCTGAGCGCGGGTTTGCTGGCGTAGTCAAACGAGGTGTAACCGTAATTTTCCCGCACCACGCCCAGTTCGGCGGACCACTCGGTTAAGCCTTTTCGCAACAACGACTGATCGTTATAAAACGAAAAATTTTGCACGGTTGTGCGCCCCAGCGCATCGGTCATCGTTACCTGGGCGTTCCCCGCGCCGTTGATATTAGGCAGGGTGTTAATCTCAAAATTCCCGGCAGGGACGTTGCCGTTGTAGTTTCTCACCCCGTTCACGTATAGCTCGACGCTGGAGGGTAACGTGGCAGAACCAAAAAACGCAGGCAGCGGGGTGGTGGGCTGATAGGGCTGCAGGCTGAAATCGGTGCCGATTTGCAGGCCGGCAATACGCGTAGAACGCGACCATGACAGGGCGCTGGTGAGCGTATCCCCCAACGAGATATACAGCATGTTTTCCGGGAAAGAGGAACGCCAATTGGTATCGAGGCGCGTGAAGCCGTTGCTTTGATAACCTGGCGTGCTTTCGGTGGTGTTCTGACTTAACTGGGTCGAGCTGAAAACTCCGGCGGCATTAAAGGCGCGCAGTTCGCTCCACGTGTTGAGGCGCGTTTCATCATCCTGCGCGGCATAGAGATCGTAGTTGAGCAGTAGCCCACGCGAGATGCTGGCTTGTGGCTGCGCCACGTTCTCTATTCCGACCTCGGTGGTACCGAGATCCAGTGCACTAAGCGGGGCGTTGAGCGTGAGCGTTTGCTGCTGAACGTTATAATCGACTTTGAGTTGTGGAATGTCATTAAGCGCGCGCGTCTCACCCGCCGGGAGGCCAATCTGGCGGCGTGTAGCGGGGCTGGCGTAAAGCTTTTCATTATGAAAGCGAAAATGCACCAGCCCTTTAGGGTTTCCGTTAACCGTCACATCAAGGTAGAGGTCGATACCTTCATGCTGCGCGTTATCATTCATCGGAATATCCCGTGATGGGGCAGTGTGGGTGCTGTTCGCGACCGCGGCTCCCGATAAACATGTTGCGCTAAGCAAAATGACGTTTGCCAGACGGGAATGCCTTCTACAGATTTTGCACCGCTTTTTGGCCATTGATCATGACTTCGAGTTTTCCGCCGGGCGCAATATTTGCGGCCTGTGGCGCTAATATCCATCGCATGGTCGAGCCTGGAAGAACATAGCCAAGCAGTCCCGGCGTAATTTCCCTTCTGCCACCCTGATGATTGATATATGTCACCGCCGAGAGTTGCGCATGGCTATTTCCCTGGTTGCTGACCTCAAGGAAATTATCATTTCCCACGCGTTTAACACCCCACGTTAATTTCGCTTCCGGCTTACCACTGTTTTTCGGTTGAATAAAAACGGGGAGTGAATAATGCAAAACAAATTGTAATTTATTGGACTGCGGCGTGGCTGACGGTAATTCATTAACAGATAACCGGTAAGACTCCTCGACACTGTTAGTTGGATCCCCGAGACGAATAACGCGAATCAACTGGCGCTGCCCGGGTTGCAGAGTGAGCATCGGCGGGCTGATAACCAGATCGCGCGAGGCGGTCAGGTTGTCCTGAAAATCGCGCTGACTCCAGTGAAAGACACGCACCTGCGCGTTAATTGCATTGCTGCCTTCGTTGCTCAGCCAGATGCCATCTGCATTTTTATCCTGAAGCGTTAACGAGACAGGAGAAACCTGCAAACCGCTGGCCAGGGCGAGATTTTGTGAGGCGATCAATCCTGTCAGGCAAAGCCAAATAGCCTGCCTTAAAAAGGTTTTTATTCTCATAAAATTCCGTTTAATCAATAGTTAACGTTAACTGTTACCGTGTCGGCGTAGCTATCCGGGGTGAAGTTTGCGCTCGCGGCGGTCGCGTAGACTGTGTAGGTTTGTGCAACGCCAGTACCGGTACCTGCCACGCCATTACCCACCGTGGTGGTGGTAGCGGTATTCCCCCACACCGGGCCGGTGGCGGAGGTTTGGTTGAGCTGGTACGGCACTTTATCGGTATTCGTTGCGGCGTTGGCGACAGATGACATTGCCCCGGCACCGCTGGTCCCGCCACCGTTGGCGGTGGAGGGCGCCAGGCCGATAAAATAGGGCGTTGTTTTCGAGCAGTTCACCGCAATGGTGCTGTTCCCGCTGGTATTGGTGGCGCTGGCATTGACTGAGCCAAGGTTAATATTAGAGGATGCCCCGGCTGTCACGCTGCATGACTTCAGAATAGTAATAAGAACCTGAAAGGTGGCTGTCGCCGTCGCCGCATTGGCTGTTGGAATTACGGCAAATGCAAAGCAGGGAAGAATGAAGCGCAGCAGGGTTGTTGGTTTCATATTCTTATCCTCTACAGGTTATCTTATTTCTTTTCAAAGAAATGGAAGGGGGTTTTTTCTCAATTGGACGTAAGTAAACCTTAGGGTAAGGAAAAGTTTTGCGCCAATCTAAAATAAGAAAATATGCGTATTGATTTAATCGTAAAGATATATTCGGCTTTGTGGTTATTTTATAGGAATATTCTTGTGGAAGTTTTTTAGATATCGAAAATTAAAATCATATATATAATATATTATATTTGTTATTAAGATTAGATTATTGCCTCAAATGGCAAAAAAGTGATTTCCCGCTACACTCCCGATGAGGGAGGCTGAGGATATGGATGCCCGAAGAAGTGACCCGTACGAGGTTTCGTATGAAAGGTGTAAGAATCCCTTTGATATCGTGAGCCATTTGAGGTCTTATAGTCTTGTTAATCACGTGGTTAATTTAAGGACGAGAACATGCCAACAGTCATCGCAAAAGCCCTGGATTTCATCAACGCTATGGATACAACCGTTGCGGTACCGCACTCTATGGATGAAAGCACAGCGAAGGGTATCTTTAAGTATCTGAAAGAAATCGGTGTACAGGTGAGTGCAGAAGACATTACTGCGCGAGGGACTTCAGAGGGATGGAACCCCGAGTTCACCAAAAAAGTAGTCGGATGGGCTGAGAAAATCGCCTCTGACGAGCGTGTTGTGATTAAAAATCCCGAGTATTTTTCATCTTATATGCAGGAGCAACTGAGCGCGTTAGTGTGAGTTAACGTGGTGAGGAGTGCTGCAAAAAACGAAGGGCTTACGTTTTCACGTAAGCCCTTGCTGTATCTGGTGGCCCCTGTTGGGTTTGAACCAACGACCAAGCGATTATGAGTTAGGACGCAACTTCTTACCTAAAAATACTTTTATATAATTTTCAGTTAGTTAATGATTTTTAATTTACTGTATAAATAACCATAAATACTCTAAAATACTCGTTTGCGGTATCCTATAGGTATCCTAGAGCAAAACAAGCGATTCTCAGGATACCCTGATCGCTTGGTATGGGGTGTTTGTGGAAACATTCAAATTCACGAAAGCAAAACTCGAAAGTTTGCCGCCTGCGGAACGTGGCCAGGTGGAGTATGGTGATACCGTTGTTAACGGACTACGACTCCGGGTGGGGATCAGTGGCGCGAAGAGCTTCTGTATCTCCAGAAAACGTAATGGCAAATTTATACGGGCCACTTTAGGCAGATTTCCCGATCTTACTATTGATAATGCCAGGGCAAAGGCTCTCGAACTGCTGGGAGACGTAGCAACTACAGGCAGAAATCCTAACGTCGAAAAGCGCATCAATGAGAAGGCTTTGGTTACTCTTAAGGATGCGCTGGACACCTATATCAAAAGCCGTGATGAACGGTTAAGCACCGATACAGCAAAACAGTATCGTTCCATCCTGCAAAATTTCTCTGGTGACTGGATGAAACAACCAATCGCCTCTATCAGCCGTGAACGAGTGGAAACCAGACACAAAGCCGTTACTGATGGCTCTGTATGGTTTGGAGCTGATAAATCAACGCTCCGCGCAGGGGTTGGAACCGGCAGTAAAGCACAGGCAGATCTCTGGGCTAGGGTGCTTCGTGCCATATACCGCTTCGCGCACGATCATTACCGTGACGAGGAAGGGAAAACGCTACTTCCGGACCCGCCTACAATGGTACTGAGCACAAAGCGAAAATGGCATGGTACTGTGAGGAAAACTGAACGTATCCGCACCAATGAGCTTGGCAGGTGGTTTAGGGCTTTATCGTCCGTGAGAGATATTGCCGAACAAGGGCGCGATGATATAGCAGCGGCGGTATGTGATGCTGTGGAAATGGCTATTTTTACCGGGCTGCGTAAATCTGAGATTTTAGAGCTTAGCTGGGATAGAGTTAATCTTGGCGGGCGCTACTTCTGGATTGATACCACAAAGAACGGTGATCCGCTTGAACTCCCCATTACTGAAACTCTCCTGAAATTATTTCGCCGCCGAGCAAAGATGAAAGCAGCAGATGGCTTATTAGTTTTTCCTGGCGATAAAGGTGTGATTAAAGAGTACAGGCACATTATCGATCGTATAAGTGCTGCTACGGTGCCAGGCCTAAACTCAGACCAGCTAAATCCTATTCCTTTCAAATGGCATGACGGGCGTCGCACGTTTGGGACAGTTGCTGAGCTGGTGGGGGTCGGAAACTACATTCTAAAACGATTATTGAACCACCGGACGATGAGAAGCGCCGATGTAACTCAGGGCTATTTGCATTTCAGTGCAGATGAATTGATGGAACCGGCTGCAAGAATAGAACGCGCAATACTTGAACATGCGGGGTTGGTGGAGAGTAAAAAATCTCTTGATACTAGATTGTTGAATGCACTTGAAGGACTTAGTGAAGAAGAGAAACACCGCCTCATTTTTGATTTGTCAAAAAATATTAAGGTTGTCTAAATGTCTAAAAAACATATTGCGGAAGTTGAAATTAAGTTTGAGCAAGATGAGTTAAGTAATTTAGATAAGTTTGTTTCTATAATTAGGGATAAAACCTCTGAGTCTCTTGTTGCAAAAACAGTTAATGATATATATGGTGTTACTCCTTCTAAAATGACATGGGAGGAAAAGATTAATCTTTCTTCTGAAATAGAAAATGAAAAAATAGTCATTCAATCTGGGTTGACGATCAAGGCTGAAGGGATTGATAAAGCGCTCAATTATCAAAGTCCAGAGTTATCTGATATGTTAAAAGTATCTGCTATTTTAGAAATTATGGGTTTTGAACGATTGTCTAAACAGATGAGAAAACGTTACGGGGAAATGCTTGTTGAAACACTCTTGGGTGGGCTGCGACAGGTTGAATATGCTAAGAATATAATAAGTGAGGACCGACGTAAAGCCAGGAAAGGTAAAACAAATAGACACCATGCAATTGCTTTGAAAATAGCTTCTGATACTTGGGTGAAATATCCAAATGCTAGCCTTGCAGGGCTTTCAGAGGACATTTACTCCTATTTGAGAAAATCATGGAAAGATGTGCCAGTAGCTGGAACCGTAGAAAAATGGTTAAAAGATTCAGGGCTTAATCCAGATGTAAAACCTAAAAATAGGGACTTCGAGTTAGTTATATCCGAAGGGTAGTAAATCTCGTTTTACACGCTTAAATCTTGTTATCACCCTTGTGAACCAGATATATGTATAGATATCTGGTTTTGCTGACTCTTCAAGTAGTTATATCAATCATAAAGTATCACCACTGTTAACCTGTAATACACGGTGATATCTATGCATTTAATTACTAATAATCTTAAACTGGAACGTTTAACCCGCGCGGAAGCTGCCGCTTATCTTGGCGTTAATGCGCAGACTTTGGCTAATTGGGCCCATACAGGAAAGGTAGGCATCCCACATCATAAGGTTGGCCGTAAAGTTATTTATATGCGGTCGGATCTTGATAGTTATCTTGCATCAACTCGCCGTACTCAGACTGTTTGAGGGGGATGCATGTTGGATAAAACAAAGGCGGCCATGCGGGGCCGCCAGTGTAGTACCGAAAACAAAGAACAGAATCAGCATACCAGGCTGCTCGCTGGTGGTCAAAGCCCGTCTATAGCTTTGAGAAGTCAATCTGATTCTTTGGGCTTCTTACGCTGTCGGCGTTTAATTTCGCCCAGCATTGCAGCGTTAATAAATTGCCCGGTACTCTCGCCGGAATTCTTTACTGACTCCATACCATCAATGATTTCGTGTGCTATGCGAGCTGTCACAGATTGTGATTTTGCATTCTTCGAACCAGTTGCCATATCTACATTCTCCACAATTTACTGTAAGACACTATACACGAAAAATTATTGTTTTGAAGTATTGACGTGTAAGACACCTTTGACCTATTGTGTGTCTTACACCTTTTTTGAGTTAAGGTGCGTAAATAGCGAAGCCCGGCAGTGCGCGAACACTAGCCGGGCCTCTGACCACAATGTTATTGGAGCTAACACTATGGCTGACAATCAGCATACCCAAACTCGCCCGGAATTTACATGGTTATTCCTGGCAACTCCTAAGCATTATCCAGACAGTAAACCCGTTGTGCTGCGCATTGATGCCGATACGGAAGATGAAGCCCGTACAGCTTTTTGCGGCTGGAACATGGTGTTTGCCGCCAGAATCTGTACCCAGATGCGCTGGAGAATAACGTTTTACAGTGATGACAATAGGTTGTCTGCGACACTTGAAACCGAGCTGGTGGAGGGCGTATTCCATGAATAAAACCTTCCAGGCTTACGGGTTTGCCGTTAACAGGCGCGGTCATACAGTAGGTATTCACTACACAATAGCCAGCAAAAACTCTGACGAGGCTAAATCGACAGCGCAGCTACTGGCTCAGCAAGAAGGTTACAGGCATATCCGCATCAACTTTGTTCGGGAGGTTAACCATGCATAAGTTAACGATGCAGGATATGGGGGATAAGTTCCGATCTCTCGAAGTCTTACTGGCTGCTGCTATGGAAATGAATCGCCGTAATGATGATGAGTATGAAATTGCATGTGACCTTATTGATAAAGCACTGATGCGTTGTCGATCACTTCGTCGTGAATTAGAACAGCGGGAGGGCAACAATGCGTGATATTTACCATCAACTTGTTAAGTCTTCCCCTGACTTTAAAAACTTCACTAATGAGGATTTGGAGGAATCCAGCGATTTATACGCTGCTGGTGCATTTGCCATTAATAGTGCGCTTACATTAATCGGGAATTTGGCCCTCAATGCTACGGATGCTGAAGATTATTCCGATGAATATGCACGACGCGATTTTATCCTTGTTAGTCACGCATTACGTCATCTGCCAAGAATGGCACAGGCTCTTAATCAGAGTAGCGATACTGCGAGTTATGTCCGCGCTCAGCGTAACATAGCGGGGAGGGGCAAAAGTGATAAATCCTGAAATCAATGACCGTTGGTCGGAAAAGTGCGGTGAAATGATTACGGTGAATAATGTCGCCTTTAACCGGGTGACGTTTGTTCGCGACGGTTACGAATTTCCCTGCATATTTTCGCTGGAAAGATTTGTTAAAGAATTCACTTTTGTAAGTCGGGGGCAGGGAAATGAAATATGCGCCTAATGTAAAAAATCTTCCGAGAGACAAAATGGAAGAAGCAATTATCTTTGCCGGGACTGGAGCGTGGAAAGCGGCAAAAACATATCAGGGCGAACAGGGGAAAAGTGGCGACACTGTTCCACCTGTCGTGCTGGATCACACTCAACTGACAGAGTTACCGCATCTTCGTATCATCGATAAGGGGCGTCGCTTTGCCCGTGTTTACCAGGCAGGGCTTATTGAGCAAAACCACATCAGCATTATCGCTAATAAGCTGCAAGAAGCTGGTGTAACTAACGCTGAGTATATCAACGAGAAGGGCGAGAAAGAGGACTGGACGGTGCTAATGAGCCGTATCGAAAAGCAGCCACTTGCGGTTGTGGATCGTGGCGGGGCGACACTGGCACTTAACCAGATGGGGGCCAGTCAGCGCGGTGAAGTATTGCTGGCGCACTATGGTGGCGAACTGGCGGTACATGCCGATTCTGACATGGTGCATCACTACAATGGTGTGATATGGAAGCCTGTGCCGGATAAAGAACTGCAACGTGTACTGGCTCAGATTTACATTGATTCCGAGACTTCTTACTCGCAGAACGCCATCAAGTCATCGGTGGAAACCATGAAGCTGAGTCTCCCGGTCATGGGGGTTACGGCCCGTAATCTTATTGGTTTCAGCAATGGGGTATTTGATACCCGAACGGGTCAATTCAGGGAGCACAGCAAAACCGACTGGCTGCTGATCGCCAGTGAGTTGCCTTTCAGCCCACCAGCCGAAGGGGAAACACTGGCAAGCCATGCGCCGAACTTCTGGAAATGGCTTCGCCGTTCCGTGGCCAACAATGACCGTAAGACAGATCGTGTACTGGCTGCGCTGTTTATGGTGCTGGCGAACAGGTATGACTGGCAGTTATTCCTGGAGGTGACAGGGCCGGGTGGTAGCGGTAAGAGCGTGATGTCGGAAATCTGTAACATGCTGGCAGGCAAAGGCAATAGTGTGGCAGCAAGTATGAAAAATCTGGAAGATGCCAGAGATAGGGCGCTGGTGGTCGGCTATTCGCTGATTATCATGCCAGATATGACCCGCTACGCTGGTGATGGGGCCGGGATTAAGGCCATTACAGGCGGCGATAAGGTGTCGATAGACCCTAAGCATAAAGCGCCCTATTCGACACGGATACAGGCGGTAGTGCTGGCCGTCAATAATAACGCAATGACCTTCAGTGATCGAAGCGGGGGGATATCGCGTCGTCGGGTGATATTCAATTTTACCGAAGTAGTACCGGAAAATGAGCGGGATACGATGCTGGCAGAGAAGATAGAGGGGGAGCTTGCCGTAATCATTCGTCACCTGCTGACCCGCTTTGCCAGTCAGGACGAAGCCAAACGTCTATTGCACGAGCAGCAGAAATCCGAAGAGGCACTGGCTATCAAGCGTGAGGGTGATTCGCTGGTGGACTTCTGCGGCTACCTGCTGGCGTCTGTGGCGTGTGATGGGATGTTCATCGGTAATGCCGAGATAGTCCCGTTCAGTCCGCGTAAATACCTGTATCACGCCTACCTTGCATATATGCGTGCTAATGGCCTGAGCAAGCCTGTATCGTTAATGCGGTTCGGTACTGATATGCCTGGTGCAATGGCTGAGTATGGCAAGGAGTACCATAAGCGGAAGACCAAGCACGGTATAAGGTCAAACGTTACGCTGCACGATG
This sequence comes from Pseudocitrobacter sp. 73, assembly GCF_008369545.1. Classification (NCBI taxonomy): domain Bacteria; kingdom Pseudomonadati; phylum Pseudomonadota; class Gammaproteobacteria; order Enterobacterales; family Enterobacteriaceae; genus Pseudocitrobacter; species Pseudocitrobacter sp. 73. Next base: position 64,450 of record NZ_VTZO01000015.1, on the reverse strand, counting down.
ATTCAGACGACTGGATGCCATCCTGTTCCGGTTCTTCCGAAGATAGCAGGGTAGAGTAAAGTTATGGATTAAGTGTTCACCAGTATTCACCCTGTTAAAAAGTTCATTAATAACAGAATGTTAAGGGGTGAACACTTATTTATTAAGTATTCACCAAGTATTCACCTGTTCACCTTTTGATTATTTTTTTGCCCTATAGGGTGAAGGGTGGGGTGAACACTAGTGAATACCTGAAAGAGTAGTATTCACCATATAACATCATGAATTTAATTAAGAAATTCGCAAGGGTGAACAGGTGAACACTTAAACGTATATTTTTTAATTTTATAGCAGACACCAATCATAACTGGTGTAGGAGAAATTATGACCGTTAATGATTTTATGGAAGAACCGGAACTGTTCACACTACTGGGTAAGAAAAAAACAGCCGTGTGGCGGTTGCGTAAAGACCATGGATTCCCCAATCCAGTGCTCACCTATCCATCCCGTTATAGCCGTAAAGCTGTGATGAAATGGCTTGAGGATGGTGGTGTTAACAGGATTGTTTAATTTTATTGATGTAAATTTAGCTGGCTGTATTAGGGACTGTACCGCCAGCTAACTCAGAAATATAAGAGAGTCTCCCCGCAATTATTATTCACCGGCATAAACTCGCCTCTCGTGGTTAAACGTACGCTAACTTTGTATGTGAACTGTTTGCCAGTAAGGAATCGGCGATAGTCTGTGTATAGCTGAATAAATCAACAGAAATGAGGTCACACCTCACGCACTATACAGTGCTATGCCCAAAGCCGCGCCAGCGTTGGCTTAAGGGGGTATACGCTACCCATACATAATTTGTATACAAAACATCCATAAAACACACCTAAAAGCACATATGGCAAGGCTTTCAGCTGTATACACCTTCCTGATTTTCACTTCGTTTATAAGTTCTCTCATAAAATCATTTACCACTTTTTATGATTAAAATTAGTTTACTTACCACTTTTATTGATCAATGATTGTACATGTACCATCAACGACGATAAGGGTGGAAAGATGGCTGAACGAAACAATAAGCGGAACGATAAGGGCGGTACGGTTCATATCGATGCAGAAACCATGAAGAAGATCGAGGAGTACCAGGCATTCATCCGTAAGAATCACCCGGAGATGCCTGTTCCTACTAAAGGCCAGATTGTGCGTAGCAGTGTGAACTACTGGCATCACCAGACGCTGGGAGCATGGGTATGAAATCCTGGTACACCATCAAAGCGGCCAGCGATGCCGTCAGCGCTAATATCAGTATTTATGAGGAGATTGGTGGCTGGGGTATCACTGCCCAGCAGTTCTCTGAAGATCTGAAAGCCCTGGGCGATATTTCCCACATCAGTCTTCACATCCACTCACCCGGCGGCGACGTGTTCGACGGTATCGCTATCTACAACCTTCTGAATAAACACCCGGCGCAAGTCACAGTGCATATCGATGGCCTGGCTGCGTCTATGGCGTCAGTCATTGCGATGGCAGGTGACCGTATCGTTATGCCGGAAAACGCACTCATGATGATTCACAAGCCGTGGGGTATCTCAGGCGGTAATGCCAACGATATGCGCGACTATGCCGAGCTGCTGGACAAGGTGGAAAGCGTCCTGATACCGGCTTACGCCCGCAAAACAGGCAAATCAGCCGAAGTGCTGGGGGCCATGCTGGAGAGTGAGACTTGGATGGATGGCCGTGAATGTGTGGCTCAGGGCTTCGCTGATGAGCTGTTACCTGCGGTCAGCGCAATGGCCTGTATTGAATCGAAACGAATTGAGGATTTTGAGCATATGCCAAAAGATATTAAAGGGATGATCACCAGCCCGAAAGGCTCCACCGGCAGCGCGGTACCGGAACAGAATCGCATCAACGGGATTAAAGACCTGTTTGCGATGTTCGGCGGTAAGCATGATTCACTGAAGATGCAGTGCCTGGAGGATGTGGACTGCACGCCGGAAAAAGCGAAAGACATGTTGCTGGCATCTCTGGGTAAGACCTCGACCCCATCGGATAAAAACACTAATGCACATGTTTACGCTGGTAACGGAAACATTACTGGAGATGCCATCCGCCAGGGGCTTTATTCCCGTCTGGGTCACGAACGCGCCGAACGCGGAAACCCTTACGCTATGATGAGCCTGTTTGATATGGCGCAGGCTTCGCTGGTGGATCGTGGTATCAGCGTTAGTGGTTTCGGGAATCGTTCGCAGATTGTTAATCTGGCATTTACCCACAGTACCAGTGATTTCTCTCATATCCTTGCTGGTGGTGCTGAAAAGTCGGTACTGACCGGCTGGCAGAATAGCGGCGAGACATTCCAGCAGTGGACAAAAACTGGTTCACTTTCCAACTTCCATGAGGCCAAACGTGTAGGGCTGAACGGCTTCTCTGAGCTGGAAAAGGTGCCGGAAGGTGCAGAGTATAGATATGTCACAACCAGTGATAGCGGTGTACCTATCGCCTTAGCGACATACGGCAATATCTTCTCCGTCACCCGCCAGGCCATTATCAATGATGATCTGAGCCAGCTTACAACTATTCCGCAGGCAATGGGGCGTGCTGCCGCACGTACTGTAGGGAATCTGGTTTACCTGAACCTGACGGCAAACAGTGAGTTCACAGACGGCAAAGCGCTGTTCCACACCGACCATAAAAACCTCATCGCTAAAGGGATGGACACAGACGGACTGAATGAAGCCCGTAAGGCTATGCGACTGCAAGAGGACGCGAACGGCGATCCAATTAACGTTATTCCAGCCTACATCCTTGTTCCTGCGGCTCTGGAAGGTGCAGCGAATCGCGCTGTACTTTCTTCATCCTCACTGTTCCCGGTAGACCAGGACGGCACTCTGAACCAGAACCCCGGCATTATCAACGTGGTTAAAGATATGGCACAGGTGATCGTTGAGCCGCGTCTGGATAAAGCCAATAACGCGCAGTGGTATGTTGCAGCAGCACAGGGCACAGACACCATCGAGGTGGCTTATCTCGACGGGATGGATACGCCATATCTTGAGCAGCAGGAGGGCTTCACCGTTGATGGTATCGCCTGGAAGGTGCGCATCGATGCAGGTGTGGCTGCGCTGGACTACCGCGGGCTGGTCAAATCGAGTGGGGCATAAGAGCAGAGGGGCGGCCACGGCTGCCCATTTCTCGTGGGTCCTCCGGGCGGGGCGACCTGCCACGGGGCGGCGCACTCGCGGGAAACGGCTAGTTTTTGAATTCTATGGTCATCATCATCATGTTCTAACTATTTGATTTTAAATACATGAATATGATGAAAAACAGTAAAGATGATGGATTGTGTGTTTTTTGTTCATCATCTTTGGGGGTAATGATGAAACAAATACAGTTAACGATTACTGAACTGGCTGGCGCGACGGGGATGCACCGGCAGACGGTATCAAAGCGTCTGCGGGATATCCCGCCCGCGCCGGGTAGTAGCTGTAAGAAAAAACTATACGACCTGAAATCAGCCTTATCGGCAATCTACGCTACCGGAGTAATCCAGAATGCAGAACACTGAAGTAATGACAACAATTAAACTGAGTGGCCCAATGATTGGTTTGTTTGGCAGGGAACATCAACGTTTAGTCAGTACGACGCGTGAGGTATTCAATGCGCTGTCCGTCACGTTGCCGGGATTTCAGCAGTATATGAACACGAGCAAATCCCGAGGTCTGACGTTTGCTATCTTCGTTGATAAGAAAAATATTGCTGAAGATGATCTGGATTTTCCGAACGGTGGTCGTGTCATACGGATTGTGCCTGTGATTATCGGCAGTAAACGTGCCGGTGCGTTACAAACTATTCTCGGTGCGGTGCTCGTTGTTGTCGGGGCTATTGGTGCATTTACTCCCTGGGGGCAGGCTGTAGGCGGTGGTGCCTGGGGATCGGCTGCAATGAAAATCGGTGCAGCAATGATGGTTGGAGGGGTAGCGCAGATGCTTTCACCTCAACCGGCTGGTCTCTCCAGTAAACAGGATGCGGACAACCGAGCCTCATATGCTTTTGGCGGCGTTACAAATACTGCCGCACAGGGTTACCCGGTACCACTTTGTTATGGTAAGCGCCGTATCGGCGGGGCAATCATTTCAGCGGGTATCTATGTTGAGGATAAAATGTAAGATAAAAGTGGAATAGCTCCTGTTTGAAGGAGCTATTTTTATCAGAATACTGTTTTGATTATTTTCTCTGTCCCACTTATTAACTCCTCCGCATCTTCCTTACTAGGCTCTTTATCTTTATGGTGATCACATAGGTTTCTTATGTCACCGAGTCTTTGAATAAAGCGCCAGTTAGGCGTGTCAATAATTTCATTATCTTTTAATAGTTGATTGTATTCTGATATGGAAGGATGTGCTTTCTTCGTTTTAAGTTTATGTAAACTGCAAATATGAGCGAGGTGTTTTTCGAGTACAACTCCAGTAACTGCACCAGCAGCCCGTATAAACCCTTTTTTATTCAATTCCTTAGCTGTATCTAGTTCAGTGTCAAAAATATCAGCTTGTAATATTTCTTTAATGTCGAACAGTGAGCTATCAAATTTTTCGGAGGCAGAGGATAATATATGCCACTGAGTTTCCATTTTTGGAAGTGCAGACTTTCGGCTTGCGACGACTTGGGTTCCTCTGGTTGATTGTAAACCTATCAAATAATCATAAATAGAATAATTCATGTAGGTTACTTCTTTTCTTTTTGGGTCGCCTTGGTATAAGTTAACGAATTCATTTAATCGTTCTGGTATTATTTGCTCTATTACCCGGCAAGCTTTTGTATACCATGACTGGTAATTGTTACCAACTGAAATTATATTTATTCCATCTTTTTTAAATGCTAATAAATGTTCTTCATCAATAGGATCACATTCATTAATCATGGATATATAAAGCTCTTTCCCACGCTTTTCCAGTGAAACTACTTCTTTTTTTAAAGATTCATATTTGGATGTCATGTCAGATCCTTACCATTAAACACGAAGTGTATAACGCAGGTGATACTTGGAATGGAGCCTACAACTGAATGAAGGTGGCCTAACTTTCGTTAGGCCGGGCTTGTTACGCCATCATTTGCGCAATACTAGAACCAGAGCGACGCTTACAGGAATAACAAACATTGGGTGAACACCTGTGTTTGCCAAAGCCATGATAAGGCCACTCATAGCGAAGATACGCTTAGACAGCAGGTCTGAGCCCTTTTCGAAAGTTTTCATTGAAGACTCCTGAAGGTTGCCTGATTGGGGCACTCAAACCCGTAGCACTTTCTTAATTTTCAGTTTAACGGCTGCTACGACCCAACTGTACAACACTGTTGAATACTCGGTTGTACCTGGTGGAGGTATCCTATGGGTATCCTAGAAAAGCTAAGGGACTTAAGGTTATATATAAGTCCTTGAAATTTGGTGGCCCCTGTTGGGTTTGAACCAACGACCAAGCGATTATGAGTCGCCTGCTCTAACCACTGAGCTAAGGGGCCGTGGCGGGGAATTATAAAGTAACTGCGGTTTACAATCCAGTTGTTAAGCAACGTCTGCTGTTTTTATAAACAACGTATTTTCAATTCGTTATAATAGTCACATGAGCCATTTATCAGAGAACAGCATGGTTAAGGATATTATCGCGCCAGGCCTGCGGGTGGTGTTTTGCGGCATTAACCCGGGGTTGTCGTCCTCTTCACTCGGTTTTCCGTTCGCGCATCCGGCAAATCGCTTCTGGAAAGTCCTGCATTTGGCCGGATTTACCGACAGGCAATTGAAACCAGAAGAGGCGGATCATCTGCTCGATTTTCGCTGCGGTGTCACCAAGCTGGTTGAACGCCCGACGGTGCAGGCCACGGAAGTGAAGCGTCAGGAGTTGCATGACGGTGGGCGGTCACTGATTACCAAAATAGAGGCGTATCAGCCTGCGGCGCTGGCGGTACTGGGGAAGCAGGCGTTTGAACAGGGATTCAGCCAGCGGGGCGTGCCGTGGGGCAAACAGTCGATGTCGATTGGCGTGACGCAGGTGTGGGTGCTACCGAACCCGAGCGGGCTGAGCCGCATTACCACGGATAAGCTGGTTGAGGCATACCAGGAGCTGGATCAGGCGCTGGTGCTGCGGGGGCTTTGATAAATCCCCCTCACCCCAGCCCTCTCCCACTGGGAGAGGGAGTTAATCGAGCCAGGTCAAACCTTTATGCACAATCGATCCCCTCTCCCTCAGGGAGAGGGTTAGGGTGAGGGTGTAAAACCCCATAAAAAAAGCTCCCCGCAGGGAGCTTTTTACGTTTCACAAACCGAAATTAATCGTCCAGGAAGCTACGCAACACTTCAGAACGGCTCGGGTGACGCAGTTTACGCAGCGCCTTCGCTTCAATCTGACGAATACGTTCGCGGGTAACGTCGAACTGTTTACCCACTTCTTCCAGCGTATGGTCGGTGTTCATGTCGATACCAAAACGCATACGCAGAACTTTCGCTTCACGGGCAGTCAGGCCAGCCAGCACGTCGTGCGTTGCGGCACGCAGGCTTTCGGTGGTCGCAGAATCCAGCGGCAGTTCGAGGGTGGTATCCTCGATGAAATCACCCAGATGCGAATCTTCATCGTCGCCGATTGGCGTTTCCATGGAGATAGGCTCTTTGGCAATTTTCAGCACTTTACGGATTTTGTCTTCCGGCATCAGCATGCGTTCAGCCAGTTCTTCCGGCGTCGGCTCGCGGCCCATCTCTTGCAGCATCTGGCGAGAAATACGGTTGAGTTTGTTGATGGTCTCAATCATATGCACCGGAATACGGATGGTGCGCGCCTGATCCGCGATAGAACGGGTGATCGCCTGACGAATCCACCAGGTTGCATAGGTGGAGAACTTGTAACCACGACGGTATTCGAACTTATCAACCGCTTTCATCAGGCCGATGTTACCTTCCTGAATCAGGTCAAGGAACTGCAAGCCACGGTTGGTGTATTTCTTAGCGATAGAAATTACCAGACGTAAGTTCGCTTCAACCATCTCTTTCTTCGCACGGCGCGCTTTCGCTTCACCGATGGACATACGACGGTTGATATCTTTAACCTGCTCGATGGTCAGGCCGGTTTCTTCTTCAATTTGTTGCAGCTTCATCAGGCCGCGCTGAACGTCTTCTTTCACGTCGAGCAGCTTTTCAGACCACGGTTTGTTCATCGCGACGGCCGCGTTGAACCAGGTTTCGCTGGTTTCGTTGCCGGTAAACAGAGTGATGAAGTTTTTCTTCGGCATTTTGCACTGTTCAACGCACATCTTCATGATGATACGTTCCTGGGTACGCACGCGATCCATCATGACGCGCATGCTGTTCACCAGGTAGTCGAACTGTTTCGGTACCAGACGGAACTGTTTGAAGACTTCAGACAGCTTCAGGATCTCTTCCTGTGCAGCGGCATGGCTACGGCCTTTCGCCTTGATGGTATCGCGAGTCACTTCATACTGCGTGCGCAGTTCAGCGAATTTCTCACGCGCCAGTTCAGGGTCGATGCTGTTGTCGTCATCGCTGCTGTCGTCGTCGTCCTCTTCATCTTCATCGTCGTCATCCATCTCTTCCTGAGAGAGTTCAGAACCCACGTGAGTCGCGGTCGGCGCTAAATCTTCTTCAGCGTTCGGATCGACGAACCCGGTGATGAGATCGGACAGGCGAGCTTCTTCCGCTTCAACACGATCGTACTGTTCAAGCAGGTAGGTGATGGCTTCCGGGTATTCCGCTACGGAACACTGAACCTGGTTGATCCCGTCTTCGATACGTTTGGCGATGTCAATTTCGCCTTCGCGGGTCAACAGTTCAACGGTACCCATTTCACGCATGTACATACGAACCGGGTCAGTGGTGCGCCCGATTTCAGATTCCACGCTCGAAAGCACCTGTGCGGCGGCTTCTTCCGCATCTTCATCGGTGTTGTTCGATGTTTCAGCGAGCAACAGGTCATCGGCATCCGGTGCTTCTTCCATCACCTGAATGCCCATGTCGTTGATCATTTGGATGATGTCTTCGATCTGATCGGAGTCGACGATATCTTCCGGCAGATGGTCATTGACCTCGGCATAGGTCAGATAGCCTTGCTCCTTACCACGTTGGACAAGAAGCTTCAGCTGTGACTGCGGGTTTTGCTCCATAAGACGGTATCCACACTTATTTCATGAGATTGGTGTCGGTCGGCGAAACAAGCCGCCAACAGAGTGTAACGAGGACTTATTTATATTTTGCCGCTGCCCTTCACGCGGCTTTCGGGGGCTTCCCGAGTGATATTCGGCACTTAAGCCGTTCAATTCTATTTTTTGGCCAGTTCCTGGTTTAGCGTCCAGAGTTCCCGGCGTTCCTCACTGCTGAGCCCGTGTGTGCGATCGCGAGCAATCAACTCTTCTTGTCGCAGAACCAGCAATGAGTCAAACATATGGTTGAGTGAGTCGGTGAACGTTTTTTCTGCGATATCCTTATCTGCTATATCGTCCCACATCGACAGTTTTTCAAGGGTCGCGGCTTCATTTGTGCCACGATATTGTTCCAGAAGTTGACCAGTGGTCAGTCCAGGCTGTGACAAACAAGTGTTGACCAGTTCTGCAAATAAGCCAAGTCCCGGCAGTTTTTTCGGATCCAGCCCCGTTAAGGGAGGGACCAACGGCGCGAGATCGGGGTTTTGCACCAGTAACCCTATCAGTATACGCATGGTCGTGCGTTTTAGCTGTGGCGCGGGGCGAACCACGCCGTTTTCTGCCTGTTTCGGCATTAAACGTTCAAGCTGGGCATCATCCAGAATCCCCAGTTTGTTGCCCAGCTCCTGACGCAAATAGATGCGTAAGGTTTCGCCCGGAACCTGACTGATGAGCGGCAGCGCCAGCGTACTTAACTGCGCGCGCCCGTCCGGGGTACTCAAATCGACCTGCGGCATCAGGCTGTTAAACAGAAACGTGGAGAGCGGTTGGGCCTGCTCCATCCGCGCTTCAAATGCTGCTTTACCCTCTTTACGCACCAGCGTATCCGGGTCTTCGCCGTCGGGCAGAAACATAAAGCGTAACTGACGCCCGTCGGTCATGTACGGTAGCGCTGTTTCTAGCGCACGCCATGCGGCATCACGGCCAGCACGGTCACCGTCGTAGCAGCAGATGACATTATTTGTCACCCGGAACAGCAACTGAATATGGTCGGCGGTGGTTGAGGTGCCAAGCGACGCGACGGCATAATTAATGTCGTACTGCGCCAGAGCGACCACATCCATATAACCTTCGACCACCAGTAAGCGCTGGGGTTCAGCTTCTGTCTGCTGCGCTTCATAAAGGCCATACAGCTGACGGCCTTTATGAAAAATATCGGTTTCCGGGGAGTTTAGGTATTTCGGCAGGGCATCGCCCAGCACGCGTCCACCAAAACCAATTACCCGGCCACGCTTATCACGAATAGGGAACATGACGCGCTCGCGAAAGCGGTCGTAGCTACGCCCCTGATCGTTGGTTACCAGCATACCGGCGTCAATGAGCGCCTGGCGATTTTCACTATTGCCGCCAAACCGTTTCAGGACGTTGTCCCAACCCGGCGGCGCATAACCAATCGCGAAACGAGAAATCACTTCACTACTGAGGCCACGCTTTTCCAGATACTGGCGCGCGGGGTCAGCGGCGGGATTCATCAGGGATTGCTGATAAAACGCATTCAGACCGTCCATCAGTTGATAGAGACTTTGCCGTTGATGGCGCTCTATCTGACTCGGCCCGTTGCCTGCTTCGTACGGCACTTCAAGGTTGTGCATGGCAGCCAGTTCTTCGACGGTTTCCACGAACTCGAGCTTGTCGTAGTTCATCAGAAAGTCGATGGCGTTGCCGTGCGCGCCACAGCCGAAGCAGTGGTAAAACTGTTTTTCACCGTTGACGGTGAAAGAGGGGGTTTTCTCGTTATGGAAAGGACAGCACGCGTGATAGTTCTTGCCCTGCTTTTTCAGCTTCACACGAGCATCGATCAAATCGATGATGTCGGTGCGTGCCAGCAGATCATTAATGAATACGCGCGGAATTCGTCCAGCCATAAGCCCCGTAGTTTTTAATGATGCTTAAACGAAAACAAGCCGCGCATTCCTTCCGGAAGCACGGCCTTGCAACTACTACTCGGTCTGACAATTGAGAGCATCTGCTCTCAAGAGATTAGTACAGACGAGTACGGCGTGCGTTTTCGCGAGCCAGTTTCTTCGCGTGACGTTTCACAGCAGAAGCTTTAGCGCGCTTACGTTCGGTAGTCGGTTTTTCATAGAACTCACGACGACGAACTTCCGCCAGAACACCCGCTTTTTCGCAGGAACGCTTGAAGCGACGCAGTGCTACGTCGAACGGCTCGTTTTCACGTACTTTAATTACCGGCATGTAACTCTCACCTTTAATAAATTCGGTTTGCCGCTGGCATCAACGCCAGCTTATTTCAAAATGGTGCGGAATTTTACTGCAATTGCTGCTGCTTTGTAAAGCACCGACGCGTTTTTGAAAGGGACTTTTTAAGGGTGGGGAGTATACACGAAGCACGTTCCTGGGGCGAACAATGTTTTACAAGCCGGGGCAGAAAACCTACACTGCGCGGTATTGAAACGAGGTAAATCTAGCCATGCGTGTACTGGGAATTGAAACATCCTGCGATGAAACCGGCATCGCAATTTATGACGATGTAAAAGGTCTGTTAGCCAACCAATTGTATAGTCAGGTGAAATTACATGCTGACTACGGCGGCGTCGTGCCTGAACTGGCCTCGCGCGATCACGTGCGTAAAACGGTGCCATTGATTCAGGCCGCGCTGAAAGAGGCGAATCTGACGGCAAAAGATATTGATGCCGTCGCCTATACCGCCGGGCCGGGTTTAGTTGGCGCGCTGCTGGTTGGCGCAACCGTTGGGCGTTCGCTGGCATTTGCCTGGAATGTCCCGGCGATCCCGGTACACCACATGGAAGGGCATCTGCTGGCGCCAATGCTGGAAGATAACCCGCCGGAATACCCGTTTGTGGCGCTGCTGGTCTCTGGCGGTCATACGCAACTTATCAGCGTGACCGGCATTGGCGAGTATGAACTGCTGGGCGAATCGATTGATGACGCGGCAGGCGAAGCCTTCGATAAAACGGCCAAACTGTTGGGGCTTGACTACCCAGGCGGCCCAATGTTGTCGAAGATGGCCTCTCAGGGCACGGAAGGGCGCTTTGTCTTCCCACGTCCGATGACTGACCGTCCGGGTCTGGACTTCAGCTTCTCTGGCCTGAAAACCTTCGCGGCGAACACCATTCGCAATAATGACAACGATGAACAAACGCGCGCCGATATTGCCCGTGCCTTTGAAGATGCGGTGGTCGATACGTTGATGATCAAGTGCAAACGCGTGCTGGATCAAACCGGCTTTAAGCGTCTGGTGATGGCGGGCGGCGTGAGCGCTAACCGAACCTTGCGTGCGAAACTGGCGGAGATGATGCAGAAACGTCGCGGCGAAGTGTTCTACGCGCGCCCGGAATTTTGCACCGATAATGGGGCGATGATTGCCTACGCAGGCATGGTGCGTTTCAAAGCAGGCGTGAATGCAGACCTTGGCGTAACCGTGCGTCCACGCTGGCCGCTGGCGGAGTTACCGGCAGCGTGATGGAGCATGCCGGATGGCGCTTGCGCTTATCCGGCCTACAAAATATCGCAAATTCAATATATTGCAGGAACCTTGTAGGCCTGATAAGCGTAGCGCATCAGGCAATGTTGCGTTTGTCATCAGTCTCAAAGCGTGTCATTCGACACGCTTTTATTTTTTCTCTTCTTCTTTCTTCTTCTTAAACCGCGCCCAGATTTTCGTTTCCTGACGCCGCCACAGACGCTGAATATTGTCATGATGACGCAGTAAGATCAGGCAAGACAGCATCGACACCGGAAAGGTGTACTGCGGTTTAAACCACCAGACGTAAAACGGCGCAACCAGTGCGCTAACAATCGCGCCCAGTGACGAATAACCGCTCAATAAAATAGTCAGCAGCCAGGTGCCTGCCATTACGCCGGTAAGATCGAGGCCAATCGGCGCAATCGCGCCAAATGCGGTGGCGACGCCTTTACCGCCGTGGAAACCAAAGAAGACCGGCCAAATGTGGCCCAGACAGGCAGCAATCGCCACCAGCCCAAGCCAAAACGGCGTGAGCCCGAGGGCATACGCGCCCCAGACCGGTAACATCCCTTTCAGGATGTCGAAAATCAGAACTGCTACGGCTGCTCCCTTGCCGCCAATTCGTAATACGTTGGTCGCCCCGGGATTCCCGGAACCACTCTCGCGAGGGTCGGGCAAGCCCGCGATGCGGCAGACCAGAATGGCGCTGGAAATTGAGCCGCAAAGGTAGGCGAGGAGGATCATTCCAGGCGCGATTGCACTCATAACGCTGTTCCGTTGTGAAAATGTCGAAGTATTCTCTGCATCTGTGGATAATACGCATAATTCGCCGGAAGTGGTATCCGGTTCAGCCAAAAAGCAGGCAGGTCGTGATGGATATTGTATTTATAGAGCAACTTTCGGTAATCACCACCATTGGTGTTTACGACTGGGAACAGACCATCGAACAGAAACTGGTGTTCGATATCGAAATGGGATGGGACAACCGCCGGGCGGCATCCAGCGACGACGTAAAGTATTGTCTGAGTTATGCCGATATCAGTGACGCGGTGATCGCGCATGTCGAAGGCAGTCGCTTTGCGCTGGTTGAGCGCGTGGCAGAAGAGGTAGCTGAGTTGCTCATGACGCGCTTTAATTCCCCATGGGTGCGCATCAAAGTCAGCAAACCGGGCGCGGTTGCCAGGGCGGCGAACGTGGGCGTTATCATCGAGCGTGGCCAAAATCTGAATCAAACTATTTAAATTCATAATGGATTAAACCAAACGGCAATACACCGGTCTTAGAGCCGGGTTTATTTTATTTTTTAAATTTTAAGGGTTTAAGTGATGAGCGATATGCACTCGCTGCTGGTTGCGGCTATTCTGGGTGTTGTCGAAGGATTGACGGAGTTTCTACCTGTCTCCAGCACCGGCCATATGATTATTGTCGGGCATCTGCTGGGTTTTGAAGGTGAAACGGCGAAGACGTTTGAAGTGGTTATCCAGCTCGGCTCTATCCTGGCCGTGGTGGTGATGTTCTGGCGTCGTCTGTTTGGCCTGATCGGCATCCATTTTGGCCGACCGATTCATGAAGGTGAAGGGAAAGGGCGTTTGTCGCTCATCCACATTCTGCTTGGGATGATCCCGGCGGTGGTGCTGGGGCTGGTGTTCCACGACACCATCAAGTCACTCTTCAATCCGATTAACGTGATGTATGCGTTGATTGTCGGTGGTTTCCTGCTGATTGCCGCCGAATGCCTGAAGCCAAAACAGCCGCGCGCGGTAGGTGTGGATGACATGACCTATCGTCAGGCGTTTATGATTGGCTGCTTCCAGTGTCTGGCGCTGTGGCCGGGTTTTTCTCGCTCCGGCGCGACCATTTCCGGTGGCATGCTGATGGGCGTAAGCCGCTATGCGGCGTCGGAATTCTCATTCCTGCTGGCGGTGCCGATGATGATGGGCGCCACGGCATTGGATCTCTATAAGAGCTGGCACTTCCTGACGCTGGCGGATTTCCCGATGTTTGCGGTGGGCTTTGTGATGGCCTTCCTCGTTGCGCTGGTGGCGATTAAAACCTTCCTGCAACTCATCAAACGCATCTCGTTTATCCCGTTCGCCATCTACCGCTTTATCGTCGCGGCAGCGGTGTACGTGGTCTTCTTCTGATATCCTGCCCTCAGTCTTTCGGCTGAGGGCAGCGTTTTTCCTTCCAGTCAGCCACGGCTTTAATGCGACGGCGCGTTAACTCTTCACGTATCGCGGGCCCCTGAAAACCCGCTTCTATCACCTCTTTGTTCGACACACTTTTCGCCACGATCCATGCTTCACGCAGCAAGCGCCCTTGCGGGTAATCGCAGGCTTCAAAATGCGTACGTCCACGCACGTCGGCTTCGCTGGTTAGCGCAATCTGTTCAACGCGCTGCGGTTTACGCCAGGCATCGATTGAATCGAACAGCTTGATGATGGTTTTCGGCTGCAAAATCGGGAAGGTGTGGATGAGATCGTGGAACTCGGCCACCAGTTTCGCTAAATCGCGCATCTCATTAGGCACTTTCAGGCGCAGGCAGAGTTGTTCTACCAGTTTAACGCCTGCCGGACCATGGCCGTGATGACGCGGCCAGAGATGTTTTGGTGTTAGACCCTTGCCCAGATCGTGGCACAGGGTGGCGAAACGAATGTCGATATTCGGGCTCAGCATTGCCGACATTGTGAGCGTCATCAGCGTATGCACGCCGGTATCGATTTCCGGATGCCATTTCTCCGGCGCAGGCACGCCGTACAGCGCGTCGATTTCCGGGAACAGGACTTTCAATGCGCCGCAGTCGCGTAGGGTCTGGAAAAAGACTTGCGGGTTGCGGGTGCCGAGTGCGCCTTCCGTCTCTTTCCATACGCGTTCTGGCGTCAGGTGTTCAAGTTCGCCAGCGGCGGTCATGTTGCGCATCAGCGTCAGCGTTTCATCGGCAATGCGGAAACTCAGGTGGGCGTAGCGTGCGGCAAAACGCGCCACGCGCAGCACACGGAGCGGGTCTTCGCCAAAGGCGGGGGAAACATGACGTAGCAGACGATTTTGTAAATCGGCACGACCGCCGTAGGGATCGATAACTGTGCCGTCATCGTCCTGCGCAAGGGCGTTAACTGTCAGGTCGCGGCGTAGCAGGTCCTGCTCCAGCGTGACATCCGGCGCAGCGTAGCAGGTGAACCCCGTATAACCAGACCCGGACTTCCGTTCAGTGCGCGCCAACGCATACTCTTCATGACTTTGCGGATGCAAAAACACAGGAAAATCGCGGCCTACCTGCTGGTAGCCCGCGTCGAGCATTTGCTGTGGCGTCGCGCCAACCACGACCCAATCTTTATCTTTGACCGGCAGGCCTAATAAACCGTCTCGTACAGCACCACCGACCAGATAACTCTTCACGCCACGCTTCTCCTCGTTGTTGTCCTCTGTGGATAATACGAGAGAAGCGGCGTTATGGCTAATTCATCCAGCGGTCTTTACGCTTGCGACTTGGCACCAGATGCGGCAGCACCAGGCCAAGAATCAGGCCTGCACCCAGCACGCCACCGCCATACATAAACCACTGCATGATGATGGTGCGCTGTTTATCGTCGAGCTGCAGGTTAGCGGCGCTCACTTTTTTCTGCGCCACAATCAGCTCATTTTTAAGCTTCTGGTTCTCTTCTTTCAGGCCGTTGATCACGCTGTCGCTTTGCGAGACTTTGGTCTGCATTTCAGCGGTGCGCTGATTCCAGGTTGAATCGATGTTAGTCAGCTTGTCAGTCAGGGTTTTCACCTGATTTTCCAGATCCGGCACACGCGTGCGCAGGCTCGGGGTTTCCGTCAGCTCTTTCAGCGGGATCCACGCGGTGCGGCCATTGCCGTCGCGAACTTGTCCGTACTGAGTGCCGGGATTAGTTTGCAGCAGGGTGACTTCTTCACCGGCATTAATGGAGCCTACGAGGCGATAGTTATCGCCAGGGCCGCTGCGAACCCAGGTATTCAGTTCATCAGAAACATAGCGCTTCTCATCAGCATGGGTGACGGTGGAAGCGGTGAGTGCAAGTAAAGTGACTGCGATTAGGCGTAATTTTGGCATCAGGTCATCGTTTTTGTCATAAAAGTGGAACGATAGTAGTGGCAACAGTCTGGCGACGCAAAGCCTTCTACAGCAATCAGAATCATCCAGGAGGCGCGGTTACATCGCAATAATGTTAACCACGTAAAGTTGCCGCGCAAAATGCGCATTGCATGGTAATTTTTCACAAAATACTATCTACTGACAAAAAGATTACCGGGAAGTTCGCCGAAAGGGTACTCCCCGGGCCACGAAACCATAAGAAATCAGCCATGGCACAAGAAATTGAATTAAAGTTCCTCGTTGATGAGGCAGGCGTTGATGCCCTGCGTCAGCATCTCTTCACCCTGAAGGCCGATCATACGGCGGCAGAGAAACTCCTTAATATTTACTACGAAACTGAAGATAACTGGCTGCGTCGTCATGACATGGGCCTGCGCATTCGCGGCGCGGGCGATCGCTATGAAATGACCCTGAAGGTGGCTGGTCGTACGGTTGGCGGGCTGCATCAGCGCCCGGAGTACAATATCGATCTCGACGAACCGAAACTCGCGCTGGAAAAACTGCCTGCTGAAGTTTGGCCGAACGGCGAGCTGCCGGAAGGGCTGGCAGAGCAGGTGCAGCCGCTGTTCAGCACCGATTTCTTGCGTGAAAAGTGGGTGGTAAGCCACGGCAAGAGCCAGATTGAAATCGCGCTCGACCTGGGCGAGGTCAAAGCGGGTGATTATCAGGAACCGATTTGCGAGCTGGAACTGGAACTGCTTTCCGGCGAAACAGCTGATGTTCTGGCTCTGGCGCAGCAGCTTAACCAAACCGGCCTGGTGCGTCAGGGCAGCCTGAGCAAGGCCGCGCGCGGCTATCATCTTGCGCAGGGAAACGAGGAACGTCCGATCAAGCCTGCGGAAATCATGCAAATCGCGCCGAAATCGACCATCGAACAGGGGCTGGAAGCGGCGCTGGAAAAAGCGCTGTCCCACTGGCAATACCACGAAGAGCTGTGGGTTCGCGGCAATAAAAAAGCGAAAGAGGAAGTGCTGGCGGCAATTGGCCAGATTCGCCACACGCTGATGTTGTTTGGTGGCGTGGTGCCGCGCAAAGCCAGCGCGGCGCTGCGTGATTTACTGACCCAGGCAGAAAAGGTGCTGGGTGGCGACATTTCCGCGCATGATGCCGCCTTCAACGTGGCGGTAACCCAGGCCAAACTGGCCTTCACCGAGTGGTTGGTCACGCGCGGCTGGCAGCCTTTCCTGGATGCCAAAGCGCAGGCCAAAATCAGCGACTCCTTTAAGCGTTTTGCTGATACCCATCTTTCGCGCCAGGCCGCAGAGCTGCGCACCACGTTTGCGTATCCGCTGGGCGACAGCTACGCCGACCAGCTACCACGCTTAACGCGCGATATCACCTGTGTGCAATTGCTGGCGGGTTATTACAATCGCGCGCAGGCCGACGCCTGGCTGGCAAACTGGTTGGGATTACGTCACGCCATTTTGACGCGCCAGCACATCGAAATTGAACATTTCCGCAATGAAGCACTGGCGGTTGAGCCATTCTGGTTACACAGCGGAAAACGATAACTGACCTCAGGGAAACCGAGTATGACCCCGCTTTCATCGCAGTTACAGCAGCACTGGCAGACATTGGTTGAGCGGCTGCCGGAGACCTTTCCGGTTGCGACGCTGACGCCTCAGACGCAAGCCGTCATGACGTTCAGCGATTTCGTTCAGCAAAGCCTGACGATGTATCCTGAATGGCTGGAAACGCTCACCAGCCAGCCGCCGCAAGCGGAAGAATGGCAGCACTATCGCGACTGGCTACAGGCCGCGCTGGTAGACGTAACCGATGAAGCCTGGCTCATGCGCGAACTGCGGTTGTTCCGCCGACGTATCATGGTACGCATCGCCTGGGCGCAGTCGCTGTCGCTGATTTCTGAGGTGGATACGCTGCAACAACTCAGTGTGTTGGCCGAGACGCTGATCGTCAGCGCCCGCGACTGGCTTTATGACGCCTGTTGCCGGGAATGGGGCACGCCCTGCAACGCCGATGGCGTCGCACAGCCGCTGTTGATTCTTGGGATGGGCAAGCTGGGCGGAGGCGAACTCAATTTTTCCTCGGATATCGACCTGATTTTTGCCTGGCCGGAGCACGGCGCCACGCGCGGTGGGCGTCGTGAACTCGACAACGCCCAGTTCTTTACCCGCCTCGGTCAGCGCTTGATTAAAGTGCTCGACCAGCCGACGCAGGATGGCTTTGTCTATCGCGTCGATATGCGTTTGCGCCCGTTTGGCGACAGTGGCCCGCTGGTGCTGAGCTACGCCGCGCTGGAGGATTATTACCAGGAGCAGGGCCGCGACTGGGAACGTTACGCGATGGTAAAAGCGCGGATTATGGGCGACAACGATGACGTCTGGAGCCAGGAACTGCGTGCGATGCTGCGGCCATTTGTTTTCCGTCGCTACATCGACTTCAGCGTGATCCAGTCGTTGCGCAGCATGAAAGGAATGATTGCCCGCGAAGTGCGCCGCCGGGGGCTGAAAGACAACATTAAGCTTGGCGCAGGCGGCATCCGCGAAATCGAATTTATCGTTCAGGTATTCCAGTTGATTCGTGGCGGGCGTGAACCGACGTTACAGCAGCGTTCTTTGCTGCCGACGCTGGCGGCGATTGAAAATCTGAATCTGCTTTCAGCGCAGGACGCAGACGCGCTGCGCGAAGCCTATCTTTTCCTGCGTCGCCTGGAAAACCTGCTGCAAAGCATCAACGATGAACAGACGCAGACCCTGCCGGGCGACGACCTTAACCGCGCGCGTCTGGCGTGGGGAATGGGCGTGTCTGACTGGGAGGCGCTGACTTTACAGCTTGAAGGGCTGATGGCGGGTGTGCGCCGCATTTTTGACGAATTGATTGGCGATGATGAATCCTCGCCGGAAGAAGAAACGCTGGCTGAAGACTGGCGCGAACTCTGGCAGGACACGTTGCAGGAAGAGGACAACCCGCCGGTGTTGGCGCACCTCAGCGAGGACGATCGCCGCCAGGTGGTGGCGCTGATTGCGGATTTCCGTAAAGAACTGGATAAACGTACCATTGGCCCGCGCGGGCGTCAGGTGCTGGATTCCCTGATGCCGCATCTGTTGAGCGAAGTGTGCGTGCGCGATGACGCGCCGGTGCCGCTGATGCGCATCACGCCGCTACTGATTGGCATCGTCACGCGAACCACCTATCTGGAACTGCTGAGCGAATATCCGGGGACACTGAAACACCTCATCCGTTTATGCGCGGCCTCGCCGATGGTCGCGAGCCAGCTGGCGCGATACCCGCTGCTGCTGGATGAACTGCTCGATCCGAACACGCTTTATCAACCGACGGCTACCGACGCCTATCGCGACGAGCTGCGCCAGTATTTGCTGCGCGTGCCGGAAGAAGATGAAGAACAACAACTGGAAGCATTACGCCAGTTTAAACAGGCCCAGTTGCTGCACATCGCGGCGGCGGATATCGCCGGAACCTTGCCGGTGATGAAGGTAAGCGATCATCTGACCTGGCTTGCGGAAGCGATGATCGACGCGGTGGTGCATCAGGCATGGACGCAAATGGTCGCCCGTTATGGGCAGCCTACGCATCTGCATGACCGCCACGGGCGCGGTTTTGCGGTGATTGGTTACGGCAAGTTGGGCGGCTGGGAACTGGGCTATAGCTCCGATCTCGATTTGGTGTTCCTTCACGACTGCCCGGCGGATGTGATGACCGATGGCGACCGCGAAATCGATGGTCGCCAGTTCTACCTGCGCCTGGCGCAACGCATTATGCATCTGTTCAGCACGCGGACCTCCTCCGGCATCCTGTATGAAGTTGACGCGCGCCTGCGCCCGTCCGGTGCGGCGGGAATGTTGGTCACTACGGCTGAAGCCTTTGCTGATTACCAGCAAAACGAAGCGTGGACGTGGGAACATCAGGCGCTGGTTCGCGCGCGTGTGGTCTATGGCGATCCGCAGCTTCAGCAGCAGTTTGATGCCATTCGCCGCCAGATTCTCACCAACGTCCGTGATGGCGACACCTTACGCACGGAAGTGCGGGAAATGCGCGAAAAAATGCGCGCCCATCTGGGGGGTAAGCAGCGAGATCGCTTTGATATCAAAACTGATGCTGGCGGGATCACTGACATTGAATTCATTACGCAATATCTGGTGCTGCGCTACGCGCATGAAAAACCGAAGCTGACGCGGTGGTCTGATAATGTGCGCATCCTCGAACTGCTGGCGCAGAACGACATTATGGATGAGCAGGAAGCGCAAGCGTTGACTCGCGCCTATACCACGCTGCGCGATGCGTTGCATCATCTGGCGTTGCAGGAATTACCCGGGAACGTGGGGCTTGAGCGTTTTACCACCGAGCGTGAACAGGTAGAAGCGAGTTGGCTGAAGTGGCTGGTCACGCCGTGAAATGTGCTATTATCGCGCCAATTTTTTTGAATCTCTCAGGAGACACGAATGAAAGTAACGCTGCCAGAATATGAGCGCGCAGGGGTGATGGTTGTGGGTGATGTGATGCTGGATCGCTACTGGTATGGCCCAACCAGCCGTATTTCCCCGGAAGCGCCGGTGCCGGTGGTGAAGGTTGAAACCATCGAAGAACGTCCTGGCGGCGCGGCGAACGTGGCGATGAATATTGCGTCCCTGGGAGCGAATTCTCGTCTGGTCGGCCTGACCGGTATTGACGACGCGGCGCGCGCATTGAACAAAGCGCTGGCGGATGTGAACGTCAAATGTGATTTTGTCTCGGTGGCGACGCATCCTACCATCACCAAGCTGCGCGTGCTGTCGCGCAACCAGCAGCTGATTCGTCTCGACTTCGAAGAAGGTTTTGCCGGGGTTGACCCGCAGCCGCTGCATGACCGCATTAAAAGCGGGCTGGCAAGCGTCGGCGCTCTGGTGCTCTCCGACTACGCTAAGGGCGCGCTGGAAAGCGTTCAGCAGATGATTAAGCTGGCGCGCGAAGCGAAAGTCCCGGTGCTCATCGACCCGAAAGGCACGGATTTTGAACGTTATCGCGGTGCAACGCTGCTGACGCCAAATCTCTCTGAGTTTGAAGCGGTAGTGGGCAAATGCAAAAGCGAAGCGGAGATCGTTGAGCGCGGTATGAAGCTGATTGCTGATTACGACCTTTCCGCGCTGCTGGTGACGCGTTCCGAGCAGGGTATGACGCTGCTCCAGCCGGGTAAAGAACCGCTGCATCAACCGACCCAGGCACAGGAAGTGTATGACGTTACCGGTGCTGGTGATACGGTAATTGGCGTGCTGGCGGCAACGCTCGCGGCGGGTAATTCTCTTGAAGACGCCTGCTACTTCGCCAACGCAGCGGCAGGCGTGGTGGTGGGTAAACTCGGTACGTCAACCGTTTCGCCTATCGAACTCGAAAACGCCGTGCGTGGTCGTGCGGAAACCGGTTTTGGCGTGATGAGCGAAGAAGAGCTGAAACAGGCGGTGGCTGCTGCACGTAAACGCGGCGAGAAAGTGGTGATGACCAACGGTGTGTTCGACATTCTGCACGCGGGGCACGTCTCTTATCTGGCCAATGCACGTAAGCTGGGCGATCGCCTGATTGTTGCGGTGAACAGCGATGCATCGACCAAACGCCTGAAGGGAGAATCCCGCCCGGTAAACCCGCTGGAACAGCGCATGATCGTGCTGGGCGCACTGGAATCCGTCGACTGGGTGGTCTCTTTTGAAGAAGATACCCCGCAGCGCCTAATCGCCGGGATCTTACCGGATCGCCTGGTGAAAGGCGGTGACTATAAACCTGAACAGATCGCCGGTAGCGAAGAAGTGTGGGCCAACGGCGGTGAAGTGCTGGTGCTGAACTTCGAAGACGGTTGCTCGACCACCAATATCATCAAAAAGATTCAAAAAGACGCTAATAAGTAAGCAGTGTTTGCTTCGTTTAAAAGCCCTGTTGCCTTCGGACGACAGGGCTTTTTATTGATTAATCAGAAATATGATTTAGCACATTTTTTATCCACAATAAGCGCACGGAATGTCCAAATTCTGATTTTTGGTCGGCGAATACTGAAGTCAGATAAAGCATATACACTCAGATATACAACGACTGAAGGAGTATGCCGATGGACAACAGCAATATTTATTCCCTGAATAATTTTGATTTTTTGGCCCAGAGCTTTGCCAGAATGCACGATCAGGGCCAGGAAGTTGATTTAGAAGCGATTACCGGCAACATGGATGAAGAGCACCGCGCCTGGTTTTATAAACGTTATGAACGCTATTGCCAGGTGGTGGAGACGAGTAGCATGCCTGAGCTGGAACACTGATACGATTATGCTGGGGGTAACGTTTATCCCTGGCTGGGGACGTAGATCGTAGGCCGGGTAAGCGCAGCGTCACCCGGCATTTTACTTACTCTTTATCTTCTGACGGCGCAGCCGCACGGCTTTCTAACTCACTCAGACGCTGTTCCAGCAATGCCAGTTTCTCACGGGTACGCAGCAGCACCTGCGTCTGTACGTCGAACTCTTCACGGCTTACCAAATCCAGACGAGTTAGTTGTGACTGCAGGACCTGACGGACTTTTTTCTCTACATCATCCCCGAAATCACGGAGGCCTTTCGGCATAGATTCATGGACCTGGCGTGCGATTTGTTCAATTTTTTTCGGGTCAATCATCGTCGTTTACCTGATTTGTCTGTTCTGACATTCATTGTAGTGCCTTACTTCCTCCCGATAAACCAGAATTGTTCGAAGCTTATGCATTGCCGAAGATAGTCAATGGGGTTATAGTGAGTACGCTTATTCTCAGGGCGGGGCGAAATTCCCCACCGGCGGTAAATCAGCTACGGCTGAAAGCCCGCGAGCGCTTTGGGTGCAAACTCAAAGGTCAGCAGATCCGGTGTAATTCCGGGGCCGACGGTTAGAGTCCGGATGGGAGAGAGTAACGATCCAGTCGGGCTGAGCCCGCTCGCGTTATCCATTTGCCGCTAAACCGGCACTCCTAAGACTGCCCTGATTCTGGTAACCATAATTTTGACGAGGTTTTTTTACCATGAATCAGACGCTACTTTCCTCTTTTGGTACTGCTTTTGAACGCGTTGAAAACGCATTGATTGCCCTGCGTGAAGGCCGCGGCGCAATGGTGCTGGACGACGAAAACCGTGAAAACGAAGGCGACATGGTCTTTGCCGCCGAAAACATGACTGTTGAACAAATGGCGCTGACTATCCGTCACGGTAGCGGCATCGTTTGTCTGTGCCTGACGGAAGAACGCCGTAAACAGCTGGATCTGCCGATGATGGTAGAAAACAACACCAGCGCATACGGAACCGGCTTCACCATTACCATCGAAGCGGCACACGGCGTGACCACCGGCGTTTCTGCCGCTGACCGCCTGACTACCGTTCGCGCAGCGATTGCCGACGGCGCCAAACCGTCTGACCTGAACCGTCCTGGCCACGTCTTCCCGCTGCGCGCGCAGCAGGGCGGCGTACTGACTCGCGGCGGCCACACCGAAGCGACCATTGACCTGGTCTCTCTGGCGGGCTTCAAACCGGCAGGCGTGTTGTGTGAACTGACCAACGACGACGGCACCATGGCGCGTGCGCCAGAGTGCATCGAGTTTGCCCGCAAACATAATATGGCACTGGTGACCATCGAAGATCTGGTGGCTTATCGCCAGGCACATGAGCGTAAAGCAAGTTAATTCCCGACTCACCGCTCGCTGTTCGCAGGCCGGATAAGGCATTCATACCGTATCCGGCGATAAAGCCCGCCTCGCGGGCTTTTTTGTTTTTAGTTGTAGTTAATCTTAAACAGCACCACCGTTTCGAACGGCCCCGTTTTTACCGTTTCCCCTGCGACCTGACTCAGTTCCGCCTGGTATGTTTTTTCCCGCATCAATAAAGAGGGATCGAAATCAGCGTATTCTGTGTACTCGTTGTAGGTGTAAAACGTGTTCTTTTCCGTATCGCGAATTTTAAGTTGCAGGCCATTACCTAATCTCAGGGAAGTATCGTCATCTGCCAGTGTTTCAGTGGTGTAGAACGAGGAAGAGACTTTAAAGGTATCAGTGCATTCGTTATTCGCGATATTTTTAGTAGTTTTGACCGAGAAACTGCGGGTTAGCGTTTGATGATTAATTTCCATGTTGTTAAACGTACCGAAATCAATGGTCTGATTTTCCGGGTAGATGCTGAAATTGACGCTGCAATCCAGTACGCGAATCTGGTCCAGCCCGGTGACATGATACTTAAGATTCTTCGCTTCAGGGTTTTGGTTTACGCCACCGACGCCGTCAAACTGCACCAGTATGTAATCGCTGATGCTGCTCCTGTAATCGTGAGGGGGCATAGTAATAACCTTCACATACAGCCTCATACGTGCAGTAAAGGTACGAGAATAGTGGATATTGTTCACATCACCTGAACAAAGATAGTGCTCCCATCCGGCTGCTTTAATTTGCTCAGGGGTGTAGATCTCGAATTGTTTATTGTCCAGACACTGATGTGTATCAATGCCGATACTGCCTTGAGAGGCATCGTAATCCACGCCTTCATAGGTTACGCCAAGCTGGTAATAGGGGTCATTGATGGCGATATAGGGGTTCACCCAGGCATAAATATTTTCATTGCTGAAGTTTGGCGCAGTGCCCGTATCGCAGTAAACCGGGATTTTAATATCGTTACTTTCCCAGATTTTGTCGCCGGGTTTTGCATTATTTGGCACAGCAAAGGGCTCAATATTTGTGAATCCCTCAACCGGTCCGCCTGGTGTGGCAAGATAGCAATTGACAGCCAGGGCCGCGCGCACAGGAATGAGCGTAAGCAAAAGAAGTGTCATCAGGAGCAAAATGCGCTTCATTTTCTCTTCTCCGGCGCATTGACCTCACACTCCCCGTGGCAACGCACGTTGAGCGTGCGCATTGCGCCGTAATCGTCGATGTATCCTAACGAAAATGTACTGCCCGCATAGCTTCCTGCGCTGATCGTGGTCGCAGAAAAGGGGGCAATCATTGTGCTCTTGAACCCATCAAAGGGGCTGTAGTCATCTTTGCCAAAAAAAGCCAGAGTGACGTAATAACCTGTAGGATTGTTGAGGCGAAGCGTATGGGCGACCTGCGATGCCGTGAGGCGCTCCTCAATATTCACGCCGGGTGTTTTTGTGAGGGCCTCGGGCCGCCAGAAAAGCTTTAACCTGGATTGAACGGCAAGTTGCACCACTGCTCCGCTGCTGTTTTCTGGCGCCGGTGGGACCTCTCGCACGTTAAAGTAAAACAGGGTTTCTCTGTCTGAAGGAAGTGCCCCCACGCTTGCCTGTTTCACAATACGGACCTGTGTCTGGGTACCCGGGTCCAGACGCTGAATCGGGGGGAGTGCTGAAAAATAACGATCGTCCTTTTGGCCCTGCTCATTTTCAATCCAGGAGTAGGCGAGATATGGGAGCTTTTTACTCTGGTTTTCGAGCTTCAGGCTGCTGGCCTTAGCATTACTGCTAAAGATGATACGCGTCCTGTCGGGCTGAATAGCTGCATGGCCCGCCAGCGGGAGTATCAACGCTAAAATAGACATGGCTTTAAAGAGTGTCATCTTTCATCCTTAATTAATGACAAGGTAAAATAGTATGTTGTTTTAAAACGCTTAAATCATTCGGAAGTGAGAGCGAGCAGCGCTGGTTTTTTCCCCAGATCACGCTAAATTGCTGGTTGCCTTTAATCCCACCGAGCCAGGCATGGCCCTCTTCACTGACCATTCCGACATCAACATTGCCTTCAGACTGTTGAATCACGGCCCCCAGTGGCGGATAGCCGCCATCGGCTGTACGTAATATCACACTCACATCACTCCCCGCGCGTGAGGCAACGGTTTTATAGCCGATTGCACCTTCCGTCCAGGCTTCCCGGGTAATACTTTCGTTGACGGTGACGCCATCCGGTAACTGATTCATATTCACCGCAATGGAAGTCGGCTGATAACTTCCTGCCATGGGCACCACGGCATAGCCCAAAAGGTTGGTTCGATTGAAATCGCTTTGTACAGGTACATCCGCTACACCATCGGTATCGATCATTATGCGGGGTTCATTACCGAAGCTTCTGCGATGCATTGCCAGCCCGTGGCGGGTGGCGGTGATGGAACCGTTCCAGCTGGCACTTAATGAGCTGTAATCGCTGGCGGCGTAACTTCCGGCAAGTTGCAAATCGCCAAGCGATGTGAGGTGCTGAAGGTTGCCACGGAATTGACTGCCATTATCCGGTTTATCTGTTTCCACACCCGCAGAAACGCCCCAGGTATTGCGTGGATTTGATGCGTCGCTCCAGCTCAGCATATTGCTGGTGGTTGCGCTGTTGCGCATGTCGTAATTCAGGCGTCGACTGTAGCCAAAAGGAATAGAGAGTGAAACGTAGAGTTGGTTATCTGTGCCACTCTCTTCATAACGCGTAGAGCTCCAGGAGGTGGAGAGGGTGAGTCCTTTCCATTTACCGAGATCGAAGTTATATCCCGCCGTGATGCTGGCCGTCGTAGAGCTATCGCCGTCCCACCATTTCTGGCGCAGTGCGCTGACGTAAAGATTAAGATTAAGCGGTGTAACAGGCTGATTAAACGAGAGGCTGATCGTTTGCTTCTCGTCCTGGGTGTCGGCGTCGTTATACTGATGAGCGATAAAGTTAGCGTAACTGTGGAACTCACGCTCGGAAAAACGATAGGCCGCCAGTGATATCTGGCTGTCTGTTGCATCAACACGTTTGCTGTAATTCAGGCGATAGCTGAGACCTTTTTCTGTGTGGCCATCCTCGAAAGTACTGCTGGCATGTGTGGCATCGAAGGATAACGCGCCCAACCAGAGCATATTTTGCCCAATCCCCAATGCAACTGAACGATAGTCGCTTCCTGCGGCCAGCACGCCGCCATAAACGGAGGTATTGGAGAGCATGCCCCATGAGGCCTCGCTGCTGATGAAGGTATCATCAACAACGTGGTGCGAGATGTCCGGACGTGCACGCCCAGCGGCGAACTTGTAGCGAACCTGTCCTTCCCGGGTGAGGAAGGGGGTAGAGGCAGCTGAAACCTGAAAGCTGTTGACCCGGCCATCTTCTTCAGTGACCTTGACGTCCAGTGTTCCCTGTACCGACTGGTTTAGGTCGCTGATGATAAAAGGACCTGGCGCAACCTTTGTCTGGTAGATAACGCGTCCGGCATGGCTGACCGTCACCGTAGCGTTAGTCTGGGCGATGCCGCTTATCTGTGGCGCGTAGCCACGAAGCTCCCAGGGAAGCATGCGATCGTCGCTGGCGAGCGCTGCACCATTGTAGGCAAAGGCATCAAAGATGCTGGAGCTGAAATCGGTTTCGCCCAGCGTGAGTTTGGCACCAAGTGCAGGAAGTGGACGAAAAAGATAGGTTCGCGAGAGGCCGCGTGTCGTTTGTGAGCTTTCGCCATTGTGGTTCTGGCTAATCTGGTAGTCACTACGCAGGCGCCAGGCCCCCGCATTCAGCCCTGCCGTACCGTAAGCGTTAATATTTTCAGTGTGCTCGCCGTGATAAGGGCGATAGGTGCTGGCAAACAAATTGTAATCCAGCAGCAAGCCCGCCACGCCCGCATCCCAGGAGGAGGGGGGCATCCAGTTGTCCGATTTCCAGGAGAGCAATGCCTGAGGAACAGTGATATCCAGACGCTGATTCGCACTGTCGAGTGAGAACTGAATGGTAGGGTGGTTACTGAAATCAACGCAGCCCTTATCTAACGTT
The DNA here is from genome assembly GCF_008369545.1 of Pseudocitrobacter sp. 73. Classification (NCBI taxonomy): domain Bacteria; kingdom Pseudomonadati; phylum Pseudomonadota; class Gammaproteobacteria; order Enterobacterales; family Enterobacteriaceae; genus Pseudocitrobacter; species Pseudocitrobacter sp. 73. The sequence continues at coordinate 37,028 of NZ_VTZO01000015.1, read as the reverse complement.
AGCGCGGCACGGATGTTTTCTTTCAGACCTAATTGATCAGCAAGTTCAACAGGAATGCATACCGTGACTGCATTATCTTTTGCTTTCCAGCTAAGCTCCTGGCCGGCAGAAATAAGAATCTTATTTACTGCGACTGAAACAAAGTAGTTTCCAGGCGCAATCGCCGCCTTCTCTTTGAGCAGTGAAATATCCACGCTGTCGCGCATGGATTTATCCAAAGCATTGAGATTGAATTCTACAGAGTGGACTGAAGTGGCGAATAATAAACCACTGCTTAGAACCAGAAGCTTGCAAGTGTCCATGGCATCCTTACCGGGGCTATTGCAATGATATAGTGAGGCGGCCTTCATGGCCGCCATCAATTACTTATAGGTCAGCGTGTAATTCGCTGTTGCTGTTACGCCCCCCGGCGTGACATCGGCGGCACCAACTTTCTCCATCCAGGCTTTAAACGGCAGAATTTGGGTTTGTGACGATGCGATAAGGTCGAGGCTTTGCGCTGTACCTAAAGTGATATTGCTGCTGTTCTTATCCAGCAAACGTATTCCAACGTTGGTTGCACCGCTGGCATAAGTGTTCGTCAACAGGCTGGTATCTGAGGGTTCCACGCTACCACTGCTGAAGGTCACGTCAACTTTGGTGACATTCACTCCGCTACCGTTATCGGAATTCGGTAAGTCGCAGTTAATGAGATGCAGACTGGAGTCTACGGCTTCAGAATGGGTGTTAGCATTGATGTAGCTTGCCGGCACTTCACCTAAATTTACCTGCTTATCGACATCGTCTGCCTGAATAGCACAAGGGGCGCTGATAACCAGCCCTGTAAACGTAATTTTGCCGCCACCGCCATCAACATCAGCCAGTGCGTATCCAGAGGTGAGTGCGCTTAATAGTAATGCCAACAATGTTTTCTTTCCTGAAATCATAGAATATCCTTGTAATATAATGAGATAGGCTTGTGCTAAATATCAACATCTCAATTATATCGTAAGGGATATCAGTGAAGGTTTAGAAAAACTAAACAGGATAATCTGAAAAAATTAAAATATTATCTTTGAAAATATTATTTAAATATAATATTGGTTTGGTGATTATGTTAGTGCGGCGTGATTACGTAATAATTATGGTTATTATCATGATTTGCTCATAGTTCACAACGATAGCTAAAAAATTCAGACTAAATTTTGTGACACAATATTAGCTAACCCATTACGCCGTGCTGTAACCCCAGCACGGCGCTAATATTAACCAAGCCCAATGGACTGTAACAAGACCAGGCTTAGTCCCATTACGGACATACCGCAAAGAACGCCATAGCTGGGGTTATTGTTCGGGTCTATCTCTTTGGCCAGCGGCATCAATTCATCCACTGACAGCGCGACCATAATCCCGGCAACGGCCGCCATAATGGCCGCCATCACGACCGGGGAGACCAGGCTGCCGAGAATTAACCATGCCAGCACGCCGCCGAGGATTTCCGCCATCCCGGAAATACCTGCCCAGAATACCGCTTTGCGCTTTGAGCCTGTAGCCGCATAAATGGGCCCGGAAACCGCAAGGCCTTCAGGAATATTATGTAGCGCGACGGCGAATGCGATGCCAAAGCCGAGTTCCAGGTTATTGCTGGCCGTAACAAACGTCGCAATGCCTTCCGGAAAGTTATGCAGGCTGATGCCCAGCGTCAGTAAAACCGCCGTCCGCCGGATGTTGGGCGGCAGGGGTTTAACATCCGCAGGGGCTAAATCCTGCGGGTGTGCGTGCGGCAATAGGCGATCGAGCGCGAAATAGCCGAGCAGGCCGACAACAAACATACCGTAGCCCAGCACGGGCGACATGCCTTCGGTATGCAGTGCGGCAGGCAGCATTTCCATCAGGGAAATCAGCAGCATAATACCCGCCGCGAAGCCTAGTGAAAACGCCAGCACGCGGTTGGAAGGTTTTTGCCCGATAACGCCAAGGATCGCGCCAATAAACGTGGCCGCACCCGCTAATAAGGTCAGAATTAAGGGTACCGACATCGCTTACTCCTTATGATAATGATTATCATTTATACTAAAAGTTGTCGTCCATTTCGAGAGACTTATTGCGTCTTTACTCCAGCTTACATTCAAATTTTCTGAAGATCATCATCACGCTTATCTGAGTTTCACCCTGTCTAAAACAGGTTAATGTAGTGTTATTACATCGTACTCTTTATGAGGATAACACCATGTCTCGTACCCGAATGCCAGCGTTGTTTTTAGGTCACGGTAGCCCGATGAACGTGCTGGAAGACAACATCTATACCCGCACCTGGCAGCACCTGGGCGAGACGTTACCTCGTCCAAAAGCAATTGTGGTCATTTCTGCACACTGGTTCACACGTGGAACGGGTGTGACGGCCATGGAAGCACCGAAAACGATTCATGATTTTGGCGGCTTCCCGCAGGCGCTGTATGACATTCACTATCCGGCGCCCGGGTCTCCGGCATTAGCGCAGAAATTAGTTGAGCTGTTGTCACCGGTGCCTGTGACACTGGACAATGAAGCCTGGGGTTTTGACCACGGCTCCTGGGGCGTGTTGATTAAGATGTACCCGAACGCGGATATTCCGATGGTGCAGTTAAGCATCGATAGCACCAAACCTGCGTCCTGGCATATGGAGATGGGCCGTAAGCTCGCCAGCCTGCGCGATGAAGGCGTTATGCTGGTGGCCAGTGGCAACGTGGTGCATAACCTGCGGACCGCGAAATGGCACGGTGATGGCACGCCGTACCCATGGGCAACGTCCTTTAACGACTATGTGAAAGCTAACCTGAACTGGAAAGGCGCGCTGGAGAAGCATCCGCTGGTGAACTATCTGGAGCATGAAGGGGGATCATTGTCGAACCCTACGGCAGATCATTTCCTGCCGCTGCTGTATGTGCTGGGAGCATGGGATGGCGAAGAGCCTATCACGATTCCGGTGGACGGGCTGGAGATGGGAAGCTTAAGCATGTTGTCCGTTCAGATTGGGTGATCTTTTGCCGGGTGGCGCTGCGCTTACCCGGCCTACGAATAGCCCGCCCTGTCAATGAGTTGCGGACTGTCGGTAGGTCTGATAAGCGTTGCGCCATCAGGCTTGTTTCATCCTCTGATAAGCTTTATACCCCAGGCTGCGCTCATAATCAGCAGCAGTATCAGGCAAGTACCGAACGCGAGCATGCACGCCTGCGCCATGTTCATAAAGTGCCATGGCGGCAGGAGATACCAGCCTTCTGAGCTTTGGTACAAATCAATAAACCACTGTTGAGTGCTGCTAAGCGTGACGCCATCTGGCACGATGGGCGCATCGTAGCCGCAGTCGCCGGTCGGCATGAACCATTCAGGCGCCCACTGCGCCAGCGGCAGATTAAAGGGAAAAGTGGGATCTGTTGAACAGCCCTGCACGCCAAACAGCGCGTCGGGATCCGGGTTATGCACCGCATAGTGGATACCGTTCAGTTTTATTGAAAACTTAATCCCCATAATGCTGCCGTAGAACGCCATCACGCAGCCAATCAGTTTCAGGATAATGTTTTTGGGGTTTATCGCCGCAATCACGCCGCCAAACACCATCACAAACATAGCGTAGCGAATATAAACACACTGTTCGCACGGTGCCATGTAGAGATAGATCTGGAAGAAGGAGTGTGCCAGCACGATAAGCGCGCCCATTGCGATAGCCATAAACAGCCACAGAAAGCGCCGTTCCTGCCACCTCACCAGCGTATCGACCGGCGTTTTGCGCAGGTCTCTCAATAATCCCTTAATGAAAGCCATAAGCGTTTCCCTGTGTTATTTGCCCGCCAGTTCGCGGATCAGGTCTGCCATAGCGTCGATGGATTTAATATTCTTGGTGTAGATCAGATATTTACCATTAACCACATAGGCCGGAACGCCCTGGATTTTGGCCACATCGTAGGCTGCTTTCCATTTTTCCAGCGTTTCCTGAACCGCAGGTTCCTTCAGCGCGGTTTCAAAATCAGCCTGGCTCATACCCGCGGCATCAAGGCCGGTTTTGATAAAGGCAGCGGGATCTTTACCGTCAGACCAGCGCTCTTTTTTGTCGTGATACGCTGCGTAGTAAGCGAATTTTGCTTTTTTAAACTGTGAGTTAGCATCAAAAAGAGAAATGCCTGCGGCTTTATCTTTGGCAATTAACACAGCAAACACTTCGCTGGCCTGCTTGCCATATTCGCCTTTGGTTTCCAGATGGAATGGCGTGAAGGCCACTACATCTTTCACTTTTTCAGACACCGGGCCGGTCACCGCTTTGTCGTACTTGTAGCAGAATGGGCAGGCGTAGCTGAAGACTTTAATCAGCGTTTTATCGGCATTGGGAATTGGTTTCTCCAGCACCATGTAGTCCGTGCCTTCGGTGAAAGCCGATGCTGCAAAAGACGTCGCCAGCGCGGCGGTGAGTACCACGCCGGTGAATAATGATTTTATCCATTTCGTAGACATAGCCATTCCTTCTTATTTAAACATCTGCTGTGGATGAACCAGCATTGCACGGTAGTGGGTCTGATTCGGTTTATCCGACAGAACGTCGATTTCGACTTTCACTTCTTTGGTTTTGTAGTCAATTTCATTGAGCTTACCAATGGTCGGTTGACCCACGTCGAATAAATGAATTGAACCGCTGAAGCCAAACATGGTGTTGCGATCTTTTTCATATTCGATGACGGACGTAATCGGGCTGTAGAAGTCGTAACCGCGATCTTTGCCATATTCCCAAACCTGCTGGACGGTACCTTTTTTCTCATCGATTTTATATTCCACGAAACGGGAATATTTCATCGTTGGCAGGGCAGGTTGTTCCAGATGGCGACCATCGCCGTTATCAAAGACGGTGAGTGTGCCTTTGCTGGAGAGCCACGCGGTATGCTGGGTATAGGTGAAGTCGAAACCACTGTTCTGGCAGTTGCCGTTTTCATCACAGCTAATCGGTTTTCCTTTATCATCAACCGGTTTGAGCAGTTTGTCCGCCAGCTGTTTATTCCAGCCCTTGGACGGTGCAAGGATCCATTTCACCTGCTTATCACGGCCAATTTTGAACACGCCCTGATGGCGTGAAGAAATAATAATGGAGTCATCTTTGGCATCATAAGCAATCGAGTTAACGTGCGCCCAGTTGCGTCCTGGCCCTACGCCCAGCGCATCACCAAACGGTGTGTCTGGCTCAAGTTTCGCCTGCTGGCCCGCGTGCGCCAGGTCGACGTTTACGCAGACGGCACCGGCATCCAGCGCGCCAAGCAGAGCATCACGCATAGGGTCGAGAATTTTGTTCAGGTCCCAGACGTCAACCACACGGCCTGATTTATCGACTTCCAGAATATGGTCGCGGATAGTGTTGACGTGCACGCCGTCATCGCGGCGATAGCTGTGTTTGCCTACGCGCAACAGCACAGTGCCTTTCGACGTTTCGATAGATTCGTGGGTGGCATCGACAAAACCGCGCGGCAGTTTGTGATCTTCCAGTACCTGGCCCATCATGTCGAATTCATACCAGTGCTGGCCCTGCACCGCCGTGTAGGTTCCACGTGGCGTTTCGCGAATACCCATCAGGTAGCCGCGTTTATTGATATTACGGTCATGCCCATCGTAGAAGGTTTCCTGGTCCAGCCACCAGCGATATTCCCCTTCGGTATCGACCACAAAGGTGAAGGGCGCGATGTCAAAGGCCAGTGCGCCGGTTGCCGGGCCCGCGTCGAGAATACCGGCGTCTTTTGCTTTCTCGCCGTGCCAGTGCAGGTCAGAGCCCTGGGCGGTAAAGGTATGGGTATTCACCATATAGAGGCGATCTTCAAAGCCTTTCGCGACTTTAATGACTTTCGGTTGTTGCAGGTCAGAGATAGAGCGGTTGTCCATATAGTGGTTGACGATAGCGGAGGTCTGCACCACGTAGTCGTCTTTCATCGACTTGCCATTTTCTTTCCATTCCACGGTGACGTTGTTGGCATATTTCTGATACAACCCAAAAATAGGGATACCGTCATAGTTCTTCAGCGATTCATCACCCACGCTGTAGCTGATAGGCACGCCTTTCTCGCCTTTACCGTGTACGGTGACTTTTACATCGGAGATAGTGTGGCTATCGAGTTCAACCAGCGCGGTTAATGGGGCGTGACCGTAGGGATCAACAACAACTGCCCCCAACTGACCCGCTGGTGGGGCTGGTTGAAAACCTGCGGCCAGTACACCTGCGCTTGATACGCTAAAGGTAAGCGCCACCGCGCCCGCGAGGAACGTTTTTCGATATTGATTAAACATAACGATATTTCCTTATATATTCCCGTGGATTATTTATGAGAAAACAAACATCGTTTTAGCTGGATAAAAATGAAATCTATCTTTTCTTTTTAAATATGTTTTTGATAAATATATGGAGCGTCTTTAGTCATTGGGATAGTAGGGTTGTGATATATCAATCACAACCGCTATTGTTATGGAGTGTGATCTTGATTGCATTGTTTTAAATAGTGAAATGTATCTCTTTCATCATGGCATTCTGTTATTTATTCTTATGATAGATAACAGGATAATCTTAATGAGAAAACAAATAAAAATATGTTTATGTGAAATAAGAATATTGAATGTGAATTAAATTTAACTTTTGAGGATGAATAAATGTATATAGCGTGGCACTGGATGGCTTTGATCGCTGTACTGGCGGGACATGCTTTTTACTATATCAGGCGTGAGCGCCGCGCCTGTCGGCAGGAAAGAGAGGCGTTGCTGGAGATGATTTGCCGCTGGCGCGAAGAGAAAATACCGCCCTGCGAAGGGGCGGTATCAGAAACAAAGCTTACTCCACAAAAATATGCGGATAAAAACGAGAGAGATCCTGCGTGATCAGCGCGCGGTCTTCGCGAATACCGATCCCGGCAGGTTGATCGTTGATAAGCCAGCTGCCAATCAGCGTGTAGCTGTCGCCAAATTTTGGCAGCGGATGGAATTGCTGCACGATCATGCCTTCTTCACCGTAAGGGCCATCAACTTCTTCCAGCGTTTTTCCGTTCTCAATGATCGAAATATTAGCGCCTTCGCGGGAGAAGATAGGTTTCACCACATATTTGTCCATCTGTGGATGATCATCTTCGGCAAAATAAGCGGGTAACAGATTCGGGTGATCCGGGAACATTTCCCACAGCAGCGGCAGCAGCGCTTTGTTGGAAATAATGCTCTTCCATGCCGGTTCCAGCCAGCGCACGCCAGCGTCTTCCAGCTTGGTTGAGAACATCTCGCGCAGCATGTATTCCCACGGATAGAGCTTAAAGAGATTACCGATAACCTGATCCTGAAGATCGGTAAACTGACCTTTTTCACCCAGGCCAATATCTTCGATATACAGGAATTCGGTGGCCACTTCCGCTTCTGCCGCGCAGTCCTGCAGATATTGCACGGTTCCACGATCTTCCACGGTATCGCGACAGCAGGTCAGGTGCAGCAGTTGAAAACCATGCTGCTCACGCAGCTCGGTGAAGCGCTCAATGATCTTTTCTTGCAGGCTGTTGAACTGATCGCTCCCTTCCGGCAGGTTACCGGCATTGAGCTGATCTTCCAGCCAGATCCACTGGAAAAACGCCGCTTCGTACAGTGAGGTTGGCGTATCGGCGTTGTTCTCGAGTAGCTTCGGCTCGCCTGCACCATCCCACGCCAGATCCATGCGCGAATAGAGCGAAGGCTGATGCGTTTGCCACGACTGACGCACAAAGCCCCAGGTGTGTTTCGGAATGCGGAATTTGGTCATCAGCTCATCGCTGGCGACCACGCGCTCCACCACTTTTAAACACATCTGGTGCAGCTCGGCGGTGACCTCTTCCAGTTTTTCAACCTGGGCCAGGGTTAGTTTGTAATACGCTTCCTCGCTCCAGTACGGCTCGCCGTACATGGTGTGGAAGTTAAAGCCATATTCAGTGGCTTTTTCGCGCCAGTCCGGGCGCTCTGTAATAGTGATTCTTTCCATGTGACTTAGCCGCCCATTGAGCGAGAAGACGTGCCGGAGGCGCTGCTACGCTGCATTGTCGACTGCTTAGCAACAGACTCGCCAAAGCCGCCACGGGTGACCGTGCTGGTGGTCGCCGGTTTTGGCGCCATCGCAGTTTTCGGAACGGTCATGGAGCGGCCTGGCTGTGCGGCACCGTAGTTTTTGCCGCTGGCATCGGTGTATTTACCATATGCCGGGCTGGATGGATTTTTGGATGTGAACACTGGCTGCTGCTGGAATCCCGCGCCGCCGCTCATCATACGGCCCATCATATAACCGGCCATCAACGGCATCCAGAAGCTGCCGCTGCTTTGCGCCTGTGCCTGGTTTTCTGGTGCAACACCTGCCTGAGCTGGCGTTTGCTGGCACTGACCTTCACCGAATTCTGCGACGCAATCTTCACGCGTGGCATATTTCGGCGCAGTACGTTCCGCTTCTTTCTGTGCGTTATTAAAGGCGGTGGTACATTCCGCACCTTTCCCCGGGTTGGCTGCCGAGCAGTCGTCCGCGTTTTGATAGAGGGTGACCGTTTCGTCACTTTGCTCACAGCCCGCCAGCATAAAGACGGCAGTGACGGCGAAAGCAACCGGTGTTAAATGGCGTGCACTCCAGCTTTTGCGAAAAGCGGCGTGCTTAATATTATTTGTCCGTTTCATCGTTATCTTCCTGGACCCAGTGGTAGAGCATTAGCGCTCAGGATAGTGGATGACTGGTTGAAAATGAAGCGAGAAGGGGAATAAACAGGGGGATCTTTACGTTGCCTTACGTTCTGCGCAATGTAAAACGCCACGCGTGTTCGGCGTGGCGTTTTTATGCGGCCTTGTGCTTAACGATTCGCGGTAGTGGTCGCGCCGTTATAGCCATCGGCTGAAGCGTCCTGCTGCGGGTTTTCCGGGGCAACAGACTCAGGTGTCGTTGAAACCGGTTTACCCAGCGTGCTGTTCAGCGCCTGGAGATCCTGTTCGTTCAGGGTACCGAGGGCAGATTTGATATTCAGCTGGTTAATCAGGTAGTTATAACGCGCACTGGAGAGCTGCTGCTTAGCGTTATACAGCGTGGTGGTGGCATCCAACACGTCAACGATGGTACGAGTACCGACTGAGTAACCGGCTTCCATCGCGTCTAATGAACTCTGCGCAGAGACAACGGCTTGTTTATAAGCGTTGATGCTGCTAATAGAGGCATTGACGTTATTGAAGGAAGAACGCACAGTTTGAACTACAGTACGGTGCGCGCTTTCCAGTTGCTCGCTTGCGCCAACGAAGTTGTACTGCGCCTGTTTCACCTGAGAGGTCACCGAACCGCCGCTGTAGATTGGCAGGTTGAAGCTCAGGCCGATAGAGTTCTGGCCGATATCGCGGTCAGCATAAGTGCTGCCACCGGTTTTGCTGCCGTCATATTTGGTATTCGACACGCTGGTTGATGCGTTCAAATCCAGAGTCGGCAGGTGACCGTCCTGAGCCTGACGAATCTGCTCGCGGGCCAGGTCCTGGCTCAGACGCGCCTGCAGCAGTGCCAGGTTGCGGCTTTCCGCTTCCTTCAGCAGCGCATTGACCGCTTTCGGCTTGTCGGTAGAGAAGCTGTCAACGTTCAGCGAAGAGAGTTCCGGGTAGTAGTTACCGGTGACCTGACGCAACGCTTCAACGGCGTTGTCGAGATTGTTACGCGCGGTCACTTCATTCGCCAGCACGGTATCGTACTGTGAACGGGCGTTCTGAACGTCGGTAATAGCAACCAGACCGACGTTAAAGCGCTGAGTGGTTTGATCCAACTGACGGTAGATAGCTTGTTTCTGCGCTTCAGTATAGGAAAGCGCATCAATCGCGCTCAGCACGTTAAAGTAGGCCGTCGCGGTGTTCAGAATAAGCTGCTGTTGGTCAGTCTGATAGGTTACATCCTGAATACCGGCACTTTTTTCCTGTAACGTCAGGGCGCGCCATTTCGACATATCAAACAGCGTTTGTGTTAACTGTAAAGACGCGCTGGACACGTTTGAGTTCACACCGTTGTTGTCACGATAGCCGTTGTTATAGGTATAATCAGCACCCAGGCCAAGCTGTGGTAACAGTGGGCTACGCGCTTCGTTGATCTTTTCAAAGGCCGCGTCGCGGTCTGCTGCGGATTTACGCAGGTCAGGGTTGCTTAAACGCGCCTGCTGATACACTTGCAGCAGGTTCTCTGCCTGGCTCATTGCGCTGAAACCTGTAAGGCTCAGGCCAATAAGGATGGGGAGCAATTTCTTCATTTGCATTCCTTGTTGTGAAGCTTAGCGCTGATCTAATTCAGAAAAATATTCGCCGATTGTATCAGAGTCTGACAGTTTAAAAAGTTGGCGTAATGTGCCATGCGGCGTTAATTTGCATCAATCTAGCATACAGTCAGCTAAACGGTAGCCAAACTGACCCGAAATCCACAATTTCCGCACAAATGCAATTGGAACCAATCATGACTAAGACGAATGACTCAGTGGTTACGTTCTCGAAAAACGATGTAGAAATTATTGCACGGGAAACGCTGTACAGCGGTTTTTTTTCGCTTGATTTGTATCGTTTTCGTCATCGTTTATTCAACGGAGAAATGAGTGGCGAGGTAAAACGCGAAATTTTTGAGCGCGGTCACGCTGCAGTCTTGCTACCCTTTGACCCTGTGCGGGATGAAGTTGTGCTGATTGAGCAGATCCGCATCGCCGCCTACGACACCAGCGAAAGCCCGTGGTTGCTGGAGATGGTGGCCGGTATGATTGAAGAAGGCGAAACCATTGAAGATGTGGCGCGCCGGGAAGCAGTGGAAGAGGCGGGCTTAATCGTGGGGCGCACGAAAAAAATGCTGAGTTACCTGGCAAGCCCTGGGGGAACCAGTGAGCGCCTCTCTATATTAGCGGGCGAAGTGGACGCAACGACGGCCAAAGGTATTCATGGCCTCGCGGAAGAAAACGAAGATATTCGGGTTCATGTGGTAAGTCGGGAACGCGCTTATCAGTGGGTAGAAGAGGGAAAAATCGACAACGCGGCGACGGTCATCGCTCTGCAATGGCTACAACTGCATTATCAAGACTTACGACAAGAGTGGTTAAAATGAAGCGCTATACACCTGACTTCCCTGAAATGATGCGGCTGTGCGAAACCAATTTCGCCCAGCTACGCCGATTACTGCCGCGTACTGATACGCCCGGCGATGCAGTGAACTATCAGGTGGCGAATGCGCAATATCGGTTAACGATTGTCGAATCGACGCGTTATACCACGCTGGTTGAGATAGAGCAGACGCACCCAAAGGTCAGCTACTGGAGTCTACCGTCAATGACGGTACGACTCTATCATGATGCTATGGTGGCTGAAGTGTGTTCGAGTCAGCAGATTTTTCGCTTCAAAGCACGTTATGATTATCCTAATAAAAAGTTGCATCAACGCGACGAAAAGCATCAAATTAACCAGTTTCTGGCTGACTGGTTACGTTACTGTTTAGCATATGGAGCGATGGCGATTCCGGTTTAAGCATCGTGAAACCTAAGGACACCATTTGGAAAGCCTGTTAAACCTTCCTCTGGCTGGTGGGGCCAGTGTCAGGTTACTGCAAATTACTGATACTCACCTGTTCGCTAAAAAAAGTGAAACGCTGTTGGGCGTGAATACCTGGGACAGTTATCACGCCGTGCTCGAAGCGATTACCGCTTCGCAGCGTGAAGTCGATCTGGTTGTTGCAACCGGCGACTTAGCGCAGGATCACACTTCCGCGGCCTATCAGCATTTCGCTGAAGGCATCGCGCGATTTTCTGCGCCCTGCGTTTGGCTGCCTGGCAACCATGACTTCCAACCCGCCATGTACAGTACGCTTCAGGACGCAGGCATCTCCCCGGCCAAGCGCGTCATGGTGGGTGAACACTGGCAAATCTTGCTGCTCGACAGCCAGGTCTTTGGTGTGCCCCATGGCGAACTGAGCGAATTTCAACTGGAGTGGCTGGAAAAGCGCCTGGAGGAAGCACCGGAGCGTAACACGCTGCTGCTGTTACACCATCATCCATTGCCGGCGGGATGTAGCTGGCTCGATCAGCACAGCCTGCGCAACGCGGCATCGCTGGATAACGTGCTGGTGAATTTCCCGAAGGTGAAGAACCTGCTGTGCGGCCATATCCATCAGGAACTCGACCTCGACTGGAACGGCCGCCGGATGATGGCGACCCCGTCCACCTGCGTGCAGTTTAAGCCGCATTGCGCCAACTTTACGCTGGATACCGTTTCTCCAGGCTGGCGCTGGCTGGAGCTGCATGCTGATGGCACGCTGACCACCGAAGTTTGCCGCCTTGCCGGGTCGGAGTTTCACCCGGATACAGCGTCAGAAGGATACTGATGGCTACGCTTCTCTATCTGCACGGGTTTAACAGCTCGCCCTGGTCTGCCAAAGCGACGGCGCTGAAAACGTGGCTGGCGGAGCACTACCCGGATATCACCATGGTGATCCCACAACTGCCGTCTTATCCCGCTGAAGCCGCAGAAATGCTGGAAGCGCTGGTGTTAAAGCACGGTGGCGAACCGCTGGGTGTGGTCGGCTCCTCGCTGGGCGGTTATTACGCGACCTGGCTGTCGCAGTGCTTCATGCTGCCCGCTGTGGTAGTGAACCCGGCGATACGCCCGTATGAGCTGCTGACGAACTTCCTCGGTCCGAACGAGAATCCCTACACCGGTGAGCATTATGTGCTAGAGTCTCGCCATATTTACGATCTCAAAGTGATGCGAATTGACCCGCTGGAAGCGCCGGATCTCATCTGGTTGTTGCAGCAAACGGGCGATGAAGTGCTTGATTACCGCCAGGCCGTTGACTATTTCGCCTCCTGCCGCCAAACGGTAGAGGAGGGCGGTAATCACGCATTTGTGGGCTTTGAAGATCACTTCACACAGATTATCGACTTTCTGGGGCTGCATTAAGCCGCTCCCATTACCTACGAACAGATCATGACACAATCTTCTTATAACGCTGATGCCATTGAGGTACTCACCGGGCTTGAGCCGGTTCGCCGCCGTCCGGGAATGTACACGGATACTACACGCCCTAACCATCTTGGTCAGGAAGTGATCGATAACAGCGTCGATGAAGCGCTGGCGGGCCACGCAAAACGTGTCGAAGTCATTCTTCATGCTGACCAGTCGCTGGAAGTTATCGATGACGGGCGCGGCATGCCGGTCGACATTCACCCGGAAGAGGGTGTACCGGCAGTCGAGCTGATTTTATGTCGCCTGCATGCGGGCGGTAAGTTCTCTAACAAAAACTACCAGTTCTCCGGCGGCCTGCACGGCGTAGGGATTTCGGTGGTTAACGCCTTGTCCCGACGCGTGGAAGTGAATGTGCGTCGCGATGGTCAGGTCTACAGCATCGCCTTTGAAAATGGCGAGAAAGTGGAAGATTTGCAGGTGACCGGCACGTGCGGTAAACGCAATACCGGCACCAGCGTCCACTTCTGGCCAGACGAAAGCTTCTTCGATAGCCCGCGCTTCTCCGTTTCGCGTTTGAATCACGTGTTGAAAGCGAAAGCGGTGCTTTGCCCTGGCGTGGAAATCGTCTTTAAAGACAAAGTAAACAACACCGAACAGAGCTGGCGTTATGAAGACGGCCTGACGGATTACCTGAAAGAAGCGGTGAACGGCCTCCCGACGCTGCCTGAACAGCCGTTTGTCGGGACGTTCTCTGGTGAAACGGAAGCGGTTGACTGGGCGCTGCTGTGGTTGCCGGAAGGCGGCGAACTGCTGACTGAAAGCTACGTTAACCTGATCCCAACGATGCAGGGCGGTACGCACGTTAACGGTTTGCGTCAGGGTCTGCTCGACGCGATGCGCGAATTCTGTGAATACCGCAATATTCTGCCGCGCGGTGTGAAGCTAACGGCGGACGATATCTGGGAACGCTGCGCGTACGTGCTGTCGGTGAAAATGCAGGACCCGCAGTTTGCCGGCCAGACGAAAGAACGACTCTCTTCTCGTCAGTGCGCGGCATTTGTTTCCGGCGTGGTGAAAGATGCGTTTTCTCTGTGGCTGAATCAGAACGTTCAGGCCGCTGAAATGCTGGCCGAAATGGCGATCTCCAGCGCTCAGCGCCGCATGCGCGCAGCGAAAAAAGTGGTGCGTAAAAAGCTGACCAGCGGCCCGGCGCTGCCTGGCAAGCTGGCAGACTGCACCGCACAGGATCTCAACCGCACTGAACTCTTCCTCGTGGAAGGTGACTCCGCAGGCGGCTCCGCCAAGCAGGCGCGCGATCGTGAATATCAGGCGATCATGCCGCTGAAAGGGAAGATCCTCAACACCTGGGAAGTCTCTTCCGATGAAGTACTGGCGTCTCAGGAAGTGCACGACATTTCCGTGGCGATCGGTATCGATCCGGACAGCGACGATCTCAGCCAGTTACGCTACGGCAAGATCTGTATCCTTGCAGATGCGGACTCCGATGGTCTGCACATCGCTACACTGCTGTGCGCCCTGTTCGTCAAGCACTTCCGCTCGGTGGTTAAACAGGGGCACGTTTACGTGGCGCTGCCGCCGCTTTACCGTATCGATCTCGGTAAAGAAGTCTATTACGCCCTGACCGAAGAAGAGAAAGCGGGTGTACTGGAGCAGCTTAAGCGTAAGAAAGGTAAACCGAACGTACAGCGCTTTAAAGGTTTGGGTGAAATGAACCCGATGCAGCTACGTGAAACCACGCTGGATCCGAACACGCGCCGTCTGGTACAGCTGATTATTGATGATGAAGATGAACAGCAGACCAATGCGGTGATGGATATGCTGTTGGCCAAGAAGCGTTCGGAAGACCGTCGCAACTGGCTGCAGGAAAAAGGCGATATGGCGGATATTGAGGCCTGATGGGTTATTTATTTTTAAAAGGAGAGCGTTCGCTCTCCTTTTTTATTTGTCTTAAAGATATATTCAATTATTAATATTTACAATGCTAATAACAATACGTGCTTTTTATTTTTCTGAAAAGCTATTTTCTTTTTTTATTGCGTCCTGTCACGGATTGGCTTTTCGCCTTTTTGCATAGTACGTGCGAACGTTATTTATGAATAAATAATCTTTGTGAATATATTTATTAATTAAATACAACGCATGGAGCACACAATGGGAAATAAGAAACTCACCACCGGGTTATTAGCGTTATCCCTGCTGGTTACCTCTTCGATGGCTTTGGCAAAAACCGTCTTTATCGCCTCGGATGTTCATCCTGCGGATTACCCCACCACGGCGGCGGTGATTCATATGGGCGAAAAACTGAGTGCGCAAACGGACGGGCGTTTAGCGATAAAAATGTTCCCCAATGGGCAGATGGGGGATGAAGGCGCCACCATTGAAAAAGCGCGCGCAGGGGCGATTGATATTCTGCGTGTATCAATGGCACCCGTGGGCGGTATTTTGCCGGAAGTGAGCGTCTTTAATATGCCGTTTGTTTTCCGCGACCTCGATCATCTCCATCATGTTCTGGATGGTCAGGTAGGCGAACAACTGGGGCAGAAAGTCACCGACAGCAACCTGGGCCTGGTGTTCCTCGGCTGGATGGACGCGGGCTCACGTAGTCTGATTACCAAAAAACCGGTGAATAATCTCGACGATCTGAAAGGCGTGAAAATCCGCCTGCAAAACAACCCGATCGGCCTGGATTCCTTTAAAGCGATGGGTGCAAACCCGGTCGTCATTCCGGTAGGCGACGTTTTTGCCAGTCTGCAAACCGGTGTTATCGACGCAGCAGAAAACAATGAACCGACGTTTGATACCGAAAACTATGTGGTGGCCGGCACTAAATACTTTGATATGACTGAGCACTTTATGATTCCAGAAGTGTTCGTCTTCTCAAAGAAAAAATGGGCCAAACTCTCTGCTGAAGATCAGGCGCTGATCTTAAAACTGGCGAAAGAAGCGCAGGCAGAAGAACGCGTTCTGTGGGCGCAGTATGTAGAAAAATCAACCAGAAAATTACAAGAGCAGGGCGTGCAATTCATTAAGGTGGATAAAAAACCCTTTATCGACGCAACTGCGCCAGTCCGTGAAAAATATGGCAAACAGTTTAGTGCGTTGATGCAGCAAATCCAGGAAACAAAATAAGAATCCGATGTGCCGGGCTGGCTTATTCTGGCCCGGTCGTTACAGGAGCATAAAATGAAAAATACCTATATCCTGGCCATGGATTATGTCTACCGGGTCTGTATCTGGCTGTCCGGTTTTAGCTTGTTATTTATGACGTTTATTTATTTGATCGGTATTTACGCCCGGTTTCGCCCGGACCTTCCCGCGTGGCTGGACTTTATGCCCCGCGCGTCAACCAGTTGGCCTGAACCGCTGTCGCAAATTTGCATGATCACCTTCTCCTTCGTTGGCGCAGCAGCGGCCTATCGGGCTGGCGGACATATTGCCATCACCATGCTGGTCGATCGCATTCCTGCAGCGGCGCAAAAAGGGATCGCGCTGTTCGTGGATCTCGCCATGCTGGCAACCTGCATTTTTATTGTCAAATGGGGCATTGTTGGCTGTCAGGACGCCTGGGAAGATGTCATTCCCTCACTGCCTTTTCTGACCTCCGGAATCACCCATCTTCCCGTTCCTTTAGGGTCGTTCTTTACGCTGCTGTTTGTCGTTGAAAAATTACTTTTTGGCCCGCAAACGCGTCGGGAACTGGTGCAATTTGGCTCGCCGAAAGTGGGCTATTAAGGAATTCATAATATGGACATGACGCTGCTTGTTTTTGTGGTGACGTTTGTTGTGCTGATGGCTATAGGCATGCCGGTGGCCTATGCGGTCGGCCTGACCGCAGTGGTGGTCACGGTGATGGCGGATTTCTCTCTGGATGGCTTAATCATCACCATTTTCCACAGTACCGATAACGTCAACCTGCTAACGATCCCGTTCTTTGTGTTCGCGGGCGCAATCATGGCGGAAGGCGGTATGGCAAGACGGTTGGTGGATTTTGCCGGGTTATTTGTCGGCTGGATCCGCGGTGGACTGGCGCTGGTGAACATTCTGGCCTCCACGCTGTTTGGTGCCATTTCTGGCTCGTCGGTTGCCGATACCGCTTCAATTGGCTCGGTATTGATTCCTGAAATGGAGCGCAAAGGTTACCCGCGTACTTTTGGCGCGGTGCTCACTGCGAGCGCCTCGGTGCAGGCAATTCTGGTGCCGCCTAGCCATAACTCGGTGCTGTTTGCGATTGTTGCTAATACCGCGGCGGTCACCATTCCCGGTATGTTCCTGGCGGGGATTGTTCCCACTTTCGTTCTGTGTGGCACATTGATTGTGCTGTGTTTGATCTCCGCCCGACGCAATAATTATCCGAAAGAGGCGAAAATAGAGCTGCGGCGCAAACTGAAAATTGCGCTGGATGCCATCTGGGGTCTGATTACCATCGTGATCATCTCAGGCGGCATCCTTTCCGGCTTCTTCACGCCGACGGAATCGGGGGCCATCGCCTGTATCTGGGCGATGTTCGTCACCTTCTTTATCTATCGCGAATATAAATTCCGCGACTTTCCGAAGCTGATTCACCGCACCATTAAAACCGTCACCATGGTGATGGTGCTGATAGCCTTTGCGGCAGCCTTCGGTTCGGTGATGATGCTGGTGGATTTACCGAGCCAGATCTCCTCCGCGCTGTTGTCTCTGTCGGATAACAAATACATCATCCTGATGATTATCAACGTGATGTTGCTGCTGCTGGGCTTCCTGATGGATATGGCGCCGCTGATCCTTATCCTCACGCCGATTCTGCTGCCGGTGGTGATGCAGTTGGGGATAAACCCGATGCACTTCGGCATCATCATGATGACCAACCTGGGAATTGGCCTGATTACGCCGCCGGTGGGCTCTGTGCTGTTTGTCGCGAGCGCGGTGAGTGGGCTGAAGATAGAGCAGGTAGTGAAAGCGATGCTGCCGTTCTATTTCGCGCTGTTTGTGGTGCTGATTCTGGTGACCTATATCCCGGCGCTGTCGCTGTGGCTGCCGTCGCTGTTCCTGTAAAAGCCTGACGTCATGGAGGCCACCTGCGCCTCCATGACGGTTAACCCGCGCGATGATTTTTCCGATACTGTAACGGCGTTTCGCCAATCCCTTTCTTAAACGAGCTGATAAACCATGTGGTATCGGCAAATCCGACCTGGCTTGCCACTTCCGCCACGCTCATCGCGCTATGCAGCAATAATTCGCAGGCTCGCCGCAGTCTTATCGTATTCAAATAGTTATGGATATATTCCCCGGTCTCAATGTGAAAGCGCCGTGAAAGATAGCTGCGCGATTTACCGAGATCCTGCGCCAGCTTATCGAGGCTGAATTTTTGCCGATAGTTTTCTTCTATCCAGAACATCACCGGGCTGGCGATACCGTGGTTATCCTCTGGCATTTTTTCCTGCGCGGGTGGCAGCATGTGAAGCAACGCCATCAGCAGGCTGGCAATATGCTCCGCGCTGAGCCCGGAAGCGGCAAGACGGGCGTAAAGTGTAAACAGATAATCGATATGAGGATGTGCGTCGGCAAGGTCGGCAACAAAGGCCGGGGCTGCGCGTTGAGACAGCATTTGCAGACGGCTTCTCGCGTCGGGAAAGTCGCGAAGCAGGCGAATAATCGCATGCTGATCGAGATGAATAATCGTGCGCCGGTAGGTGTCCTGTGCTTCTTCATCCACCATCACTTTGTGCAGCGTAAACGGCGGGAAGAAAAACAGCCGCCCCGGGCGCATGGTGTACTGGCGATTATCGACAATCACCACGCCGAATCCTTCTTCAACGTACAGCACTTCCAGACACTGATGCCAGTGGTGGTAGCGCACGCTGTTAGCGTACAGGCGGCTGAATGACGCTACCTTATCCTTCAGCGTGATCAGCTCCAGACGTTCCGCATTTAATGATGTACTCATAGCAACAGAATTAAATTTTTACGTTATTAATTCCCCCACTAAACCACCGTTTTAAATTTTATCAAGCTGCGGTTTATTTAATCATATCAGTTGTGACCGGGTTAACATTTCACGCCCTGTCCGATTCTCTATGCTTGAGCCACTTTCGAGGATGGCTAAGCAGAGGGTTCTGGCGGAGATGGAAAAATCAAATTCATTGTCTTCACGTGAAGAGGTGGTGACCGCGCTCACAGGCATGTTGAGCGCGCTGGATAAACAGTTTCCCGCCGGTGCGGCGCAATTCTCGTTGGGCGATACCTGTGCGCATTACAGTGTGGATATTGCCGAAATGGAAGGGCTGTCACGCGCGTTGTGGGGCTTGTTCCCGCTGTTGGCGGGCGGAGCAGAGGTACCCTTCTGCGATAAATATTTCACCGCCATCAAGACAGGCACCGATCCACACAGCCCAGGGTATTGGGGCGAAACGGGACCCTACGATCAGCGTCTGGTCGAGATGGCGGCCTATGGCCTTGGGCTGGCGCTGTTACAGGGCCGCTTCACCGATCATTTCAGCGCCGCTGAGCTGAATAATCTGCACCGCTGGCTGGATCAAATCACTGATTCACAAATGCCGGACAGCAACTGGAACTACTTCGCCATCATGGTGCAATTGGGCTTTAAACGCGCCGGATTGCCGTACGATCGTCAAGCGATCGACCAACGTTTTGCGATGATGGAAGCTTACTATCTGGGCGATGGCTGGTATTCCGATGGTCCGGGGCGGCCTAAAGATTATTACATCTCAATGGCCTTTCATTTTTATGGCTTGATCTACGCGACCCTGAACGGCAGCGACGATTCGCAGCGCGCGGCGACCATCCGCGAACGCGCCACGCTGTTTGCTCGCGACTTTATCTATCTCACCGCCGCCGATGGCGCCTCCGTACCGTTTGGCCGCAGCCTGACCTACCGCTTTGCGATGGTTGCCTTCTGGAGCGGCGTAGCATTCGCCGGGCTGGACGTCTTCTCTCCGGGCGTGGTGAAAGGCATCATTTTGCGTCATTTGCGCTGGTGGCTGGAAAAACCGATTTTCGATCGCGACGGTATTCTGACCCTTGGTTTCGCCTATCCGAATCTGGCGATGTGTGAGGATTACAACTCGCCGGGTTCGCCATACTGGGCGCTGAAGGTCTTTTTGATTCTGGCGCTTCCGGCAGACCACCCGTTCTGGCTGGCGGAAGAACTGCCATTGCCCACGCTGGAGGAGGTTCATGTCATTGCGCCTGCGCAGCAGGTTTTGCAACACAGTGAACATTCACAGCATGTTGTGATGCTCACCTCCGGCCAGCTTGAACTGAACAACTATGTGAATACGGACGCCAAGTACACCAAATTTGCCTACTCCAGCCACTTTGGTTTCACCATCGAACGTGGGCGTTACGGCATTAAACACGCGGCCAGCGACTCCATGCTGCTGCTTGCCGAGAACGATAACCACTGGCGCGGGCGTCGGGAATGTGAAAGCGTCGAGATACAGGGGAATGCCATTGTTTCACGCTGGTCGCCCTGGCAAGACGTGCACGTCACCACCTGGCTTATCCCGGCGGGTGAGTGGCACGTGCGATTACATCATGTTGATACTGCTCGTTATTTGCAAAGTGCCGAAGGCGGTTTCGCGGTGATGAAGGCCGATGCGCAGCAGGGTGAAGGCCGGTGTCAGATTAACGCGCGCAATGGTGTCAGCGTGATTGCCGATCTCTCACCAACGCTTACACGGCAGGGTGATGCGGTCGTGACGCCGCCAAACAGCAGTGTGATGTTTGCCGAATGTGCGTCGATTCCGTTACTCACCATCGACCTGACGCCGGGTGAACACTGGCTCTGCTGCGCGGTGGCTGCCAGCGGCGACGTGACGAAAAAATATCAACAGCCGCCACGGCTGGTTATTGAAAAGAATACGCTCAGAGTTATTGGTGAATCAGACAAACAATATGCTTCTCTGAGTTTTTAATTTTCCGGGCACAAGCCCGGAATACTCTCTGTTGACCCTACATGCTTTCGTCGAGGATGGTATGGAAAAGTTATCGTCTCAAAACAGGCTTGAATATTACAAAATAAGTACCTTTATTTTTCTCTACTTTTTTACCTGGTCCGCCAGTATTGGGTTATTTGCTATCTGGTTAGGGCAAAAAGCTAATTTAAGCGGGACAGTGATTGGTACAGTTTTTGCGGTGAATGGCATCTTTGCTGTCATCCTAAAACCGATTTACGGATATATTCTCGATAAAATAGGGATGAGTAAATGCCTGCTCTATTTTGTCGTAGCCGTATCGGCTCTGATGGCGCCATTTTTTATTTATGTCTATCAACCGCTGCTGCTGTCACACACAATGCTGGGGATTATCGTCGGTGCGATTTATCTGAGCTTCGCCTGGTATGCGGGCGTGGCGGCCTGTGAATCGTATGCAGATCGTTACAGTCGCTTAAACGGTATGGAGTTCGGCCAAATCCGTATGTGGGGATCGCTCGGCTGGGCTGTAGCGTCCTCTTTCTCAGGCCTGCTGTTTAACCTTTCGCCGGCTTATAACTTCATCATGGGCAGCGTGACGTCAATTATCATGCTGGTCGTGCTTATCAGCCTGAAAGTGAACACTAACTCTGTTTATGCCGGCGAGGTATTGACCAAAGAGAAAATCGCCCTGGTTGATGTCTATGCCCTGCTGCGAAGCGGTAAATTCTGGGCCTTCTGCATGTATGTCGCCGGCGTGGCGTGGATGATGTTTATCGCCGAGCAGCAGTTCTCGCGCTATTTCGTCACTTTCTTCGAGGATGTTCATCAGGGCAATGCGCTGTTTGGCTATCTTGGTACCGTGCAGTCCGGCATTGAATTCGTGATGTATATGTTTATTCCGCTGGTGGTGAATTATATCGGTGCCAAACGCGGGCTGTTAATCGTCGGGGCCGTGGTCGGCGCGCGTTTGATTATTTCCGGGCTGTGTGATTCACATCTGCTTATTTCCGTACTGAAGCCGCTGTATGGACTGGAGATCTGTTTGCTGCTGGTATCGGTATTTAAATATATCGCCGAACATTTCGATAAACGCGTGAATGCGACCATGTACCTGCTGGGTTACCAGGCGATGTTATATGTCGGTAATGTCGTGGTCTCCTCACCTGCGGGCATTCTTTATGACCGTATTGGTTTTGAAAAAACGTACATCCTGATGGGATCAATCGCCCTGCTGTTTACTGTTATCTCGGCATTTACCTTATCCGCCTGTCGCACCCAACGTCACCGCCCTGCGGCGCTGAATGTGGCTGAAAATAATGCGGCTAAATAATCCTGAACCGAAGAGTAATAAGGACATGAAAATGCACAATTCCGTCATTGAGGAAACATTACCGGAATTCCCGGGCGCGCCGGTGAGTATGGACGCGTTTAACGATGAGATGGGTGCTGCGCGACAGCACGTTCTGACGCTGATTCGCCGCCATATGGCTGAATTTGGTGAAAAGTTTCCGGCAGAAACCTGCGAAAAAGGGTTTTATCCACTGAAGGAAAATGTCGAATGGACCACCAGTTTCTGGACCGGCCAACTGTGGCTTGCCTGGGAGATGAGCGATGATGAGACTTTCCGCGCATTAGCGGAAAAACATGTGCGCTCGTTTGGCCTGCGTATTGCCGGGCGACACGATACCAACACGCACGACCTTGGCTTTTTGTATACGCTCTCCTGCGTTGCCGCCTGGCGTTTGACGGGCAATCGCGATGCTCGTGGTTTCTCCCTGCTGGCCGCCGAAGCGCTGCTGGAGCGTTTTCATCGCAAGGCGGAGATCATTCAGGCATGGGGCGATCTCAGGGATCCCGCGCAGGCCGGTCGCATGATCATTGACTGCACCATGAATCTGCCGCTGCTTTACTGGGCCAGTGAACAAACCGGCGATCCGCGTTTTGCCGAGGCGGCAAAAGCGCATGTGCGCCAGTCGGCGAAGTATCTGGTGCGCGACGACGCATCGACCTATCACACCTACTATATGGATGTGCAGACCGGGGCGCCGCGCTTTGGCAATACGCAGCAGGGCTATGCGGATGACTCCTGCTGGTCGCGCGGGCAGGCGTGGGGCATCTATGGTTTTATGCTGAGTTACCTCTACACCGGCGACAAGCAACTGATTAGCCTGTCGAAAAAGCTGGCGAACTATTTTCTTAATCGTCTGCCGGAAGATGCAGTATGCCACTGGGATCTGGCATTACAGGGAACTGATGCGCTACGTGATTCCTCTTCGGCAGCGATTGCGGTGTGTGGACTACTTGAACTGGTGAAATCTCTGCCGGTTACCGATCCGGATCGTGCGCGCTACCAGCAATGGGCGATGGGGATGATGTCGTCGCTGACGAAGCATTATCTGACGGGGTTAGACGAGCCGGGTAATGGCCTGCTGAAACACTCGGTCTACCATTTATCCGGGAATAAGGGCGTGGATGAGTGCAGTAGCTGGGGGGATTATTTCTACGTTGAAGCGCTGGTGCGGATGACACAGAGCTGGAAATTGTACTGGTGAGGTATTGCCCGGTGGCGCTGCGTTTACCGGACCTGGATTAGCTGGCAATCCTTTGTAGGCCGGGTAAGCGTACGCGCCACCCGGCACTACATTCAGACTAAAGCTTAAACGCCCGCTTCCAGGATACGAATAGACATATCCAGCACGTCGTTTTTCACCGCTTCGCTGTAGGCCTTCATGTGCGGCGTTTGCAGATGCGCTTCAAGATGCGCGATGCTTTCCCACTGCTCAATCATCACGATAGAGTCGGGTGACGTGGTCTGGAAGCTCACGCCCGCCGCATGGTCAACCATCGGCGCGTAGCCGTGGCAGCCTTCTTCCTGCAAAACGGTCGGGATGATTTTCGCGAACTGATCCAGAACCGCCTGACGGTGGTGTTGGCCCGGACGAGTACGGATCTCTGCAATAACTGTCAACATAGTAAACTCCTTCTTAATCCAGCTTCCCAGTTAAGCAAAAATTTTACCAAGATGCTCGCGGTATTCTGCAATATAACGCGGAACGTCAGGCATTTTGATGACGTCGTTGGCAATAAAGGTTGGCAGCGCTTCCATTCCCAGGAACTGGTTGGCTTTGTGGAACGGCAGATAGACACCGTCTACGCCCACGCCGTGGAAGAACTGTTCTTTATCGGTGAACGCTTCCATCGGTGCGTTCCAGGTCAGGGAAAGCATATAGGTTTTGCCCTGAATCAGACCGCCGGAGCCATATTTTTTGCTGGCGTCGGAACGTGTACGGCCATCGCTGGCATACAGTGCGCCGTGGCCTTCGGTGAACACGTCATCAATATATTTTTTCACGGTCCACGGTGCGCCCATCCACCAGCCTGGCATCTGCCAGATTACGGAGTCGGCCCACAGGAAGTTTTGTACTTCGGCTTTCACGTCATAATCGCTGTCGGCGCGCACAACTTTAACTTCATGCCCGGCGTCGCGCAGGAAGCTTTCCGCGACCTCGGTCATGGTGTCGTTCAGTTGACCGTTAGAGTGGCCGAATTTTTTTCCGCCGTTAATAATCAAGATGTTGCTCATTTTTCGTCCTCGGTATAAAGCGTTTGGCCGTTATAATACCCCTCATGACGAAGCGTGAATATGAGCAAAATGTGCAAAGTCTTTTGCTGTATGAGCAATAATCTCGCTACCAACGCACCCGCGCTTCAAATCCGCCTTCAGGAATATTGCCGAAATTCACCGTCATACCGTGGAGAGACGCAATGCGCCGCACAATTGACAATCCCAGCCCGCTGCCTGTTTGCTCTTGCCCTGGCGGGCGATAAAAACGCTCGCCCATTCGCGCCAGCGCTTCCGGCGACACGCCCGGACCGTTGTCACGCACGGTAAAACCGTTTTGTTCCAGCGTTACATCGATAACGCTGCCCGATGGACTGTAGCGTACGGCGTTATCCAGCAGATTACGCACCAGCAGGCTGAGCAGCAGGGGCTGCGCGGTGCGGGCAATGCTGATGTCATTGAGGTGTAAGCGTACTTCGATTCCGGCACGCTGGGCGCTGTGATAAATATCCATCACCGCAGATTGCAGCAACTCCTCCAGCTGGACAGTCTGAACGTCGGCCAGATTATCCAGTGAATCGAGACGGGAGAGGGTGAGCAACTGTTCCACCAGGCGAGTGGCGCGGTCGATTCCTTCATGTAGCTGTGACAACGCTTTCTCGCGCGCGTCGGTATCATCTTGTGACAGCTGCGCCACTTCAGTCTGCACTTTCAGCGCGGTTAAGGGGCTACGCAATTCGTGAGCGGCGTCGGAGGTAAACCGTCGCTCGCGGATCATCATTTCATGGGTTTGATGGAAAAGGTGATTGAGAGCATCAACCAGCGGGCGCACCTCGTTGGGTACGCCTTTCGTATCGAGTGGCGTATCATCTTCTGGCGAGCGGCGGCGTAGGGTGAGCGTTAATTTTTTCAGCGGCCGCAGTTCGCTGCTAAGCAGCAGGATCAACAGTAAAAACATCACCGGCAGCGCAACCAGCCACGGCGTAAGCTGCGACGTGATGATGTCCAGCGCCATCTCTTCGCGGTATTCCCACTCCTGGCCGACCACGATGCGGTATTTTTTATCGGCAGTAGTCAGCCACAGAAAGCGCCAACGATCGTCATCATTGATCAGATTGCCGTCGTCAAATCCTTCCCGGCGATAGCTATATGGGATAAAGGGGCCATTTTCGCCATCGTGCATCACCATTCTGCCGTCAATCGCGTACACCGCGAAAGCCAGCACATCGTCATCAAGATGCCCGTGTTTGACCTTTTTGGGCGCGCGGATAAACTGCCGGGAGCTACGAATGTCGGTAAAATCCATCGCGCTGATGCGCTTGGCGAACAGCATTTGCTGGGTATCGAAGAGCTTATCCAGCTTATTGGTCGTTTGATGCCAGGCCACCAGGCTGGCGCAGAGCCATGCGGCGGCGGAAAGTAGCATAAACAGCAGCGTCAGGCGAACGCGCAGGCTGAGGCGGGGAAACAGTTTCACTGCGCCCCCAGCGTATAACCGATGCCGTGTACGGTGCGGATAAACTCGCTGCCCAGCTTGCGACGCAGATGATGTACATGCACTTCCACAGCGTTACTGGTGACGTCGTCATCCCAGCTGTAGAGCTTTTCTTCAATAAGTTTGCGTGGCAGCACGCGTCCGCTATTACGCATCAGCAACTCCAGTAGGGCGAATTCTTTCGGTTTAAGGGCCAGAGGTTCGCCATTGAGCGTGGCGGTAAGTTTGCCAGGATCGAGCGTCACCGCGCCGTGACGCAGTTCATTGCTCGGCTGCCCATGCGCGCGGCGAATTAAGGCTTCCAGTCGGGCGGCGACTTCGATTAGCGCGAAGGGCTTACATAAGTAGTCGTCGGCACCGAGGCGTAAGCCTTCAACACGCTGGCTGAGCGCATCGCGTGCAGTAAGAATCAATACTGGCTCATGATGCGACTTTTCTCGCCAGCTGCGCAGAATATCCAGCCCATCAATGCCCGGCAGAGTAAGGTCGAGAATGACTGCATCATAGGGCGCACTGTCGAGGGCTACTTTCCCTTCTTCGCCCCGCGTAAACCAGTCGACCGTAAAGCCCATTTTGCCAAGGCCGGTTTTTAGCCCGTCGCCAATCAGTTTGTCATCTTCTACCAGTAAAATTCGCATCACGCTCTCCTTGCCACTCTGCTTTAATAAAGCCAGTAAACCCTTATCAGACCTGCGCTGTACAGTAAAAAAAAGAATATTTTTACCTTAAGAAGTCGTTAAGCATTATCCTGTTTAATGGCTTTCGTAATGAAATTTAAGGGAGAAAATATCATGAAGAAACTTGCTGCAATGGCTGCCGTCCTGGCACTGATCGCTACCCCGGTTCTGGCTAACACTCAAGGCGGTTTTTCCGGCCCAAATTCAACGTCAACACAAAGCGGCGGCTTCGTTGGCCCGGATGGTACCGTAACCACCGTTGCCAATGCGAAAACCCTGCGCGGTGACACCTGGGTTACGCTGAAAGGGACTATCGTTGAGCGTATCTCTGACGATCTCTATACCTTCAAAGATGAAACCGGCACCATCAACGTAGATATCGACGACAAACGCTGGAACGGTCTGACCGTCACCCCGCAGGATAAAGTGGAAATTCGCGGCGAAGTGGATAAAGACTGGAACTCGGTTGAAATCGACGTCAAACAGATTCAGAAACTGAAACCGTAATCTTAAAGCGCCATCGGCTTCATAGCTGCTGGCGCATTTTTTATGTATGTTGAGGCCTCTATATGGATGTTACCCTCGTCAACTTTCCCCGTACCCAGGTTGCTTTATTGCAACATCGCTGTAGCCCGGAACTAGTGAACTACAGTGCGGCTAAGTTTATTTTATGGCGCAGAGATACTGGCCTGTCACCGATAGAACAAAGCAACACATTTGGCATTGCCTGGGATGACCCGCAAACGACGCCGCCGGAAGCATTCCGTTTTGATATCTGCGGCAGCGTAGACACCCCCGTACCTGAAAACGCGCACGGTGTAATAAACAGCGAAATTCCTGGCGGACGCTGCGCGGTAGTGCGCCATCACGGCTCGCTGGATACGGTCGGCGAAAGCGTCTGGTATCTGTTCCGCGACTGGCTGCCTGGCAGCGGTGAAACCCCGCGCGATTTCCCGGTCTTTTTCCAGTATCACAATTTTGTCAATGAAGTTGCCGGGCACGAACTGCAAACGGATATTTACCTGCCACTACAATAAACCGCCTTCCTCGCCTCAACTCACGGACTTGTGACTCAGCCCGTGAGATAGGGTATTATCTGCGGCAATATTGCCGTCCGAACGGTCAGCATGCAGATTTGAGGAACCCCCATTAATGAGCGATATGGCAGAGCGCCTTGCGCTACATGAATTCACGGAAAACGCCTACTTAAACTACTCCATGTACGTCATCATGGATCGCGCGTTGCCGTTTATTGGTGATGGTCTGAAGCCGGTGCAGCGCCGCATCGTCTATGCGATGTCTGAGCTGGGCCTGAACGCCAGCGCCAAATTCAAAAAATCGGCGCGTACCGTCGGTGACGTGTTAGGTAAATATCACCCGCACGGCGACAGCGCCTGCTATGAAGCAATGGTGCTGATGGCGCAGCCATTCTCTTATCGTTATCCGCTGGTCGACGGCCAGGGGAACTGGGGGGCGCCGGACGATCCGAAATCGTTCGCGGCAATGCGTTATACCGAATCGCGTTTGTCGAAGTACGCCGAGCTGTTGCTGAGCGAACTGGGACAAGGCACGGCGGACTGGGTGCCGAACTTTGACGGTACAATGCAGGAGCCGAAAATGCTGCCTGCGCGTCTGCCGAATATTCTGCTGAACGGTACCACCGGCATTGCGGTGGGTATGGCGACGGATATTCCGCCGCACAACCTGCGCGAAGTCGCTAACGCCGCCATCAAACTGATTGAACAGCCGAAAACCACGCTGGATGAAGTGCTGGATATCGTGCAGGGGCCGGACTATCCGACCGAAGCGGAAATCATCACACCCCGCGCGGAAATCCGCAAAATTTACCAGAACGGGCGCGGTTCTGTGCGTATGCGCGCGGTCTGGAATAAAGAAGATGGCGCGGTGGTGATCACTGCGCTGCCGCATCAGGTTTCCGGCGCGAAAGTGCTGGAGCAAATCGCCGCCCAGATGCGCAACAAAAAGCTGCCGATGGTCGATGACCTGCGCGATGAGTCGGACCACGAAAACCCGACGCGTCTGGTGATTGTGCCGCGTTCCAACCGTGTGGATATGGAGCCGGTGATGAATCACCTCTTCGCAACCACCGATCTGGAAAAAAGCTACCGCATTAACCTGAACATGATTGGCCTTGATGGTCGCCCGGCGGTGAAAAACCTGCTGGAGATCCTCACCGAATGGCTGGCGTTCCGTCGTGACACCGTGCGTCGTCGCCTGAACTATCGTCTGGAGAAAGTCCTTAAGCGCCTGCATATCCTCGAAGGTTTGCTGGTGGCGTTTCTCAATATTGACGAAGTCATTGAGATCATTCGCACCGAGGATGAGCCGAAACCGGCGCTGATGTCGCGCTTCGGCATTAGCGAAACGCAGGCGGAAGCCATCCTTGAGTTGAAATTGCGCCACCTCGCGAAGCTGGAAGAAGTGAAGATTCGTGGTGAGCAAAACGATCTGGCGAAAGAGCGCGATCAACTGCAGGCGATTCTCGCGTCCGAGCGCAAAATGAATAACCTGCTGAAGAAAGAGCTTCAGGCGGATGCTGATACCTTCGGTGACGATCGTCGTTCTCCGCTGCACGAGCGTGATGAAGCGAAGGCGATGAGCGAGCACGACATGCTGCCGTCTGAGCCGGTGACCATTGTATTGTCGCAGATGGGCTGGGTGCGTAGCGCCAAAGGTCACGACATCGACGCGCAGGGGCTGAGCTATAAAGCGGGCGACAGCTGGAAAGCCTCGGTGAAAGGTAAGAGCAACCAGCCGGTGGTGTTTGTTGATACCACTGGCCGCAGCTACGCCATCGACCCTATCACGCTGCCGTCGGCGCGCGGTCAGGGCGAACCGTTGACCGGTAAGCTGACGCTCCCGCCGGGCGCGACCGTTGAGCATATGCTGATGGAGTGCGACGATCAGAAACTGCTGATGGCCTCTGATGCGGGCTACGGCTTCCTGTGTACGTTTAACGATCTCGTTGCGCGTAACCGTGCGGGTAAGGCGATGATCTCGCTGCCGGAAAACGCGCACGTCCTGCCGCCAGTGGTTGTAGAAGATGAGTCTGACATGCTGCTGGCGATCACCAGCGCGGGTCGCATGCTGATGTTCCCGGTAAGCGACCTGCCGCAGTTGTCGAAAGGCAAGGGTAACAAGATTATCAACATCCCGTCAGCGGAAGCGGCGAAAGGTGAAGATAGTCTGGCGCACCTTTACCTGCTGCCGCCGCAGACCACGCTGACCGTGCACGTCGGAAAACGCAAAATCAAACTGCGTCCGGAAGAGCTGCAAAAAGTGACGGGCGAACGTGGCCGTCGCGGTACGCTGATGCGTGGGTTGCAGAAAATCGACCGTATCGATATCGACTCTCCGTTGCGTCAGAGCGCGGGAGAGAGCGAGGAGTAAAGCTTACCCCTCACCCTAACTCTCTCCCTTAGGGAGAGGGGGCTGAATGTGCCTGACATTAAGAACTGCGTTGGTTTTCACCCTCTCCCTGTGGGAGAGGGCCGGGGTGAGGGGGCAAGGGCGACAACGCACACATTTTCCTGTAAAAACGTTGTTAATTACGCCGTTGCGATTAAGAATAGCCCTTACGAGGGTTTGCGAGTCACAAATCCTGACCAATATATAACTCTAAGCGGTCAGGGCTTCAGAGGTAGCTATGCTATTTATTTTTCGTGTCATCATCGTGGTCATTTACTGCATCCTGGTATGCGTGTTTGGCTGTATCTATTGCCTGTTTAGTCCGCGTAATCCAAAACACGTTGCCACTTTTGGCCATATGTTTGGCCGTATGGCCCCGCTGTTTGGTCTGAAAGTTGAAACCCGCCTGCCTGCGGATGCCGCAAGCTATGGGAATGCTATCTACATTGCGAACCACCAGAACAACTACGACATGGTTACTGCGGCAAATATTGTGCAGCCGCCGACCGTCACCGTGGGCAAAAAAAGCCTGGTGTGGATCCCATTCTTTGGTCAGCTTTACTGGCTCACCGGTAACCTGCTGATTGATCGTAATAATCGTGCGAAAGCGCACAGCACCATCGCCGAAGTGGTGAAAGCCTTCAATAATCGCAAAATCTCTTTCTGGATGTTCCCGGAAGGCACGCGTAGCCGTGGTCGTGGCCTGTTGCCGTTTAAAACCGGCGCGTTTCACGCCGCCATTGCGGCGGGTGTACCGATTATTCCCGTGTGCGTTTCCAATACATCGGATAAGATTAACCTTAACCGCCTGAACAACGGGCTGGTGATTGTTGAAATGCTGCCGCCGATCGATACCAGCAAATGGGGTAAAGACCAGGTACGCGAACTTTCCAAACACTGCCGTGAAGTTATGCAGGCGAAGATTGAAGAATTAGATAAAGAAGTCGCCCAGCGCGAGTCTGACGGAAAACTATAAAACCGGGTCAGGCTCACTCGCCGCCGGGCGAATAAAGCACGGCGGCAAACATAAAACGCGGTGCTGGCTTACGGGAAACGAATTCCCTTTTTGATTGATCAGTTTTCATGGAGTTTATATGTCACTCAGTCGGCGTCAGTTTATTCAGGCATCGGGCGTTGCGTTCTGCGCAGGGGCAGTGCCGCTGAGGGCAAATGCCGCAGGGAAACAGCCTGAGCTGCCGATACCGCCGCTGGTGGAATCGCGTCGCGGACAGCCTCTCTTTCTTACCTTACAACGTTCTCACTGGTCCTTCTCTCAGGGCACGCGCGCGCCTGTCTGGGGCATCAATGGTCGCTACCTGGGGCCGACTATCCGCGTGTGGAACGGTGATGACGTCAAACTGATTTACAGCAACCGCCTGACGGAAAACGTCGCCATGACCGTGCGCGGTTTGCAGGTTCCTGGCCCGCTGATTGGCGGTGCGGCGCGCATGATGTCGCCAAACGCCGACTGGGCGCCGGTGCTGCCGATTCGTCAGTCCGCCGCAACGCTCTGGTATCAGGCCAATACGCCAAACCATATGGCTCAGCAGGTCTACAACGGCCTGGCCGGAATGTGGCTGATTGAAGATGAAGTCAGTAAGTCTTTACCTATTCCAAACCACTACGGCGTGGACGACTTCCCGGTGATCATTCAGGACAAGCGTCTGGATAATTTCGGCACGCCGGAATACAGCGAACCCGGCAGCGGTGGCTTCGTTGGCGACACGCTGCTGGTGAACGGCGCGCAAAGCCCGTATGTCGAAGTATCACGCGGATGGGTGCGTCTGCGCCTGCTGAACGCCTCTAACTCACGCCGCTATCAGTTGCAGATGAGCGATGGCCGCGCGCTGCACGTGATCTCCGGCGACCAGGGCTTCCTGCCTGCGCCTGTTTCGGTCAAGCAGCTGTCGCTCGCGCCGGGTGAACGACGTGAAATTCTGGTCGATATGACCAATGGTGATGAAGTCTCCATCACCTGTGGGGAAGCGGCAAGCATCATGGATCGCCTGCGTGGTTTCTTTGAGCCGTCGAGTATTCTGATCTCTACGCTGGTGCTCACCCTGAAACCGACCGGCCTGCTGCCGCTGGTGACGGATAACCTGCCTATGCGCCTGCTTTCCTCCGAGATCATGACCGGCACGCCGCTGCGCAGCCGCGATATTGCACTGGGCGATGATCCTGGCATCAACGGCCAGTTGTGGGACCCGCAGCGTATTGATATTACCGCGCAGCAGGGAACCTGGGAGCGCTGGACGGTACGCGCGGATGAGCCGCAGTCGTTCCATATTGAAGGCGTCATGTTCCTGATCCGCAACGTTAACGGCGCAATGCCGTTTCCGGAAGACAGAGGCTGGAAAGATACCGTGTGGGTGGATGGGCAAATTGAACTGCTGGTCTACTACAACCAGCCGTCCTGGCCGCACTTCCCGTTCCAGTATTCCAGCCAAACGCTGGAGCTGGCCGATCGCGGCTCGATTGGGCAAATTCTGGTAAACCCCGCACCGTAACGCGGGATGCAGGGAATCAGCGCCGGGCAATGCCTGGCGCTGTTGTTTTGTCGCCATAATTCAGAATTTGACCTGCTGCCCAGACAAAGAAAAAAACGCTATCGTAGAGCAAAAGCAAGGATTGCGTTCTGGGGTTAGCACATGGATTCTTTACCGGTATTGCTGTGGGTTTACGGCCTTTTTTTTCTGATATCGCTCGTTGCGGCACTCTTTAAGGCACATTACAAAACCCTTTTCTTTCAGGTGATCTTCCCGCAGCTCGCGGTCATTCTCTTACTTTTTATCCTCCTGGC
The DNA here is from genome assembly GCF_008369545.1 of Pseudocitrobacter sp. 73. Classification (NCBI taxonomy): domain Bacteria; kingdom Pseudomonadati; phylum Pseudomonadota; class Gammaproteobacteria; order Enterobacterales; family Enterobacteriaceae; genus Pseudocitrobacter; species Pseudocitrobacter sp. 73. The sequence goes on along the minus strand of NZ_VTZO01000015.1, from coordinate 4,210 downwards.
GGCGACGTCTCTGATAAGCAACGGGGAGCATGAAGCCCGGGATCTCATCATGGGCGAAATTCTGCCAGGCAGTTTACTGGCCGGGGGAGCGCTAGGTTGGTTTGTAGTTGGACGTCGCAAATATGCAGGGGCGTTATGTCACCTGTTTATGCTGTTCGCGATGTTAGGGTTGATAGCGGTTTCTCATCCTGTTTTGTGGTCAGCATTGAATTGCGATGAGGGCTGGTATTGGGAATTAGGCCCTTTGCCGTGGTTATACAGCTACGTTTCAACGTTGCTGCTGATACTGGCCTTCTTTTACCAGCGCTGTCGACAGATGCTGCTGTGGGTGATGCTTCCTCAGTGGGCGGTAGTAGGTGGGTTATTGTTCGCGCTGGATTATTTTGACCAGTTGAGCGGCGCCTGGCTTGCGTTGTTTATTGCTGTGCCAATCTATCTTTGTGTCGGCGTGCTCCCGGCGCTTGTGCTGGGCTTCTGGATGAAGCGAGTGTGGTTAGTCTGGCTGCTATGCCATCTGCTGTTTCTGGGGAGCATGCAGATAGTGATGCCGGGTTTATGGCGCGGTTTCATTCCGGGGTGGCAGGAAAAAAGCAGAATTGCCCTGCTGGAGCGAACAAAGCACGGCGATTTTAGTGAACTGGAAGATATTGACGATCGCGACGCGCTGGAAAAGCTGCTGTCCCAGTCGGCCGAAGACCCCGGCACGCCGGAGGTTTTAGTGACGGCATTGCAGCAGATCCAGAAACAAAAGGCCCCATTACCGGAAGCGCAAATGGTAAATTTCATTACAGGAGAAGAGAATCCTGCATTGATCAACGCTTATCACCGTGCGGGTTTAACCTGTGACGCGCTGTTTGCCATGGTTGACCGTGTTTATCCGGAAGGCGCCGTTGCCCGCGAGGTGACGCTTAACTCGTTACATGAACAGTGCAGGAATGAATAGCAAATGGACGGCGGGCATGTGGTCAGTACTCGTAACCTGAGCTTTAAGGAAAAAGCATAATGGGGCGGGAATTCGCGTTCGCAATTTGGTTATGGCCGCTGGCTATTGCCGATATTATGGCGCTCATACTACTTGGTTTTGCGATAAAACATCCTCGTGTACGGGAGATTTTTCTGTGGCTGTTGTTGCCGCAAATTTTCCTGGTCAGTGCAGGTTCATTACTTTTTTACTGGCTTAATATTGACGAAAGTCTCATCTTCTTTGCGCTTATTAGCCAGTTTGTCTCACTGTCTTTTGCTCTTATTGGGCGTCGGCATTTCAAATATCTATGCTTTCCATGCCATCTCCTTTTTGTTGCGGTTTGGGGATATCTTGAACCTGTCAATTACCTGACGCGTGAGGTCGTGCATGGCTGGGAGAAAAAACAAATCTTACGCCTTATTGATTGTGCTGAACGGGAAGGCGTAATTGTGCTGAATAGCATTCATGATAATGCCCAGCTAAAACACATACTCACACAAGCGGTACTGACGCCTGACGTTTCAGATATGACGTTGAAGGCACTGATTACGCGGGTTGATACACCGTTTTCCTGTTGTGGCGATTCGCACCCATTTTTTATGGCCGTCACGCATCTGAATGCCCGTGCGGTTTATCAGTTTAGCCCTTTGTTAATCGGAGACTCTTTACAGGCGAGAAATCATCGTTTGATGGTCTATCAACATAATCCACTGTACTGGATGTATTTTTACCTGAATGGTAAGTTGAAATATCAGCATGAACAGGGGCTACGCTCTCTGGCGACCGCAAGGGAAATCAGTGAGAAATTGCTGGAAATCATGCCAGAGCTTTTAACGGAAGATGTTTACGAACAAATTATTAATACCAGAGATCACGAAACGTTAAGTTTCTTTTGGCAAAAACAGCAGCCCAAAATGCAGATACATCGCTTGCAGATGTTAGCACTTATTGGCGACAGCAAGGCGTTAGTGGCAGCGATAACCGATAATCCCTCGTTACTGGAAGCGCGTGATGATGATATCCCAATACTGAATATTATTATTCGTTATGACGATATGAAAAAACACAGTAACAATATTACGCTCCTGGAATTTATCGTGCGTTTTGCTGATGCTTCGACAGTTAAGGAATTGATAACGGCCAATATCATCGACTGGCAACATTTCATGTTACCTGAGGATGACTATACGCCATTACGACTGGCGGCCATTAAGCAGGAAGAGGGCGACCGCGAGACCCTCCCACTTGTACTAAAAGATATGCTGAAACAAAAAATATCTTTCTCGGATAAAAATATCGCGGACGCAATAACAAGCGGCGTGAAGCCAGAAATGCTTCTTGCCTCTGGTATGACGAAAGATCGACTGTGTACTGCGCTTGTTGGTGCTGCGAACCAGGGAATAACTTCAAGTGCATTGCGCGATATCGATTCAGGGCTGTGTTGCGAAGGCAAAGTAGAAGATGGTTATCAGGGGGATTCTGGGGATGTACGGCGTTTCTATACCGGTATCGCACAATGCATGTTCATTAAGTTAAAGGATTGATAAATGGATGGCCCACAGATATTTGCAATGATTATTATGCTAACCGTTAATAGCCAGATTTTTTATCTGGCGCAGTTGGTTATCCTGCTCATTCTCTCCATTTCATCGTCTTACTTTCGCGATCTGTTTTTGCGTGTGGCAGCCCCTCAAATCGGCATTGCTATGCTGTTTGCGTCCGTTTTATGGGGGATTGGCGAGAAAGAGACGGCTGGGATGTTTTGGACGGCATTCCCGGTGTATCAGGTTCCGCTGCTTTTTGCGGCTTTGCTTACCGGGAAGTGGCTGCGCTCGGCGCATCCAGTGTTACTGCTGGTATTCCACTGCACAGGGCTGACAGTATTCTTTGCCGGGGTATGTTGTTACTTCCATTCATGATGGGCGATTCACGGATGAGTTGACCGTTATCCGTCGTATCTCAGGCAACAATCTCCTTCATTTCCCCCATGAATACAGCGTATAATCCCCGGCCTTTGATTATTTTTTTACCACTTTTCTTTTTGGAAGCAAAATGAGCTCTATCTCCCTGATCCAACCGGATCGCGACCTGTTCTCCTGGCCGCAGTATTGGGCCGCCTGTTTTGGGCCGGCACCGTTTTTGCCAATGTCCCGTGAAGAGATGGATCAACTTGGCTGGGATAGCTGCGACATCATTTTGGTTACCGGAGACGCGTACGTAGATCATCCGAGTTTTGGGATGGCGATTTGCGGTCGTATGCTGGAAGCGCAGGGTTTTCGCGTGGGCATCATCGCGCAGCCGGACTGGAACAGCAAAGACGACTTTATGCGTCTGGGCAAGCCGAACCTCTTTTTCGGCGTGACCGCAGGCAACATGGACTCGATGATCAACCGCTACACGGCTGACCGTAAGCTGCGTCAGGACGATGCCTACACGCCGGATAACGTCGGTGGAAAACGCCCTGATCGCGCGACGCTGGTTTATACCCAGCGCTGCAAAGAAGCGTGGAAAGATGTGCCGGTAATTCTGGGCGGCATCGAAGCCAGCCTGCGTCGTACCGCGCACTACGATTACTGGTCTGACACCGTGCGCCGTTCGGTGCTGGTCGATTCCAAAGCGGATATGCTGATGTTCGGTAACGGTGAGCGTCCGCTGGTGGAAGTAGCGCATCGTCTGGCGCAGGGTGAACTGATTTCGCAGATTCGCGATGTGCGTAATACGGCGATTATCGTAAAAGAAGCGCTGCCGGGCTGGGCTGGCGTGGATTCCACGCGTTTAGATACGCCGGGGAAAATCGACCCGATTCCGCATCCGTATGGCGAAGATTTGCCGTGTGCCGATAACAAGCCGGTTGAACCGCAAAAAGCGGAAGTCAAAACCGTCACCGTTCAGCCGCCGCGTCCGAAGCCGTGGGAAAAAACCTACGTGCTGCTGCCGTCTTTTGAGAAAGTGAAAAGTGATAAAGTGCTGTATGCGCACGCCTCGCGTATTCTGCACCATGAAACAAACCCAGGCTGCGCGCGTGCGCTGATGCAAAAACATGGCGACCGCTATATCTGGGTCAACCCGCCAGCGATTCCGCTTTCCACCGAAGAGATGGACAGCGTGTTCGCGCTGCCGTACCAGCGTGTTCCTCACCCGGCGTATGGCAACGCGCGTATTCCGGCGTATGAGATGATTCGTTTTTCAATCAACATCATGCGCGGTTGCTTCGGCGGTTGTTCTTTTACTCTTGTTTTTATGTAT
>NZ_VTZO01000014.1:0-23901 GCF_008369545.1 Pseudocitrobacter sp. 73 | reverse complement strand
CCGTCTGACAATGGAGTCCATCTGGAACTACGCGGGTAACACCATTACCAATCAGCATTCCGATATCAACCGCACCCATGACATTTTACAGGATGAGTCAAAGTGCGAAATGATTGTGGTTATCGAGAACTTTATGACCTCATCGGCGAAGTACGCCGATATTCTGCTGCCTGACCTGATGACCGTTGAACAGGAAGACATTATTCCCAACGACTACGCCGGGAATATGGGCTATCTGATTTTCATCCAGCCCGCCACCGCGCCAAAATTTGAGCGTAAACCTATCTACTGGATCACCAGCGAAGTCGCAAAGCGTCTGGGCCCGGATATCCACCAGCGCTTCACCGAAGGGCGTACTCAGGAAGAGTGGCTACGCTATCTTTACGCCAAAATGGAAGCCAAAGACCCTGCGCTACCCTCTTATAATGCGCTGAAAAAGATGGGGATCTATAAGCGTAAAGATCCGAACGGCCATTTTGTTGCGTATAAAGCCTTCCGCGACGATCCGCAAGCGAACCCGCTGAAAACGCCGTCCGGAAAAATTGAGATTTACTCCAGCCGTCTGGCGAAAATCGCCAACAGCTGGGAGCTGCAAAAAGATGAGGTCATCAGCCCGCTTCCCGTTTATGCCTCCACCTTCGAAGGTTGGGACGACCCGAAACGCAGCCAGTTCCCGCTTCAGCTGTTCGGTTTCCACTATAAAGCCCGCACGCACTCCAGCTACGGCAACGTGGATGTATTACAAGCCGCCTGCCGTCAGGAAGTGTGGATTAACCCGGTCGACGCGCAGCCGCGCGGGATCGCTAACGGCGATATGGTGCGCGTCTTTAACGATCGTGGTGAAGTGCGTCTTCCCGCAAAAGTCACCCCGCGCATTCTGCCTGGCGTCAGCGCCATGGGCCAGGGCGCGTGGCATGACGCCAATATGACGGGCGATAAAATCGACCACGGCGGCTGCGTCAACACCCTCACCACTCAGCGCCCCTCCCCGCTGGCGAAAGGTAACCCACAGCACACCAATCTGGTGCAAGTCGAAAAGGTATAACACGTTTTGCCCGAGTGTCTTTTGGCTCGGGCGTTTTAATTATGGAAAAGCAAATAAGTGAGTCACTATGAAAATCATCGCGCCTGAGGCGCTTATGAGGGCGAAGATTAGCCGCCGAAATCTGGTGAAAACCTCCGCGATAGGCGGCCTGGCCGCCGCCAGCAGCGCCTTCACACTGCCATTTACCCGCATCGCAAATGCGGCGGATAAACTGGCGCCGGTGGAGGAAAAAGCAGTCTGGAGTTCGTGTACCGTAAACTGCGGCAGTCGCTGCCTGTTACGGCTTCACGTCAAAGACGACAGCGTTTATTGGGTGGAATCAGACACCACTGGCGAAGATATCTACGGCAACCATCAGGTTCGCGCCTGTCTGCGCGGGCGCTCGATTCGCCGCCGAATGAATCACCCGGATCGCCTGAAATACCCGATGAAACGCGTCGGTAAGCGTGGTGAAGGCAAATTCGAGCGTATTTCGTGGGATGAAGCGCTGGATACCATCGGCGATAACCTGAAACGCATTCTGAAAGATTACGGTAACGAAGCGGTGCACGTGCTCTACGGCACCGGCGTCGACGGCGGGAACATCACCAACTCTAACGTGCCTTATCGCCTGATGAACTCATGCGGCGGTTACCTGAGTCGTTATGGCAGTTACAGTACCGCACAAATCAGCGCCGCCATGAGCTACATGTTCGGCAGTAACGATGGCAATAGCCCGGACGATATCGCTAACACCAAACTGGTGGTGATGTTCGGCAACAACCCGGCGGAAACGCGCATGAGCGGCGGCGGCGTCACCTATTATGTGGAACAGGCGCGCGAACGCTCGAATGCCCGCATGATAGTCATCGACCCGCGCTATAACGATACCGCAGCCGGGCGTGAAGATGAGTGGCTGCCGATTCGCCCTGGCACCGACGGCGCGCTGGCCGCGGCAATCGCCTGGGTGTTAATCACTGAAAACCTTGTCGACCAACCTTTCCTTGATAAATACTGCGTCGGCTACGACGAAAAAACACTGCCCGCCAGCGCCCCGCGTAATGCGCACTACAAAGCCTATATTCTGGGTGATGGCCCCGATGGCATCGCGAAAACACCTGAATGGGCGGCGCAAATCACCAGCATTCCGGCGGATAAAATCATCAAGCTGGCGCGTGAAATCGGTAGCGCAAAACCGGTCTACATTTGCCAGGGCTGGGGGCCGCAGCGTCACTCAAACGGCGAACAAAACGCTCGTGCCATCGCTATGCTCTCCATCTTAACGGGTAATGTCGGTATCAACGGTGGTAACTCTGGCGTGCGAGAAGGTACCTGGGATCTCGGTGTGGAGTGGTTCTCGATGCTCGATAACCCGGTGAAGACACAAATCTCTGTCTTCACCTGGCCGGACGCTATTGATCACGGCGAGAAAATGACCGCCATCCACGACGGCGTGCGCGGGAAAGATAAACTCGACGTGCCGATTAAGTTCATGTGGTGCTATGCCAGCAATACGCTTATCAACCAGAACGGTAATATCAGCCGCACCCATGAGATTTTGCAGGACGACAGCAAGTGCGAAATGATTGTCGGCATCGAGCATTTCATGACGGCGTCGGCAAAATATTGCGACATTCTGCTGCCCGATCTCATGCCGACCGAGCAGGAAGATCTGATTTCTCATGAATCCGCCGGGAACATGGGTTACGTCATCCTCGGTCAACCGGCAACCAGCCGGAAGTTCGAACGTCGTCCGATTTATGAGATTCTTTCTGAAATCGCCAAACGTCTGGGCCCGGATGTGTATCAAACATTCACTGAAGGGCGCACTCAGCATGAGTGGATCCAGTATCTGCACGCCAAAACCAAAGAACGTAACCCGGAAATGCCGTCTTATGAGGAGATGAAAACTCTCGGCATCTTCAAGAAAAAATGCCCGGAAGAACACTATGTTGCCTTCCGCGATTTCCGTGAAAATCCGGCGGCGAATCCGCTGAAAACGCCATCAGGGAAAATCGAGATCTACTCTGAACGGCTGGCAGATATCGCTAAAACCTGGGAGCTGAAAGAGGATGAAATCATTCACCCGCTGCCGGCCTATGCGCCAGGCTTCGACGGCGTGAGCGACCCAGCACGGAAAACCTATCCGCTGCAGTTAACCGGTTTCCACTATAAAGCGCGTACCCACTCCAGCTACGGCAATATTGACGTGCTGCAACAGGCCTGCCCGCAGGAAATCTGGATCAACCCGGTCGATGCGCAGCCGCGCGGCATTGCTAATGGCGATACCGTTCGTGTCTCCAGCCAGCACGGCCAGATGCTAATCCCGGCGAAAGTCACGCCGCGCATTTTGCCAGGCGTCACCGCCATCGGACAAGGCGCATGGCTGAAAGCCGATATGTTCGGCGATCGTCTCGATCACGGCGGCAGTATCAACATTCTCACCTCTCACCGTCCATCACCGCTGGCGAAAGGCAACCCGTCCCACAGCAATCTGGTTCAGGTTGAAAAGGTATAAGGAGTAACCGATGACAACCCAGTACGGCTTTTATATTGATTCCGCCCGCTGCACAGGCTGCAAAACCTGCGAGCTGGCGTGTAAGGATTACAAAGATTTGGGCCCCGATGTCAGCTTCCGTCGCATTTATGAATACGCGGGCGGCAACTGGCAGGAGGATAACGGCGTCTGGCATCAGGATGTGTTCGCCTACTACCTCTCCATCTCCTGCAACCATTGTGAAGATCCGGCATGTACCAAGGTGTGCCCAAGCGGGGCGATGCACAAGCGTGAAGATGGTTTCGTAGTCGTCGATGAAGATGTCTGCATCGGCTGTCGCTATTGCCATATGGCCTGCCCGTACGGCGCGCCGCAATACAATGCCGCAAAGGGCCATATGACCAAATGTGACGGCTGTCATGACCGCGTCGCCGATGGCAAAAAACCGATTTGTGTCGAATCCTGCCCGCTGCGCGCGCTGGACTTTGGCCCTATCGATGAACTGCGTAAGAAACACGGTAACCTGGCGTCCGTCGCGCCGCTGCCATCTGCGCATTTCACCAAACCAAACATTGTGATTAAACCTAACGCTAACGCGCGCCCGACCGGCGATACCACCGGTTATCTGGCAAACCCAAAGGAGGTCTGAAATGGGAAATGGATGGCATGAATGGCCGCTGGTACTCTTCACCGTACTGGGCCAGTGCGTTGCTGGGGCGCTGATTGTCAGCGGGCTCGGCTGGTTTGCCCTAAAAGACGACACTGCCGCGCGTCAACGTCTGGTGCGCAGTATGTTCTTTTTATGGCTGGTGATGGGCGTCGGTTTTCTGGCGTCGATTATGCACCTCGGCTCACCGCTGCGGGCGTTTAACTCCCTGAACCGCGTGGGCGCGTCTGGGCTGAGTAATGAAATTGCCGCCGGGTCGATTTTCTTTGCCGTCGGCGGATTCTGGTGGCTGGTGGCCGTACTGGGGAAAATGCCGGAAACGCTGGGCAAACTCTGGTTACTGGTAAGTATGGTTCTGGGTCTGGTATTTATCTGGGCAATGACCCGTGTTTATCAGATCGATACCGTTCCAACCTGGTATAATGGCTATACGACGCTGGCCTTCTTCCTGACGGCGTTCGTCAGCGGCCCGCTGTTTGCCGCCCTGCTACTGCGTGCAGCGCGCGTGATATTTAACGGGGTCACCTTTGCGGCAGTCAGCGTTCTCGCCCTGCTGCTGCTGGCCGCCTGGCTGGCGGAAAATGAGCAACATGCCCTGTGCGAACAGTTATTGGCCTGGCATCTCTTTCCATGGTCCACGCGTTTTCTGGAAGAGTTTGTCGCCAACGCTAATCATCCGTTTTATCAGGCATTGGGCGAATTAGCGCAGCAGACGCTGGCGCAATGGCACTCTCAGTTGCTGATTCCCGTCGCCGTGAAAACGCTGTATCGATAATGTCCGTCGTGCCGGATAGTGGCGTAAAAAACGCCTTATCCGGTCACTTTAATTGTGACAACGTCACTTCTCGCAATGACTTTTAAGACTATTCTACATAACCCCCGCAAACCGTTCTCCCGTATAGCCAACTTACTGATTTCGCTCAAAAGCTGCGCAAAATAAATACCCCTATTTCTGGAATACCTGCCCATGCATTGCTATAGGTCAAATGCGTCACTGTGAATATGACGCGTTAATAAAAACCTATAACAGGGAGAAACACAGCAATGCAGGCTTCCCCCCTTATGCGCTTTCTGGGCTTTACAGGCGCGATTGTTCTTGTTCTGGCGCTCCTCGCCTGGGGTATCGGACTGGACACGATAAAAGCCCGTCAGGTTGACCTGATCTACCTGGGTCAACAACACCTTAAACTCGTCTTTATCTCGATGTTTTTTGCCCTGCTGGTCGGCATTCCCAGCGGTATCCTGCTGAGTCGCCCTGCGGCGAAAGGGGTTGCCGAATATGTGATGCAGATTTTCAACGTTGGTAACACGCTGCCGCCGCTGGCAGTACTGGCGCTGGCGATGGTGGTCATCGGGATCGGTGATATCCCAGCTATCGTGGCGCTATTCCTCGCTTCGCTGCTGCCGATTGTGCGTAACACCTACTCCGGCCTGAAGTCGGTCCCGCCTTCGCTGATTGAAGCGGCGAACGGTATTGGCATGACGAAGTTGCAACGGCTCTGGCAGGTCGAACTGCCTAACGCCTGGCCGGTGATGCTGTCAGGGATTCGCATCGCAACCGCGATCAACGTCGGTACGGCCCCGCTCGCCTTCCTGATCGGTGCCAGCAGCTACGGCGAACTGATTTTCCCGGGTATCTACCTTAACGATTTCCCAACCCTGATTTTAGGCGCAACGGCCACCGCCCTGTTTGCCCTGATTCTTGATTCTCTGCTCGCCTGGCTTGGACGCGTGCTTAGCCCCCATACAGCCTGAACATAAGGAGCGTGACATGACTTTTAAAAAACAGCTGCTGGGGTGGTTTAGTGCCACGTTACTGTTTGCCGGAACCGTACAGGCCGCGCCGATTACCCTGGCCACCAAAAGTTTTACCGAACAGCATATTTTATCGGCGATGACCGTGCAGTATCTGCAAAAGAAAGGGTTCCAGGTACAGCCGCAAACCAATATCGCGACCGTTATCTCGCGTAACGCGATGATCAACAAACAGATTGATATGACGTGGGAGTACACCGGTACCTCACTGATTATCTTTAATCACATCAACAAACGAATGAGCCCGCAGGAGTCTTACGACACGGTAAAACGGCTGGATGCCAAACTGGGCCTGGTGTGGCTTAAACCAGCGGATATGAACAACACCTATGCCTTCGCCATGCAGCGTAAGCGCGCGGAAGCAGAAGGCATTACCACCATGTCGCAAATGGTGGAGAAGATTGAGCATATCCGCCAGACCGACCCGGATAAAAACTGGCGTCTGGGGCTGGACCTCGAATTCGCCGGGCGCAGTGACGGCATGAAACCGTTGCAGGAAGCCTACAACATGCCGCTTGATCGCCCGCAGATCCGCCAGATGGACCCAGGTCTGGTCTATAACGCGGTACGAGATGGTTTTGTCGATGCCGGGCTTATCTACACCACCGATGGTCGCGTGAAAGGCTTCGACCTGAAAGTGCTGGAGGATGACAAAGGTTTCTTCCCGAGTTACGCCGTGACGCCGGTGGTGCGTAAAGACGTGCTGGAGGCCAATCCGGGTCTTGAAGAGGCGCTGGATACCCTCTCCGGCCTGCTCAATAACGATGTGATCGCCACGCTCAACGCGCAGGTGGATATCGACCATCAAACCCCGCAGCAGGTGGCCCGTAAATTCCTGCAAGACAAAGGCATGCTGTAAGGAGCGCTTATGGACACGTTGCATTACATGATGGATAACGCAGGGTACCTTGCTACGCTCACCCTTCAGCACCTGTGGCTGGTGGCGCTGGCAGTGGGCCTTGCGATTATTATTGGCGTACCGCTCGGCATCCTCATCGTGCGCCATAAGTGGCTGGCGACGCCGGTACTGAGTGTCGCGACACTGCTGCTGACCATTCCGTCTATCGCCCTTTTTGGCCTCATGATCCCGCTATTTTCGCTGATCGGTCACGGGATTGGCGTATTGCCCGCCGTCACCGCCGTTTTTCTCTATTCACTGCTGCCGATTGTACGCAACACGCATACGGCGCTGGACGCCCTGCCGCCGGGCCTGCGTGAAGCAGGACGTGGGATCGGCATGACCTTCTGGCAGCGTCTGCGCTGGGTAGAAATTCCGATGGCATTACCGGTGATTTTCGGTGGTATTCGCACCGCCGTGGTGATGAACATTGGCGTGATGGCAATTGCGGCCGTCATTGGCGCTGGCGGGCTGGGATTACTGTTACTGAACGGCATCGGCGGAAGTGACATCCGCATGTTGATCGCTGGCGCACTGATGATTTGCTTACTGGCGATTGTGCTCGACTGGCTGCTACATCGCCTGCAAATCGCTCTGACACCGAAGGGGATACGATAATGATAAAACTGGAAAACCTCACTAAACAATTTTCACAGAAAAACGGTCAACCGTTAAAGGCCGTTGATAACGTGAACCTGAATGTGCCAGAAGGCGAAATGTGCGTATTGCTGGGGCCGTCCGGCTGTGGCAAAACCACCACCCTGAAGATGATTAACCGCCTGATTAAACCGAGCAGCGGGACCATCCTCATCAACGGGCAAAATACCGATGAGATGGATACAGTAACGCTGCGTCGCAACATTGGCTATGTTATCCAGCAAATTGGTCTGTTCCCGAATATGACCATTGAAGAAAACATCACCGTGGTGCCACGCATGTTGGGCTGGGATAAAGCCCGCTGCAAAACCCGCGCACAGGAACTGATGGAAATGGTGGCGCTGGATTCGAAAAAATTCCTTCACCGCTACCCCAAAGAGATGTCCGGCGGCCAGCAACAGCGTATTGGCGTGATCCGTGCGCTGGCGGCGGATCCGCCGGTGCTGCTGATGGATGAACCTTTCGGCGCAGTCGACCCCATCAACCGTGAAGTGATTCAGAACCAGTTCCTGGAGATGCAGCGAGCCCTGAAGAAAACGGTCATGCTGGTGAGTCATGATATCGATGAAGCACTGAAACTGGGCGACCGTATCGCAGTATTCCGACAGGGGCGTATTGTTCAGTGCGCCAGCCCGGATGAGTTGCTGGCGAAACCGGCCAATGAATTCGTCGGCTCATTTGTCGGCCAGGATCGCACGCTGAAGCGCCTGCTCCTGGTCTCGGCAGGCGATGTTACCGACCAGCAACCGACGATCACCGCCCGCAGTTCAACGCCGCTTGCCGAAGCGTTCGGTATTATGGATGACAACGACATTCGTGCACTGACCGTGGTGGATGAGGAAGGCAAACCGCTCGGATTTGTGAAGCGCCGCGAAGCGCGTCAGGCGAGCGGCGTATGTTCTGACTTGATTCACCCGTTCCGCGTCACCGGCAAGGCAGAAGATAACCTGCGCGTGGTGCTGTCGAAACTCTATGAGAGCAACACCAGCTGGATGCCGATTGTCGATGAGGACGGGCGCTATAACGGCGAGATATCGCAGGATTATATTGCCGATTACCTCAGCTCCGGGCGTACACGTCGGGCGCTGAATATTTATAGCGAGAACTAAGCCCTCACCCCGGCCCTCTCCCACAGGGAGAGGGAGAAAACCGCACACACTTAACCACTGGCACGAACGGTCCCCTCTCCCTGTGGGAGAGGGTTAGGGTGAGGGGGATCCGCACCCACAGCTTTTGCATCTCCCCTGCTTTCCCCGCAAAATAGCCGCCTGAACTTCTTTGTGTTGAAACCGCTCATGCAACGTCTTCACGCTTATCCCGATCTGCGCACCATGCTACGTCGTCTGCTGTTTGCCGCCATTACTGGCGTGCTTGCCGCATTGGCCGTCGCAGGGTTTCGCCATGCCATGCTGTTTCTGGAGTGGCTATTCCTCAGCAACGATACCGGCAGTCTCGTTAACGCCGCGACGGGGCTTTCCGCCTGGCGGCGCGTGCTGACGCCTGCACTCGGTGGATTTGCGGCGGGAATGCTCTTGTGGGGCTGGCAGCGATTAAATCAACAACGGCCTCACGCGCCCACGGACTACATGGAAGCGCTGCGCACCGACGGGCAATTTGATTATGGCGCCAGCCTGGTAAAATCCCTGGCATCGTTACTGGTGGTGGTCAGCGGCAGCGCAATTGGCTGTGAAGGAGCGATGATCCTGCTGGCGGCACTGGCGGCGTCGTGGTTTGCTCAACGATTTACCGCACGCGACGAATGGAAATTGTGGATTGCCTGTGGTGCCGCCGCCGGGATGGCGAGCGCCTACCACGCACCGCTGGCAGGCAGCCTGTTTATCGCTGAAATTCTGTTTGGCACGCTGATTCTGGCCTCGCTTGGCCCGGTCGTGGTGTCTGCTGTTGTCGCGTTGCTGACCACACATTTTATTGGTGGCGGCAGCGAACCTCTATACACCGTCAACCTACCGGCAACGCTCAGCGTAACAGCCTACGTGTTAATTATCGCCACCAGTCTGCTGGCGGGCGTATGTGGCCCGTTATTGATGTGGTTAATGAATGCCACGCACAACCTCTTTTTGCGCCTGAAACTCTCTCCGCCCTGGCAACTGGCGCTCGGCGGGTTGATTGTTGGCCTGCTGTCGCTACTGACGCCCGCGGTCTGGGGAAATGGCTACAGCGTGGTGCATGCCTCGCTGCTGTCTCCGCCGTTGCTTGCCGCTATTTCAGGGATATTCATTTGTAAACTATTGGCGATCCTCGCCAGTAGCGGTTCCGGCGCGCCGGGCGGTGTGTTTACGCCAACGCTGTTTCTGGGAATGGCAGTGGGTATGCTGTTTGCGCAGCTGGGTGGGATTTGGCTACCCGATCAGCCGTTAATCGCCGTCTTACTGGGGATGAGCGGCATGGCGACGCTGCTGGCGGCAACCACACATGCGCCGATCATGTCGACATTGATGATTTGTGAAATGACCGGGCAATATAGCGTTCTGCCCGGTTTATTGATTGCCTGCGTGCTGGCGTCAGTGCTGTCGCGAACCTTACGCCAGGATTCTATCTACCGTGAGCACACTACTCAGCATGGATAAGTCAATGTAATGGCTCAATTCACGTTGTTCAGGACGCGGCAGATACGGCAACTCGCCTATCAGCGGCCCGGGCAGTTTTTTACTCAGCACATCAATGATTTCAGCATAATGCGCCAGACCGGGGTTGATGCGGTTCGCCACCCAGCCAATGAGCGGCAGGCCGTCGTTAGCGATGGCCTGAGCCGTCAGCAGCGCATGGTTGATGCACCCTTCCTGAATCCCGACCACCATCACAACCGGCAATTGCTCCTGAACCACCCATTCAGAAAGTGGGCGCAGGTCATTCATCAGACTGCGCCAGCCGCCGGTCCCTTCAACCACCACGTTGTCCACTTTTTCGCTCAGGCTGGCGAGCCCGTTTGACAACAGCGTGTAGTTAATTGGGCAGCTATGCGCGACGCTGCTCTCTTCTTCACTCAGGGCAATCGGGTTCACCGCATCATACGGTAGTTCCAGCGATGACACGCTTTGCAGCACCAGCGCATCTTTGTTGCGTAACCCTTCAGGGGTCTCTTTGCTGCCTTTTGCCACAGGTTTGTACCCGGCTACTCGTTTCCCGCTGGCTGCCAGCGCCTGCAGTAGCGCACGGGAAACCACCGTCTTGCCGACAGAAGTATCAGTACCAGTAATAAAGAAACGGTTAAGCATTACTAACTCCACAGTTATGCCGGTGAAATATACAGACCAGAAATAATTTAAAGTGGTGAAAGTCTACGTGATGAACCAGAATCCCGGCTTGAGATAGCGCAATTTTTTGCGCGACAGTGAAAAAATGTTAACCCTGTAACAGTCGAATCAGCAGCGATCCGTTATAGAGCGCATCTTTGACCAGCGCCGCACCGGCCATCGTGCCACGGTTTGAGAACTGAGTCTGTTCAACGGAGATATGCCTGCTGTAAGCCGGAAGTGACTGCTGACGAATACAGTCGCTGATCGCCGGGAAGAGGATATCGGCAGCCTGATTAAACGGCGAACCGATAAGTATTTTTTGTGGATTGAATAAATTCACCATGATGGCCAGGATGCGCCCGACGTTGGTGCCAACGCTGGTGATGATATCTTTTGCCAGTAAATCGCCCTTAACTGCCGCCAGACACAGCGACTCCACCGTCAGCGGCTGCTGATGCAGCATCGAACTCATCGACTGATGCATTCGCACCTGCGCCAGCTCCAGTACGCTCTCAACGCTGGCGATGGTTTCCAGGCAGCCGTGGTTACCGCAGTAACAACGTTTTCCGTAAGGATCGACCTGCGTATGGCCAATCTCCACCAGGCTACTGCTGCCCGCATGAAGCAGACGACCGTCGGTGATCACCCCCGCGCCCACGTTATGATCAATCACCACCTGAATGACATCCCGCGCCCCGCGTGATGCACCAAACAGCGCCTCAGCCATGGTCCATGCACTGATATCATGCTGAATATAAACAGGTACGCCCGTATGCGCCGCCAGGGTTTCCCCAAGCGGCATATCTTTCACATCCTCGTAAAAAGGCATCCGGTGAATGATTCCGCTTTCCGTATCAATGATTCCGGGAAGCGTAATGGCGATAGCCGTTAAACGCTCCAGCTTGCCCTGATGGCGAATAAAGAACTGATCGATTTGCGTGATAATGCGGTTCAAAAGCGGTTGTGGGTCCTGAAGCGCCAGTTCGAGACGCTCTTCGACCACCAGCTTACTACTGAGATCGCGAAGCGCGAGGTGAATTTCTCCCCGGCTGATACGCAGCGCCAGATAGTGCCAGGCTTCCGTTTCCACCATCAAACCGACGGCTGGACGCCCGCGGCTGCCGGGTTCCTGAATTTCAGTTTCCTGCACCAGGTGCGCTTCGAGCATTTCACGTACAATTTTGGTAATACTGGCCGGCGCCAGTTGCGCCAGCCGGGAGAGGTCGATACGCGACACCGGGCCAAGCTGATCAATCAGGCGATACACCGCGCCCGCATTGGTCTGCTTTATTTGATCGATATGGCCTGGCTGACTGTCCGCTACCACCGTAGACTCCCTTTATTTTCGCGCTTCGAAATAATCTCAGGGCTATGGTGAAGGACTTCAATGGGGTACGCCAAATTTTTCCTTAGCCTTGTGATTCGCCGCACATTTTTTCATGCTTTTTCGTCAGAAGTGCTTATCTTTGCCGCAGCCAGTAGCTGTTGCTTAAAGCGCTGGGCAGCCTGACTAAGTTCATGATGTTTAGACCACACCAGCCACATTTCTGAAACGGCATCCTTTTCAATGATGGGCACCCAGCGCATTTCCATGAGCTGCACACGCCGAAACGACGCCGGGAGTATTGATACCCCGAGCCCGGACGCCACCAGGCCAATAATGGTCATCGCCTCGCCCACTTCCTGGGTCATACGCGGCGTCACATCATAGCGACGCAGCAAGCCCAGGATATCGTCATACAGGCCCGTTCCCACGTGTGGATCGAAGAAGACAAAAGGCTCATCAGCCAGCTCTGTCAGACTTACTGCCCGCTGATTCGCTAACGGATGCTCATGATGAATCATCGCCAGCAGCGGCTCATGCAGGATCACCTCCCACTCCAGCGTGTCAGGAAGCTGCGTGTTTCGCATCAAACCGAGATCCAGCGAACCTTCGGTTAGCGGCGAAATCTGCTCACGGGTATTGGTTTCGCGCGTCTGGATATGGACATCGGGATAGCGACGACGAAAGGTCGAGAGCGTATCGGATACCGCCTTAATAAAGGGGGCCGATGAGGTAAAGCCAATATTCAACTCACCCGTTTCGCCATGATGCAAACGCCCTGCGCGGGCGGCGGCGTCTTCAACCAGCAGCATGATTTGGCGGCTATCGGCAAGAAACTGCTTTCCCGCCGCCGTGAGATTTACGCTGCGGTTGGTACGGGCAAACAGACGGGCGCCGATTTGCTGTTCAAGCATCTGAATTTGCTGACTTAGCGGCGGCTGAGAAATATTAAGCCGGGCAGCGGCGCGACCAAAATGGAGCTCTTCCGCTACCGCAATAAAGTAGCGCAGATGACGCAGCTCGATATTCATATTTGTTACATATCAATTGAGATTATTAATATATTAGACAGAATATTCGCGTTTTCCTACTCTAATTATGTGACCTACATCTCTATTACCTTTTGTTTTTACGCAAGGATCTCCCCGTGAGCCGTACAACCACCGCAGACAACGAACCGGCTATCGACGTCCGCGACAATGCCCCTTCCAGGCCGAACCAGTTTATTACTCGCGGCACACCTCAGTTTATTCGGGTTACCCTCGCGCTTTTCTCCGCCGGGCTGGCGACCTTTGCCCTGCTCTACTGCGTTCAGCCGATTCTGCCGGTGCTGTCACATGAGTTTGGTATCTCGCCCGCGGGAAGCAGTATTTCGCTATCGATTTCCACGGCGATGCTGGCGATAGGGCTGCTCTTTACCGGGCCGCTTTCCGATGCCATTGGCCGCAAACAGGTTATGGTCACGGCGCTGCTGCTGGCATCGTGTTGCTCTCTCCTCTCCACGATGATGACCAGCTGGCACGGCATTCTCGTCATGCGCGCGCTGATTGGTTTATCACTCAGCGGCGTGGCGGCGGTTGGCATGACCTACCTCAGTGAAGAGATTCACCCGAGTTTCGTCGCCTTCTCTATGGGTCTCTATATTAGCGGTAACTCAATAGGCGGGATGAGCGGACGCCTGCTGACCGGGGTTTTCACCGACTTCTTCGGCTGGCGTATCGCTCTGGCGGTGATCAGCGCCCTCGCGCTGGCTTCAGCAATTATGTTCTGGAAGATCCTCCCTGAATCGCGCCATTTCCGCCCGTCCTCCCTGCGCCCGAAAACGCTGCTGCTCAATTTCCGTCTGCACTGGCACGATCGCGGCCTGCCGCTGCTGTTTGTCGAAGGCTTCCTGCTGATGGGCGCGTTCGTTACCTTGTTTAACTATATCGGCTACCGCCTGATGCTCTCGCCCTGGTCGCTGAATCAGGCCGTGGTTGGCCTGCTCTCCGTCGCTTATCTCACGGGAACCTGGAGTTCACCGAAAGCTGGCATGATGACGGCCCGCTACGGTCGCGGCCCGGTGATGATCTTTTTCACAGGCGTCATGCTGCTCGGCCTGCTGCTGACGCTCTTCTCGCCGCTGTGGGTCATCTTCCCCGGCATGTTACTGTTTTCCGCAGGCTTCTTTGCCGCGCACTCGGTTGCCAGTAGCTGGATAGGCCCACGTGCACGACGTGCCAGAGGTCAGGCATCATCGCTTTATCTCTTCAGCTACTACCTGGGTTCCAGCATCGCCGGTACGCTGGGCGGCGTGTTCTGGCATCGTTACGGCTGGAATGGCGTCGGCGCGTTTATCGCCCTGCTGCTGGTTGCGGCATTACTGGTTGGAACGTTGCTGCATAAACGATTGCATTGATGGCGACGGGCGCGAATTTTTTGCGCCCGCTTATCGCCCTGTGATAGATCTGATTCTATCGGCGCGTGTCGCCTTCTCTCTTATAGAAAACAGGGCACTATGGAAAACAAAAACTACCAACACCTCACCCGCACCTTCCAGCGTCTCTCCCGTTTTTCACACCTTTCCGCCATCGCGGGCTGGGATATGTTTGCCATGATGCCGCCAGGCGGCAGCAACGCGCGTAGCGAAGCGCTGGCTGAACTTGGCGTGTTGCAGCACCAGATCCTGACCGATAAGCACGTTGGTGAGTGGCTGCGCAACGCGGAACAGGAAAATCTTAACGATCTCGAACAGGCTAACCTGCGTGAAATGGCACGTCATTATCAGCAGGCGGCCCTGTTGCCGGAAAGCCTGGTAGAAGCCAAATCGCTGGCCGGTAGCCGCTGCGAGCACGCCTGGCGAACGCAGCGCCCGAATAACGACTGGCAGGGCTTCGCGGAAAATCTAAAAGACGTGGTTAAACTCAGCCGGGAAGAAGCGCGTATCCGTGCGCAGGCCAAAGGTTGCTCACCCTATGATGCCCTGCTGGATATTTTTGAGCCCGATATGACCAGCGCTCGACTGGACGTGTTATTTGGCGATCTCAAATCCTGGCTGCCAGAACTGTTAACCAACGCGGTAGAAAAACAGGCCAGCAAAACGCTGATCGCCCTGCAAGGCCCGTTCCCAGTTGAAAATCAGCGCCTGTTAGGGCTGGAAGCGATGAAACGTCTCGGCTTTGATTTTAACGCTGGTCGATTGGACGTCAGTGCGCATCCTTTCTGCGGCGGTGTACCGGAAGATGTTCGCATCACCACTCGTTATAATGAGCATGACCTGTTAAGTGCTCTCTTCGGCGTGATCCACGAAACCGGGCATGCACGTTATGAGCAAAATCTGCCGCGTAACTGGCTGGGCCAGCCGGTGTCTCACGCGCGTTCAACCGCCATTCACGAATCGCAAAGTCTGTTCTTTGAGATGCAACTGGCGCGCAGCGATGCCTTCCTTCAGCATTTGCTTCCGGCGGTTGTTGAACAGTTTGGCCCGCAACCCGCCTTTGAGGCCTCAAACTTTGTTGCCTGGAATCAGCGCGTGAAACCGGGCTTTATCCGTATTGATGCCGATGAAGTGAGTTACCCGGCGCACGTAATCCTGCGTTACGAAATTGAACGCGCGTTGATTGATGGCGAGATTGAAGTGGATGATATTCCCGCCCTGTGGGATGAAAAAATGCGTCACTGGCTGGGGCTCTCGACGGAAGGGAACTACCGCGATGGTTGTATGCAGGATATTCACTGGACCGACGGCGGCTTCGGTTATTTCCCTTCCTACACGCTGGGCGCGATGTACGCCGCGCAATTGATGCATGCGGCGCGTAATGCAATGCCGGATCTCGAATCACGTATTGCCAGCGGTAATTTCAGCACGTTGTTCGAGTGGCTGCGCCAGAATATCTGGCAGCACGGTAGCCGCTTTGGTACCTCGCAGCTTATTCAGCAGGCGACTGGCGAAGACCTGAACAGCCGCTATTTCCGCGAACATCTCACCGCCCGCTATCTGTAATTCTACTCACGCCGGAGGTGTCTCCTTCGGCGTTGTACATATGGTTACACGCTGATACCAATCACTCACGGAAAGCCTGATAACTCAGGGATATAGTTCTTTCAACGGCCCCGCAGTGGGGTTGAATGAAAAAACCAATTCGAGGGTATGAGAATGAAAAAAGTATTAGCTCTGGTTGTTGCCGCTGCTATGGGTCTGTCATCTGCTGCATTCGCTGCTGAAAATACTGCTGCTCCGGCACCGACTGCTACCGCAACCGCTAAAGCTGCACCGGCAAAAACCATGCATCACAAAAAACATCAGAAAGCCGCCGCAGAACAGAAAGCGCAGGCTGCAAAAAAACACCACAAAAAAGCGGCTAAAACCGAAGCGACCAAACCGGTAGAACAGAAAGCGCAAGCCGCTAAGAAACATAAAAAACATGAAGCCGCTAAACCGGCTGCTGCTGAGCAGAAAGCCCAGGCAGCAAAAAAACACCATAAAAAAGCAGTAAAACACGAAGCCGCTAAACCAGCCGCTCAGCCTGCTGCCTAATCGTCACCGTTCGTATCGTTCCGATGACAAATCGGCGCTGTTTCAGCGCCGATTTTTTCCTGGAGAGCAATGATGTTGCGGCGCTATCGTTTCGAGCTCATCCTGGCTTTACTCATCGTCTGCGCACTGATCGCAACGCGATTTTTCCTTTACTGAGCGTAGTTCGCTGATTTTACTCCCCCTTTTCATTTGTCCCGTCTATAGTAATCACATTGGGTTTAACTTTTTATAATCATAATTACCCCACCAGAGAGTGATATGCGTAGAGCTGTTTTCGTTTTACTGGGATCGTTGAGCGCGCTGTCGATGGCTGTACATGCGGATGACGGCGATAGCGGCATGAGCGCGAAAGATGTCAAAACGCTGTTTTTCGGTCAGGACGATCGCACCCTTGTGACCGATTCAACAGACTCCCCCTGGGATGCTATCGGTCAACTGGAAACCGTCAGTGGTAACCTGTGCACCGCCACCCTCATTTCGCCCCATCTGGCGTTAACCGCCGGACATTGTTTACTGACGCCGCCTAATGGCAAGCCGGATAAAGCGGTCGCGTTGCGTTTTGTGTCCCAGAAAGGCGTCTGGCGTTATGAAATTCACGGCATTGAAGGCCGTGTCGATCCTTCGCTTGGTAAACGCCTGAAACCCGATGGCGATGGCTGGATTGTTCCGTCTGCCGCCGCGCCGTGGGATTTTGGCTTAATTATTTTACGCTATCCGCCGGGAGGTATTACGCCGCTGCCGCTGTTTGAGGGCGATAAAGCCGCGCTCACCGCCGCATTGAAGGCAGCGGACCGTAAAGTGACGCAATCTGGCTACCCGGAAGATCACCTTGATTCGCTGTACAGCCATCAAAACTGCGTGGTCACCGGATGGGCGCAAACGTCGGTGCTGTCGCACCAGTGCGATACGCTACCGGGCGACAGCGGCTCGCCATTAATGTTAAAAACCGATAATGGCTGGCAATTGATTGCGGTACAGAGTTCGGCACCAGGGCCGAAAGATCGCTGGCGCGCGGATAACCGGGCCATTTCGGTGACGGGTTTTCGCGATAAGCTGGAAGCGCTGGCGACAGAGTAATCTTTGCGCCGGGTGGCGCTACGCTTACCTGGCCTACAACGCTTGTGCATTTCGTAGGCCTGACAAACGTAGCGCCCTGCCATCAGGCCATTTTAATCAGCACCATGCCGATTATCAGCAGGCCGAGCCCCATCCAGCCTTTGTTATTCAGGCGTTGACCAAACAGGATCCAGCCCGCCGCCAGCGTAGCCATAATCCCGAAGGCCCCCCATAACGCATAGGCTACGGATAAATCGATACCTTTTACCGCCTGCGACAAGGCGCTAAACGCCGCCAGCACTGCGGAGATCGATAGCACGCCATAGAATTTGCGGCGAAAACCATCCGAGAACTTCAAAAAGATATTAGCGATAATTTCCAGCACGATTGCCAGCCCCAGCCAGGCGGCGTGAACCCACTCAAACTGTTGCATGCTGAGCCTCCACCGGCTGAGATTTCACTTTGCGGGTACCGGATTTAATCAACACAATCCCCGCTACCAGCGTCGCCAGACCGGCAATCTTCATCGCCGAGAGCGCTTCATCAAACAACATGACGCTGAAGAGCGTAATCAGCAAAATACCAATACCTTCCCACAAGGCGTAGGCCACACCCAGCGCGATTTTTTTAACCGCGAAGGCAAGGAAAATATAAGAGATGGCAATCATTACCAGCATCAAAATAAAGCCAGCAGAACCGTGACTGACAGCGGCCCATTTCATAGACAGCGTGCCGATAATTTCAGCGACGATCGCAAGGGATAAAAGAATCCAGTAAAACATGTTATTTCTCCTGCTTGAGAATATATTCCGTTGCGGCTCACAGCGAGGTGCAAACCGTAAAATCCAGGTTGTAATGAGTCCTGACGGCGGGCGTCAGTTCAGGCAGAAGATATAGACTAAAGCGCGTTGCGCCAGTGCTGCTCTGCACAGAGCGAGCTGGAGGTAGGTAAAACAGCGGTGTGAGTGGAAATGAAAGTTTTGAACTGATTGTCCATAAAAATACAATTATCCGCGGTATTGCTTCTCTTCGTTGCGGAAAAAAATTGTCCTCGGTAGTTAAACACAGCTAATTTTTAGCACAACCTTCTGATTAACTCAAAATATTTTCAGATCTTTACCATAAATATTAGATCTAAGTGAGTTCCTTCTCAGACCGTTCGCAATTATGATATTCAGGCTTTTTGTACACTTTTTTCAGGAACCCTTATGGCCAAGCCCATCATTACGCTTAATGGATTAAAAATTGTCATCATGCTGGGCATGCTGGTCATCATTTTGACGGGTATTCGTTTTGCGGCGGATATCATTGTTCCCTTCGTACTGGCGCTGTTTATCGCCGTGGTGCTTAACCCGGTCGTGCAACTGATGACCCGCTGGCGCATTCCCCGCGTGCTGGCTATCTCTTTACTGATCTGCCTAATTATTATGGTTGCCGTCCTGCTGCTGGCGTCACTCGGCACTTCGCTTAACGAGCTGGCGCGCACATTGCCGCAGTACCGTTCGTCTCTACAGGTGCCGCTACAGAATATTCAGCCCTGGCTGGAGCGCTTTGGCGTGACAGTCTCAGCTGATGAGTTGATTAAATATATCGACCCCAACGCCGCGATGACCTTTGTCACCAGCCTGTTGACACAGCTCTCTAACGCGATGTCTTCGATTTTTCTTCTGTTGTTAACCGTGGTGTTTATGCTGCTGGAAGTGCCGCAGCTTCCGGCCAAACTCCAGCAACTGATGGTCAAACCGACAGAAGGAATGGCGGCGATCCAGCGGGCAATCGACAGCGTTTCACATTATCTGGTGCTGAAAACGGCAATAAGCCTGGTGACCGGCCTGGTGGCGTGGGGTATGCTGGAAGCGCTGGGCGTACGTTTCGCGTTTGTCTGGGGGCTACTCGCGTTCGCGCTGAACTATATCCCTAACATCGGTTCCGTGCTGGCGGCGATCCCGCCGATTTTACAGGTGCTGGTTTTTGGCGGGTTTTATCAGGCGCTGATTGTGCTGGCAGGATATCTGCTGATCAACCTGCTGTTCGGTAATATCCTCGAACCGCGCATTATGGGACGCGGGCTCGGGCTGTCAACGCTGGTGGTCTTTCTGTCGTTGATCTTCTGGGGATGGTTGCTTGGGCCCGTGGGGATGCTGCTTTCGGTACCGCTCACCATTGTGGTCAAGATTGCCCTTGAGCAAACCATCGGCGGCAGGAGTATTGCCGTGCTGTTGAGCGATCTCAGCGATAAGTGACAGCGTCACGCAAAGCTGCCGACATCTCGTCGGCAGCCTCTTCTTCTCTTACGATTTACCTGCTTTTGCCAGACTAAACCACATCCCAACCGCCAACAGTAACAGCATCATCCCGGCACTGCTTAACGCGACGCTGTGCGAGAAGGTAAACGCGATACGTGCGGCATTAATCGTGGCCTCGGCAAGCGTCGGCGTCAGGATTTGCGCCGCTTTAACCGCTTCGCCAATCGATGACGAGGCGCGCGCCGCGATATCGCCCGTCAGCCCTTCCGGCAGAATAATGGACGCGGAAAAACTGCGGCTCAGCAGTAAGCCAAAGACGGCAATGCCTAACCCTGCGCCCAGCTCATAAGCCATGGTTTCAATCGCCCCGGCAGCCGCTGCTTTTTCCTTCGGCGCTGCGGCCATAATTGCCGCCGTTGACGCCAGCAAGGCGCTGGCGGCGCTAAACCCGAGTAAGACCATCAACCCCCACGCCTGCCACTGTTGGGTGCTGAAATCCAGCATCGACAGCCCGAGGAAGCTCAGTGCACTCAGTGCCATGCCGCTCGTTGCCACAGTACGCAGACCAAGACGCGCGACCAGCACACCGGCTATCGGGCCGCTGAAACCACTGGCCACCATCAGCGGTAGCATAAATTTCCCGGCCTCGAACGGCGTGAAACCATGTACAAACTGCAGTTCCTGCGCCATCAGCAGCTCAAAACCGACCAGCGCAATCATTGCCGTCATCGCCATCACCACGCCACTCAAAATAATGCGGTGGCTGAACAGACGCATATCGATCATCGGCTTCGCCGCACGAAGCTGGATACGAACAAACATCGTTAATAACAGTGCGCCGGTGACGAACGCCCCGCCGATAATCCACGGCGTAACCAGCCCTTTCATCGCGGTTTTGGCGCTATACACCAGCAGCAGGATCGCCACAATCAGCATAATGGCGTGACTCAGGTTCAACGGCTGATCGCGTCGGCCCGGCTGCTGCGGCACGAAGCGCGCGGAAAGCGCCATCACCAGCAACACGATGGGGACGTTAATCAGGAATACCGAGCCCCAGTAGAAGTGCTCCAGCAACATGCCGCCAATCAATGGGCCAAAGGCTGCCCCGCCGGAACCGACCGCAGCCCAGACGCCAAGCGCAATATTACGATGACGCGCATCGATAAACAGTGTGCGGATCCCGGCAAGCGTCGCCGGAACAATCATTGCCGCACCAATCGCCAGTACGGCGCGCGCCGCAATAAGCCAGCCGGCATCGGGCGCAAACGCTGCTGCCAGCGACGCCAGGCCAAACAATCCGCTGCCGAGCAACAGCAGGCGTTTAAAACCGATGCGGTCGCCCAGCGCCCCCATCGGCAGTACCATTCCCGCCATCACCAGCGAGTAGATATCAATGATCCACAGTAACTCGTTGCCGCTTGCTCCAAGCGTCATACTCAACGTCGGTGCCGCCACATGCAGCACCGTCGCATCGATGGCGACCGGAATATAGACCAGCACGATAATCACTAACGCTAACCACTGACGAAACATAACTCTCCCTCATTTATTAAAGTTGGACATCCGTCCAGAACGCGATCCTACGGAAAGTTGAACAACTGTCCAGCTTTTTGTTAAACTCGTTGCGCGATTATTGAGGACGAAAAATCATGGGTTATTTGAGTAAGGACGAACGACGGGAAGAAATTATGCAGGCGGCGATGCGCGTGGCGCTGGCTGAAGGTTTCCCCGCAATGACCGTCAGACGGATCGCCACGGAAGCCAACGTTGCCACAGGCCAGGTCCATCACCATTTTGCCTCGGCGGGCGAACTCAAAGCCCAGGCGTTTATTCGCTTAACCCGTACTCTGCTGGATGCTAATCCATTGCCAGAAAGCGCCACGTGGCGTGAACGTTTATGCTCGATGCTCGGCAGCGATGATGGCGGGTTTGAGCCCTATATTCGCCTCTGGCGGGAAGCGCAGCTGATTGCCGCGAAAGATCCCGATATCAAGGCGGCCTATATTCTCACCATGCATATCTGGCATGACGAAACCACGGCGATTATCCGCCAGGGCCACGCAGCGCAGGAGTTTACCCTGCGCGACAGCCCCGAGCATATCGCCTGGCGGCTGATTGCGCTGGTTTGCGGACTGGATGGCATGTACGCACTGGGAATGACGGATATTGATGACGACGCCTTTAACCGGCATGTGGACGCCGCGATCGCCCTTGAGCTGTTTTCACTACCGCACACACACGATATCTGACAGCCGCGTGGTATAGCGCGGCGAGAGCAGTTCCCGTTTCATCTGCCACGGCTGCGCGATACCCTGCCCGGCAAAATAGAGCGTCCCGCGCCCGCTCTTGTGATTAATGGCATCTAACACGCTCATTAACGCTTCGCTGTCCGCGCGCGGCGCATTGTCATCAAACAGATTCAGCTGCGCAACGCCCTGGCTGAAAAAATCCCCCAACATTACGCCCGCTTTCTGATAGCGTCGCTCTTCTTTCCAGATAACCTCCAGACAGCGCGTCGCGGCCTGAATAATATCGCGGCTATCCTGAGTAGGTGTCAGCAGTTTTACCGATGCACTATTGCCGTAGTAAGGCTGCCCGGCGGCAAACGGAGATGTTTTAATAAATGCCGAAATAAACCGGCAATACTGATGTTCAAGACGCAGCTTCTCTGCCGCCCGGCACGCATATTCACAAATGGCCTGACGCATATCGTCGTAATCCGTTACCGGCGCGCCAAAGGAACGGGAACTGATAATCTCCTGCTTCACCGGCACAAACTCTTCCAGTTCAAGACACGTCTCGCCGCGCAGCTCGCGCACCGTGCGTTCCAGTACCACGCTAAAATGTTTACGGATGAAGCGAATATCTGTATCCGCGAGATCCAGCACGGTATGAATACCCATCGCTTCCAGCTTTTTGCTGATCCGCCGGCCGATGCCCCACACTTCACTGACCGGGAATGCCGCCATCAGTTTACGCTGTTTTTCGAGGCTGGAGAGATCAACCACGCCGCCCGTTTGATGCTGCCATTTTTTTGCCGCATGGTTCGCCAGCTTGGCGAGCGTTTTGGTTTGCGCGATCCCCACCCCGACGGTTAAATGCATGTGTTGACTGATTGTTTCGCGAATTTCACGACCGAAATCGGTCAAATCACGGCAATTTTTGACACCGGTAAGATCGCAAAACGCTTCGTCAATACTGTAGATTTCCACTTTCGGAGCCAGCGCTTCCAGGGTCGTCATCACGCGTTCTGACATATCCGCGTAAAGCTCATAATTGCTGCTAAACGCTATCACGCCGTGACGGCGGAACTGCTCCTTTTGCTTAAAATAGGGTTCTCCCATCGCGACCAGTGACTTCGCCTCTGCGCTACGGGCAATGACGCAACCATCGTTATTCGACAGCACCACCACCGGTTTGCCTTTGAGATCCGGCCTGAACACTGTTTCGCAGGAGGCATAAAAACTGTTCACATCCACCAGCGCAAACATGATCAGCAGGCCGCTTTCACGATAAACGTCACCACGCCGAAGATATCCAGCGGCACATCTTCGTTGATGCGGATAGGCACATATGCCGGGTTACAGGGCACCAATTGGATGATCGGACGCAGTTGCAGGCGCTTGACGGTAAATTCGCCATCAACCGCGGCAATAACAATATCGCCATGCCCGGCAGTTCTGGCGCTATCGACCACCAGCAAGTCGCCATTGCCGATACCGGCGTCGATCATGGAATCACCCGCCGCGCGGACAAAATAGGTCGCACTGGGGTGCGCCACCATAAACTCGTTAAGATCGATACCGCGCTCAACGTAGTCGCGTGCCGGACTGGGAAAACCACATGCCACTAAGTCACTGAAAAGAGGCGTAATTACGCTCTCGCGTTGTTCTGCAAGTTTGTACATCATAACTGTAAACACCATATGTCGCGGTAGGGATACC